>NZ_CP083952.1:5379919-5711989 GCF_006442545.2 Mesorhizobium sp. B2-1-8
GCCATCGGTTTATATTAGTAACGACGAATGGGCCGAAATGTTTCCCAAAGATGCGAAATTAGGAGCCCGCACAAAGGCGGCTTTTGGGGCGCAATTTCGTCGAAAGAACAGAGGCTTCAGAAATTTCCTGCGAACCGGAGGTCGTGAACTACCGCCGCCGCTTCGGCTTCTCCAGCAGCGCGACGGCCTCGACATGGGATGACCACAGGAACTGGTCGATCGGCGTCACGCTTTTCAACGCATATCCGCCGTCGATGAGGATGCGCAGGTCGCGAGCCAGCGTCACCGGGTTGCAGGACACCGCGGCAACGAATGGAACATCCGAGCGGGCGATCTGCTTCGACTGATCCTCTGCGCCGGCGCGCGGCGGATCGAAGACCAGGCCGTCGAAGGCGTTCAACTCCTTGAACGTCAGTGGCCGGCGAAACAGGTCGCGCCGCTCGCCCGTCACCCGCTTGATGCCTGTCGCGAAGCGGGATCCCCGGTCGAGCGCCGAAAGTGCGGCCGCATCGCCTTCGACCGCGTGGACTTCCGACTTCGCCGCAAGCCGGAGCGCAAAGCTGCCGCAGCCTGCGAAAAGATCGGCGATCTTCTTGGCGCGCTTCAGATGTCCGCCGACGATCTCGGCCATGGACCGTTCGGCAGCCTCGGTCGCCTGCAGGAAGGCGCCCGGCGGCAGCGCCACCGCGACGCTGCCGAACATGACCACGGGCTTCCTTGGCTCGATGACGATCTCGTCATCGATGGACAGTCTGGCAAAGCCCTGCGCAATGACAAAATTGGAGGCGATACGGCGCTGGTGTTCGCCGAGCTTGCCGGAGTCATGCACCGCGATGTCGAGACCGGAACCCGTAACGGTGACCGCCATCCGGAACGATTT
Organism: Mesorhizobium sp. B2-1-8; assembly: GCF_006442545.2. Classification (NCBI taxonomy): domain Bacteria; kingdom Pseudomonadati; phylum Pseudomonadota; class Alphaproteobacteria; order Hyphomicrobiales; family Phyllobacteriaceae; genus Mesorhizobium; species Mesorhizobium sp. B2-1-8. Next base: position 5,380,800 of record NZ_CP083952.1, read on the forward strand.
GGTGGTGGCGCATATCAGTTCGGCCAGCGCCCTCAACTGGCCGAGTGCCGCGACGATCTCGGGCAGCGAGATCGGGCATTCGGATATTGAGATGATTTCCGGCGACAGATGGCGATTGAAGCCGAGCAACATGCCTGTTTCGGTGCGCCGGGCGGCAAGCACGACACGGCGGCGCGACTGCGGCGCACAGGCAACCAACTCTCCGATTTCGCACTCGATCCCCTTGCCCTTCAGGGCGTGCACCACCTTTTCGCGTTTCCACTGGCGATAGGCTTCGGCCTCGAAATGCTGGAGGGCGCAGCCGCCGCATTCGGTGAAATGACGGCAGGCGGCTTCGATGCGCAGCGGCGAGGCCTCCAGCACCGCCATCAGCGTGGCGCGATCCCGTTCGCGCGCGGCAGTGACGGTCTCGCCCGGCAGCGTGAAGGGAATGAACAGATCGCCGCTTTCGGTTTCGGCGATGCCGTCACCCTGCGATCCGAGCTTTCGTATCGTGAAGCGTGTGCTCATCGGTCCTTGATCCCACCGAGCAGGAATTCGCGATTGCCGTCGCCACCTTCGATCGGCGACAGATGCAGGCCGAGCGAGCGCCAGCCGGGAACGGCATCCAGCCAATCCTGTAGCAGGCCCGCGACACGGGCGGCATCGAAGGGATCCTTCAACAGACCGCCCTTGCCGATCGCCTCGCGACCGGCCTCGAATTGCGGTTTGACCAGAAAGACCGCGCCGGCACCGGGCTTGGCAAGAGCAAGCGACGGCGGCAGCGCCAGTTTAAGCGAGATGAAACTGACGTCGGAAACGATGAAATCCGGACTGCGGCCGGCAAGATCGGCGGTCGTGAGATCGCGCGCATTCAAGCCTTCGATCACGGTTACGCGCGGATCGCCGCCGACATCGGGATGCATCTGGCCGTGGCCGACATCGATGGCCGTGACATGGGACGCGCCGCGTTCGAGCAACACCTGGGTAAACCCGCCTGTCGAGGCGCCGATGTCGAGGGCTTCGCGGCCGGCGGGATCGAGGCCGAAATGGTCCAGTCCGCCGATCAGTTTGAGCGCCGCGCGCGAAACATAGCCTCGCGCCGGATCGTCGATGACAACAAGGCATTGCGGCGAAACGTTCTGGCCGGGCTTGCGGGCAATGGCGCCGTCAACCATCACCGCGCCGCGCTCGACCGCGTCGCGGGCGCGCGAACGGCTGGCAAACAGCCCGCGCTGGACGAGCAGGTCGTCGAGCCGCTGGCGTGTGCTGGCTGGCGGAGGCGAATTCATCGGCCTTCTCTGGCGAAAGCCCGCGGTGAAGGCAAGGACATTACACGGAACTAAGGTGACGTCGTGCGTGAGCGGCTGGTGTAGCGAGCCAAGCCGCGGCTTGCGCGCATCGCATCGGGTCCGGCAAAATGGTCGTCGAGTAGAGCCTCCATCGTCGGAACCGGGGAGAACGCATGCTGACGGGAACCTGCCACTGTGGCGCTGCCCACTGGACCCTGGAGGGCGATCCCGGCCCGGTGACGGCTTGCAACTGCACCCTTTGCCGTCGCTATGGCGCGCTCTGGGCTTATGATTATGTCGACGAGCGCATTCGCGTTTCGGGGCCGACGGCCAGCTATACGCGCGCCGCAAAGGACAAGCCGTCGCTTGAAATCCTGTTTTGCCCGATCTGCGCCTGCGTGCTGGCATGGCGCGGCATGCGCGCCAGCGATTCTGGCCGAATACGCATCGCCGTCAATGTGGGCTGGCGCCGCCCGAAGCCGTTGCCGACTTGCCGATCGACCGTTTCGACGGTCTCGACTCTTACGACGATCTGCCACGCGATGGCCGCTGCGTGCGCGATATGTGGTTTTAGACTCTTTGTTTTCACGCAATTCCCTAGGGAAAGCGCTGCGCGCTTTTCCCGGGAAAACCGCTACGCACTTTTCCTGGAATTTCTCTAGAAGATCGTGCGGGACACTTGGCGCTCGACGGCTGGAGACAAACCGTCGTCCCCATCCTCTGACGCTTGCTGACGCGGATGCTCGGTCGCAACAGCGGGCTGAGGTGAAGGGTCCGGCAGCATCACGAGCTGCGGCACCTGCCTGTAGGAAAAGCCGCCGCGGATATCGCCGATCTTGCCGGCGACAATGCGGACCACCGCCTTTTCGAGATTGCGGTCGTAGCGCGTTTCGGCGGCAGCCGGCACGACCATCACGGCCAAAAGGGCCGCGCCGCACAGAAGCGTCTTCATTGTTGTTGTCTCCCTGCCTGGCAGTGATCTAGCAGGGCGCAGTTGAAAAACCGCCAAGGGACACGGTAAGCGAAACGCCAAACGGCTGCGTTAACAGTGCGTTACGGTATCAAGCCGGCAAACTGATTCAAGCTGTTGAGGTTTTGATTCAGGCGCGCTGGGCGCGGACTGTTTGGCCGAGGGCCGTGAAAACGGTGCGCACGATCCCGGCGGCGTCGAGACCGGCATCGGCATACATCTTCTCCGGCTTGGCGTGGTCGGTGAAGGCGTCGGGCAGAACCAGCGGGCGTACCTTCAGGCCGTTCTCCAGCAATCCTTCATGGGCAAGGAACTGCAGCACATGGCTGGCGAAGCCGCCGATAGCGCCCTCCTCCACCGTCACCAGGACCTCGTGCGAGCGGGCCAGCCGCCGGATCAGATCCTGGTCGAGCGGCTTGGCGAAGCGGGCATCGGCGACCGTGGTGGAAAGCCCGGCCGCGCCGAGTTCCTCGGCCGCGGCAAGGCAATCCTGCAGCCTTGTGCCGAAGGACAGCAGGGCAACCTTGCTGCCTTCCCGGACGATGCGGCCTTTGCCGATCTCGAGAACCGAGCCGCGCTCGGGCATGTCGACGCCGACCCCGTTGCCACGCGGATAGCGGAAGGCGATCGGGCCATCGTCATAGCTGGCGGCGGTGCGCACCATGTGGCGCAGTTCCGCTTCGTCGGCCGCCGCCATCACGACAAAGCCCGGCAGGCTTGCCAGGAAGGTGGTGTCGAAGGCGCCGCAGTGGGTGGCGCCGTCGGCGCCGACGAAGCCGGCGCGATCGATGGGGAAACGCACCGGCAGTTTCTGGATCGCGACGTCATGGACGACCTGATCGTAGGCGCGCTGCAGGAAAGTCGAATAGATCGCCGCGAACGGCTTGTAGCCTTCCGTCGCGAGGCCGGCGGCGAAGGTCACCGCATGCTGCTCGGCGATGCCGACATCGAAGGTCCTCGACGGGAACACCTCGCCGAACAGATCGAGGCCGGTGCCGCTCGGCATGGCGGCGGTGACGGCGACGATGCGATCGTCCTCGCGGCCCTCCTGGATCAGGCTTTCGGCGAACACCTTGGTGTAGGCAGGCGCGTTGGCCGGCGCCTTGGTCTGCGCGCCGGTGATGACGTCGAATTTGTTGACGCCGTGGTATTTGTCGGCGGCCGCTTCCGCCGGCGCGTAGCCCTTGCCCTTCTGGGTGACGACATGGATCAGCACCGGCCCCTTGCCGTTGTCGCGGACATTTTTCAGGACCGGAATCAGATGCTCCAGATTGTGGCCGTCGATCGGGCCGATGTGATAGAAGCCGAGTTCCTCGAACAAAGTGCCGCCGGTGACATAGCCGCGCGCGTGCTCGACCGCCCGGGTGATGGCCCGATCGGCCCGCTTGCCGAGATAGGAGGTCAGTTTCTTGCCGAAGTCGCGCAAGCCGATATAGGCCTTTCCGGAAGCCAGGCGCGCCAGATAGGCGCTCATCGCGCCGGTCGGCGGCGCGATCGACATGTCATTGTCGTTGAGGATGACGATGAGGCGCGCATCGAGCGCGCCGGCATTGTTCATCGCCTCATAGGCCATGCCGGCCGACATGGCGCCGTCGCCGATGACTGAAATGACATTGTTGCGACCACCCGAAAGGTCGCGGGCGGCGGCCATGCCGAGACCCGCCGATATCGATGTCGAGGAGTGGGCGGCGCCGAACGGGTCGTATTCGCTCTCGGCCCGGCGGGTGAAGCCCGACAAGCCGCCTTCCTGGCGCAAGGTGCGGATGCGGTCCCGGCGTCCGGTCAGGATCTTGTGCGGATAGGCCTGGTGGCCGACATCCCAGATCAGCCGGTCATCGGGTGTGTTGAAGACATAGTGCAGCGCCACCGTCAGTTCGACTACGCCAAGGCCGGCACCGAGATGGCCGCCGGTGTGGGAGACAACATCGACCAGTTCGGCGCGAAGCTCGGATGCCAGTTGCGGCAATTCGCTCTCGGCCAGCGTGCGCAGGTCGACCGGGACGCGAACCTTGTCGAGAAGCGGCGTATGCAGCGTTGCGTTCACGTTGGGCCCAGACTTTCTTTTCTTCGGCGGGATAGGCCGCCGGCCGCCGAAAGTAAATGCGTGTCGGTGACGCGGATGGTCAGCCCCTCACCGATCCGCTCAGCCTTCCGGCAGCGGAATGAATTCTTTCTCATCGCCAGGAACGATATCGAAGCGGCCGGTCTTCCATTCCTGCTTGGCCTGCTCGATGCGCTCCTTGGACGAGGAGACGAAATTCCACCAGATGTAGCGCTTCGAACCGAGCGAGGCACCGCCGAACAGCATGAAATGCGCACCCGTCGGCGACGATATGACGATCTCGTCGCCGGGACGGAACACCAGCAGCCGTTCCGCCGGAAAGACGTCGCCTGAAATCGAGACCTCGCCCTCCAGCGTGTAGATGGCGCGCTCTTCCGCATCGGCCGGGATCTTGACGCTGGCACCGGGCGCAAGCCGCAAATCAGCGTAGAGCGTTTCGGAATCCGCCCGCACCGGAGACCGCAATCCTTGGAAATCGCCGATGACGACACGGCCGCTGACGCCCTCGGCATCGATCTCTGGAAGTCGCAGCGCAGCTGTGTTCTCGAACACCGGCGCCACCTCTTCCTTGCCGTCGGGCAGCGCCAGCCACGTCTGCAGGCCGGAGATCGACATCGGCGCGCCGCGCAATTCCTGCGGCGTGCGCTCGGAGTGGACGATGCCGCGGCCTGCGGTCATCAGGTTCACGTCGCCGGGCTCGATCACCATTTCGGTGCCGAGCGAATCGCGGTGCCTGATCTTGCCGTCGAACAGATAGGTTACGGTCGACAGGCCGATATGCGGGTGCGGACGAACGTCGAGCGCCTGGCCGGCGCGCATGATGGCGGGACCCATTCGATCGAAGAAGATGAACGGCCCGACCAGGCGCCGCTTGGCGGTCGGCAAGGCGCGGCGCACCTCGAAGCCGCCAATATCCTTGGCGTTCGGGATGACCATCAGCTCGATCTGGTCGCTGGCGAAGGCATCGCCGGCCTCAGGGTCTTTCCCCGGGAAGAAGCTCATGAACTCTCCTGGTCAGCGGTCAGTGGGCGCTTTGGGCATATCAGGCGAACCGGATCGCCGCCTTTGCTCTTAGTTTAGCCGCCACCTCTTCGCGATTGCGCGGATGCTGGTGGGTTTCGAGCGAATCGAGAAGCTCGCGTGCCGATGCCGCGATGGCGTCGACCGCGTGATCAAATGCATGCTGGTTCTTGGCGGAAGGCCGCGTCGTACCGCTCAGCTTGCGGACAAACTGGAGTGCCGCGTCGCGGACTTCGTCATTGGTTGCCGGCGGATCAAAATTGAACAGGGTCTTGATGTTTCTGCACATCGCTTCCGTATCTCCTCTTGTCCGTTTCAATCGGGACGAACTGTATCCTCGATCATGATCGTGTCCAAAAATCGGTAAAGCTGCTCGGCTCCCTAGTCCGCGTCGAGCGGCTCGGTTCCAACCGGCTTGCCGTCGCGCGACAGCCTGATCTTCTCGACCTTGTCCTCAGCGGCCTTCAGCAACCGGTCGCAATGCATCTTCAGCGCCTCGCCGCGCTCGTAGATCCGGATCGACTGGTCGAGCGGCACGTCGCCACGCTCCAGATCATCGACGATCTTCTCCAGAGCGTCGAGTGCCTGTTCGAAGCTCATCGCCTTGACGTCTTCGTTGATCTCACCAGTCATCATTCATCCTTTCATCAGTCGCCCGACATGGGCGGCGACCGAAAATGCCAATCCCTGCAGATCGTAGCCGCCCTCGAGCAGGCTGACGAGCCGGTTGCCGCCATGGCGTGCGGCGCGCTGCATCAGCTGGCCGGTCGCCCAGTCGAAATCGTCCTCGGTCAGATTGATTTCCGCCAGCGGGTCGCGATGGTGCGCGTCGAAGCCAGCCGAAATGATGATCAGGTCGGGCGCGAAATTGTCGAGTGCCGGCAGCACGCGCGACAGGAAGGCATCGCGAAACACCTCGCTGCCGGTCCGCGGCGCCAGCGGCGCGTTGACGATGTTGCCGGCGCCGGTCTCGCTCTTCGCCCCGGTGCCGGGATAGAGCGGCATCTGGTGCGTCGAGCAATAGAGGACCGAAGGATCGTCCCAGAAAATATCCTGCGTGCCGTTGCCGTGATGCACGTCCCAGTCGACGACGGCGACACGCTCGGCGCCATGCTTCTTCTGCGCATAGCGGGCAGCGATTGCCGCCGTATTGAAGAAGCAGAAGCCCATGGCCGTGGTCTTTTCCGCATGGTGCCCAGGTGGCCGGGCGGCGACGAAGACATTGTCGGCGCGGCCCGCAAAGACGTCGTCGACGGCGGCGTTGGCGGCGCCGATCGCCGTGGTCGCGGCCTGCCAGCTCTTCGGGCTGGCGGTGGTGTCGGCATCGATGCGGGCAATGCCTTCGTCGGGGATGGCGGCGCGGACACGCGCGACGAAATCGGCGGGATGCGCGTAAAGGATGGTCGCCTCGTCGCCTTGCGGTGCCTCGACACGGTCGAGCGCGGCGAAAGCTTCGTCGTCGAGCACGCGTTCGATGGCGCGCAGGCGGTCGGGCCGCTCGGGGTGACCGGGCGGGGTGATGTGTTCGAGAAAGATCGGGTGCGTGTAGAGACGAGTGGCCATGTCCCCCTATCTAGTGCCCCGGCGCGGCGATGGCCATGCGTTGCGGCCTGATCGCTGGGGAAAATCGAACCTGCGTCCATTCATGTCGCTGCGGGCATTGGCGTCGCCGGCCATTCGGCGTAAGACTGCCGCTACTGCCTGGTGCCCGCGAAAGCGGGAGAATCGGGAACACGGTTTGATACCGTGGCGTGCCCAACGCTGTGAGGGGGACTGCGCCGGTAAGTGCCACTGTCGATGACGGGAAGGCACCGGACGTGGGTTGATCCCGAGCCAGAAGACCGGCCTGGCAGGCATCGTCATCCGCATGGTCAGGCGGATGACGTCAGAGCGACGTGCGTTCTCTTGGACGCACAAAGTACGCTCTGAAAATTTGAACTGCTGCAATCGCAAGGGGACAAGCGATGCCGGAAGATATGACCGCTGCAATGGGCGATGGATTCGACCAGATTGCGCGCGACGCGGTTTACCGCGCCATGTTCACGCGGCGCGACGTGCGTAGCCATTTTACATCGGAGACGATCGACGACGAGGTGCTGGCGCGGCTGCTGCTTGCCGCCCATCACGCGCCGTCGGTCGGCTTCATGCAGCCCTGGAATTTCATCGTCATTCGCGATGCCGCGCGACGGGGGGAGGTGCGCGACCTGTTCTTGGCCGCCCGCGAACAGGAACTGCCGGCAATCGAGGCAGACCGGCGGGCGCTCTACCGCAAGCTCAAGCTCGAAGGCATTTGCGAAAGCGCGCTCAACATCTGCATCACCTGCGACCGCGAGCGTTCGAAAGGCTCGCCGCTGGGACGCTGGCACAATCCGGAAATGGATCTCTACAGCACGGTCTGCGCGGTGCAGAATTTCTGGCTGGCGGCACGCGCCGAGGGCGTTGGCGTCGGCTGGGTCAGCATCATCGAGACGCAAGCGCTGAAAAGCCTTCTATCTATCCCCGAGCACGTGACGCCGATCGCCTATCTCTGCGTTGGCCGTGTTTCCGAGTTCGCGCCCAAACCCGACCTCGAAACGCATGGCTGGGGCCGACGGCTGCCGCTGCCCGACCTGATCATGAGCGAGACGTTTTGCGGCCAGGGTGAGGCGTCGCTCAAATCCACGGTGGCCCGCCTCAACACCGTAGCCGCTGCGCCGGCAAACCTCGCCGATCAGCGCGTCGCGCCGGCCGTACCCCAGCGCGAACCGTCGAAGGTGGAGAGCGCCTTGTCCTTGAGTTCCCGGAACTTTGACGAGGCTTCGGCGAGCCGGGCGTCCCAGGCGGCATCGGGGACCTGGCCCTCGATGGTCTTGAAATAGACCTGCATCAGGCAGGCAATGGCGAACGGCTCGATGAAGGCCGCCTTGAAAGCCCAGGCAAAGACGATGGCCAGAACGAAGGCCCAACCGGCGAGCTGACCGGGCATGACGTAAAGAATAGTGGCTGCCGGCGCCAGCATCAGCAGGAAGATGACAAAGGAGACGCCCCACATGATGACCGCCAGCCAGACCGCGTTCCTGACCATTGTCTTGCCGTTCTGGGCGTAGAGCACGACGCCTTGCCGCGCCGTCTCGAACGGCGAGGACGAATTGATGCGGATGTTGTAGCCGAGAATGATCTCGTCGACATAGGTGAGCGACAGGCGGATCACCGTGTTGATGAACGAGACCAGGCCGCTCAGGCCCGGAATGGGCAGGAAGGCTGCGATGCCGCCGAGCAGGCCGGTGATGGCGCGGATGGCGCCCTTGACCAGTTGGTCGACGACGAAAAGGATGTTCGCCTCGGCAAAACGCTCGGTCACAACCTCTTTGGCGTAGGCGATCTGGTTCTGGCCATCGGGAACGTCATGGCCGTCGATCAGATGCACCATGACGGCGATATGACCTGCCTTGACGACGTAGAGGATGTATTCGCGGATCCAATAGACGGCGATCGAGACGAGGCCGAAACCGACCACGCCGCCCCACATGGCAAAGGACAGCGGTCCGTCGGGGTCGGTGGAGATATGGCCGACGCCATAGCCGACCGAGGCACCGGTGCCGGTGGCCATGATGTAGGCCAGCGTGATGCCGAAATAGACGATCATGCGAAAGACAATGAAAGGCCAGGTCCGCATCATGATGGAGACCGACCTGCCGATATCGAAATCCCACATGCCCGAATCTCCCCTCAGAGATGGCTGTGGAGGATGCGCTCAAACCGGCTATTGTCAATTGCAGGCGGCGGCGGGAGGGCCACGGTGGCTCAGTTTGGCCGCGCTTCCGGCTTCTCGAGCAGGCCTTCAAGCAATTGCTTGAACGCGGCCACCACCTTCCTCGACGTCGCTTCGGGATCGTTCGAATTGGCGATCCGCTGCGCGGCCTGACTGCTCGCTCCGTTGATCAGCCGCGCGGCCGTCTCCGGATCGAGCGCCGGCACGACCACCCCTTCCTTTTGCAGCGCGGTCAGATGATCGGTCATTGAACCGACGCAGGCATTGGCATTCGACCATTGTGCCGGATCGCCCAGCACCGCCGGACCGTCCCGGAACATGATGCGCTGGATTTCCGGCTCGAGCGCCATCTCGATATAGGTGGTGCATTCGTCGACGAAATGCTGCCAGCGGGTCGGCGCCCTCGACGCGACCTCGTTCACCCGCGCCGCCATCTCAGCATCGATTTGCGCGATAACCGCCTCGAGCAGTCCCTTCTTGTCGCCGAAGTGATGATAGAGGGCGCCGCGCGTCAGTCCGGCCGACGCGGTGAAATCGTCCATCGACGCTTCGGCGTACCCGATGGTGCCAAAGGCTTGGCGTGCCGCGGCGATCAGCTTGGCGCGTGTCTCCGCGATCATCTCCTTGCGTGGTCGATGCATGTCCTGGCCTTATCTACATACGCCCCGTATGCCAATTGACATACGGGGCGTATGGTCTATTTAACACTCATACGTGTCGTATGTAATCGTCGAATCGCCCCTTGTCGAGGAACAGGATCATGCAAAACCCCTATTCGGAAATTTTTCGCGCTCCCGGAGCCAAGGGCTTTGCCGCCGCCGGTTTCGTGGCGCGCCTGCCGATCGCCATGGCGCCGATCGGCATCGTGGCGATGCTGTCGCAGACGCGTGGCGAGTACTGGCTGGCGGGTGCGGTTTCCGCGACATTCGCGTTGACCAACGCTTTCCTGGCGCCGCAAATATCGAGGTTGGTCGACCGCCTAGGCCAGACGCGGGTTGTCGTACCCACCACCGTCATCTCCGTGCTCGCATTCGCGACCCTGATCGCATCGGCCAACCGGGGTTGGCCGGTATGGACGCTGTTCGTGTCGGCATTGGCGGCGGCGGCGATGCCAAGCATGCCGGCCATGGTGCGTGCGCGCTGGACCGAGATTTTCCGGAGCCGACCCGAGATGAACACCGCCTTCGCCTTCGAGTCGGCGGCCGACGAACTGGTCTACATCGCCGGCGCATCGCTGTCGGTGGGCCTCAGTGCCGCGCTGTTCCCGGAAGCGGGCGTGCTCGTCAGCACGCTGTTCCTCGCCCTTGGCTCGACAGCCTTCATCCTGCAGCGTTCGACCGAACCGCAAGTGCGACCGGTGGACCATGGCTCAACGGGCTCGGCAATCCGCCTGGGGCCGGTTCAAATCATCACCTTCGCCATGATCTTCATCGGCGCGACTTTCGCGACGACGGAGGTGAGCACGGTGGCGATCACCAAGGAATTCGGCCAGCCGGGCGCCGCAAGTCTCGTCATCGGCGTCTATGCGCTGGGGTCCTTCGTGCTCGGCATCATCATCGGCGCGCTCAACCTGAAAGCACCGCTGCAGCGCCAGCTCGCCATCGCGGTCGCTTTGGTCACGCTCGGCACGCTGCTGCCGCTTACCGCCGGCACCGTGCCTGCGCTCGCGCTGACTGTCTTCATCAGCGGCGTGGCGATCTCGCCGACCTTCATCACCGCCTTCGGCCTGATCGAACGGCATGTCCCTGAAACGATGCTGACCGAAGGCATCACCTGGGTGATGACCGGCATCGGCATCGGTATGGCGCTGGGCTCTTTCGCCGCCGGTGCGGTGGTAGACGCGTTCGGCGCCCAGAGCGGGTTCTGGGTTTCGGTGGCGTCAGGCGTTATCGCACTGATCACGGTGCTGCTCGGCCAGCGCAGCCTCGCCACCCACGGATGCGAGCTGGAAGGATGCGAGGCGGCAATCCCGGCCGAATGACAGCCAGGATTTGTCGAGCTCAGATAATCTCGGTCTTGGCGATGTGAATGCCAAACCCTTCGAGGCCGACATAATGGCGTTCGCGCGAGGCGATCAGATTGATCGAGGAAATGCCGAGATCCTTCAGGATCTGTGCACCAAGGCCGATCTCACGCCATTCGCTCTCGCGCCGGCGCGCCTCTTCATGATCCTCGCGATCGCCCGGCGCCGGCCGGTTGCGCTCCTGGTGAGCGACGCCGACCGAGCCCTCGCGCAGATAGACGATGACACCGCGCTTGCGCTCGCCCATCGCCTTCATGATGCCATCGAGCCGGTGGCTGGTGCCGAACACGTCGGTCACCACATCCTCCGAATGCAGCCGCACCGGCACCTCCTCGCCGTCGCGAATGTCGCCAAAGACGATGGCGACGTGATGCATCGTGTCCCAGGGCAGCGTGTAGGTGAAGACCTGCGCCTTGCCACCCAGCGTTTCGATGTCGGAGCAGGCGACGCGCTCGACCAGCGTTTCCTTGCGCTGCCGGTAGGCGATTAGATCGGCGACCGAAACCTGCTTGAGGCCGTGCTCCTCGGCGAAGGCCGCGACTTGCGGGCCGCGCTTGACGGTGCCGTCATCATTGACCAGTTCGGAAATGACACCGATCGGCGGCAGGCCGGCGAGCTTGCAGAGGTCGACGGCCGCCTCGGTATGGCCCGAGCGCATCAAGACGCCGCCCTCGCGCGCGATCAGTGGGAAGATGTGGCCAGGGCGGACGAAATCGGAGGCGCCGACATTGCCGTTGGCAAGGTTCCGCACCGTCAGTGTGCGGTCGTCGGCCGAAATGCCTGTCGTCGTGCCATGCTTGAAGTCGACGCTGACGGTGAAGGCGGTCGTGTGGGCCGAATCATTGTCGGCCACCATCGGAGCGAGGTTCAGCCGCTTGGCCTCCTCGCGCGGCATTGGTGTACAGACGATGCCCGACGTGTTGCGCACGATGAAGGCCATCTTCTCCGGCGTACAGTGAACGGCGGCGACGATCAGGTCGCCCTCGTTCTCACGCCCGTCATCGTCCATCACGACGACAATCTCGCCGCGTTCGAAAGCCCGGATTGCTTCGACGATCTTCTTCTGGTCGTAAGGCATGGAAATGCTCGCTTCGCTCGCAGGGAATAGGCAATAGGCAGTAGGGAAAAGGAAATTTTGGCTCTTTCGGGCGGGCAGACTGGCCTCCTGCCTAATCCCTACTGCCTATTCCCTTTCCTGTCTGTCCTCGATGCCGCAGATAGTGGTCGGCAATGGCGCAGGCAACCATGGCCTCGCCGATCGGCACGGCTCGGATTCCCACGCAAGGGTCGTGGCGACCCTTGGTCATCACCTCCACATCGTTGCCGTCCTTGTCGATCGATTTGCGCGGCGTCAGGATCGAAGAGGTCGGCTTGACGGCAAAGCGCGCGACGATCGCCTGGCCGGTGGAGATGCCGCCGAGGATGCCGCCGGCATTGTTGGACAGGAAGACCGGCTTGCCGTCATTGCCCATGCGCATTTCGTCGGCATTCTGTTCGCCGGTAATGCGGGCGGCCTCGAAACCGTTGCCGATCTCGACGCCCTTGACGGCGTTGATCGACATCAGGCCGGAGGCAATGTCCTGGTCGAGCTTGGCATAGATCGGCGCGCCGAGGCCGGGAGGCACGCCGTCAGCGACGATCTCGATCACCGCGCCGACCGAGGAACCGGCCTTGCGAATGCTATTGAGATATTGCGTGAAGACGGGAACCGAAGCGGGATCGGGGGTGAAGAACGGGTTCTCGGCATCGCCGATGAAATTCCAGTTCCAGTTGGCGCGGTCGATCGACTTCTCGCCCATCGAAACGAGTGCGCCGCGCACCACCAAGCCCGGCACAACCTTGCGGGCGAGCGCGCCGGCGGCGACCCTGGCCGCTGTCTCGCGCGCGGAAGAGCGGCCGCCGCCGCGATAGTCGCGTATGCCGTATTTGACGTCGTAGGTGTAGTCGGCATGGCCCGGCCGGAACTGGCGGGCGATCTCGCCATAGTCTTTCGAGCGCTGATCGACATTCTCGATCAGCATCGACACCGGCGTGCCGGTGGTGATCATCGTCGCGCCGTCCTCGTCGAGGACGAAGCCTGAGAGGATCTTCACCTCGTCGGGCTCGCGGCGCTGGGTGACGAAGCGCGACTGGCCCGGGCGGCGCTTGTCGAGTTCGGCCTGGATTTCATCGCGCGTGAAACGGATACCCGGCGGACAGCCATCGACCACGCAGCCGAGCGCCGCGCCATGGCTCTCGCCCCAGGTGGTGACGCGGAAAAGATGACCGAACGTGTTGTGAGACATGGAAAGTGCCCTGCCCGGCATCGAAACCGGCTGAAGCCAGCCTTCTATTGGCGTTTTCCACAGTGGTCAAACTGTGATCTGGCGGATTTAGTTTTGACACATTCGGTTGGTTTCTGCTCTGCTCCATTCGCCGTTGAGGATCCGCCGCCACCCAGGCCGGCGCAATGACCAAAGAGGACGATGATGCGTACCCTGATTGGCGCTGTTGCCGCCACGCTGCTGCTTTCCACTGCCGCCTTTGCCGGCCAGACCGAGGGCCTGATCAAGAAGGTCGACAAGGATGCGCTGACGCTGACGCTGGACGACGGCAAATCCTACAAGCTGAACGCCGAGACCGATCTCGACGCGCTGAAGCCGGGCATGGACATCGTCATCGCTTACGATGTGACCGATGGCGAAAACGTCGTCACCGACATGCAGTTGCCGGGAGACAGCGACACGAACTAAAGCGCGTCGCGTCGAAACGGATTCATGCGACTTCCCCAAACGGAGGTCACTTTTGGGCGACATGCATTAGGAATTGGCCGTCACCAGGCGTACTAAAGCCACTCCAGGCTCTTGCCATCAAGTTTGAGCACGCGATCGTGCGGTATCTCCAGGTTCGCGGCCTCGTCCTCGGGCATATCAAGCACGAAGCGAAAGAGGGTGCGCATGACGCCACCATGTGTCACACAGATCGTCCTGCGGTCGATCTCGTCGAAGCAAGGCTTTACCCGCTCAAGCAGCATCTGGTAGCTCTCGGCACCTTCGCCCGGCGGCTGAAAATTCCATTTGTCGCGAGCACGCGTCCTGCTTGCCCCGGGAGACCGCGTCTCGAGCTCGGCAAAGGTAAAACCCTGCCAATCACCGAAATTGACTTCAATGAGCCTGACATCGCTTCGATAGGCGAGCGGATCGAGCTTCATGGCGGTGCGGATGCGTTCCATCGTTTCGCGCGTGCGTCTCATCGGGCTGGCGACGAAATCGAAATTCTCGGGATCGCAGACGAGTTCGGCCAGCCGATGGCCGTTTCCTGTCGCCTGTTCGCGGCCGAGAGCATTGAGATCGGTGTCGGCCTGGCCCTGAAGCCGGAACTCGGCGTTCCACGCGGTTTGGCCGTGGCGCACGATATAAACCAGCGGGTACATCAGCTCTTCCGGAGATCGGGCCAGGGCCTGGACGGAGGATAGGCGGAGAGACCTAATCCTTGACCGTCGAAATATCCGGCGCGTCGACCGCCTTCATGCCGACGACGTGATAGCCGGAATCGACATGGTGCACCTCGCCGGTGACGCCACGCGACAGGTCGGACAGGAAATAGACGCCGGAATCGCCGACTTCTTCCTGCGTGACCGTCTGTTTCAGCGGCGAATTGTATTCGTTCCACTTCAGGATGTAGCGAAAATCGCCGATGCCTGAGGCGGCAAGCGTCTTGATCGGGCCAGCGGAAATCGCGTTGACGCGGATCTTCTTGGCGCCAAGATCAACCGCGAGGTAACGCACGCTGGCCTCGAGTGCCGCCTTGGCGACGCCCATGACGTTATAGTGCGGCATCACCTTCTCGGCGCCGTAATAGGTCAGCGTCAGCAGCGACCCGCCCTCGGTCATCAGCGCTTCGGCGCGCTTGGCGATGGTGGTGAAGGAATAGACCGAAATGTCCATGGTGCGCAGGAAATTGTCGCGCGTCGTCTCGACATAGCGGCCGGTCAACTCGTCCTTGTCGGAAAAAGCGATGGCGTGGACGAGGAAATCGAGCTTGCCCCAATGCTTGGCGACATTGGCAAAAACCTCGTCCAGGCTCGCAGGATCGGTGACGTCGCAATGGCCGGCGACAAAGGCGCCCAGCTCCGCCGCCAGCGGCTCGACCCGTTTCTTGAAGGCTTCGCCCTGATAGGTCAGCGCGATCTCGGCGCCGTGATCGACGCAGGCCTTGGCAATGCCATAGGCGATCGACCTGTTATTGGCGACGCCAAGAATAAGGCCGCGCTTGCCGGCCATCAGGCCCTGTCCACCCGCCATATGCGTGTTCTCCGCAAGATATCTGCTTTGTGGAGTGCCTATCGCACAGGCACACAGCCCCTTCAAGCGTTCAAACCGGACAGTTCGGGGGACAAAAGCTCTCGATCAGCCTTTTTGGCCGCGCAACAGCGATTCCAATGCACTGTCGCCGCCTTCCGGCAGCATGATGCGCACATGGGCATAGAGATCGCCATGGCCGCCGGCTTTCTCCGGCAAGCCCCTGCCCTTGAGCCGCAGGACCTTGTCCGAGCTCGACCAGGCAGGCACGTTGACCGCGAGCCTGCCGGTCGGCGTCTCGACCGGCACCTTAGCGCCCAGCGCCGCATCGGCCAGCGAAACCGGAAGATCGGCGTGCAGGTCGCGACCTTCGATGCGGTAGCGCGGATGCCGGCGGATGTGGATCTTGACCAGTGCATCGCCGGGCTGGCCTGGTCCCTGCTCACCCTGGCCTTTCAACCGGATGGTCTGGCCATCCTCGACATAGGCCGGCAGCTTGACCGCAACCTTGCGGCCATCCGGGAACATCGCCGTTACCTTCTCGGCGTTCGCCGCTTCCTCGATGGTGACGTCGAGCGTGACGTTCAGGTCAGCTGATGTCGCCGGTTGGCGGCGATCGCCTGCGCCTGGCCCGCGTGCGCCGGAGAAGGCGTCGCCGAAAATCTGGCTGAAGATGTCGCTGTTGCCGTCGAAAGGATCGCCACCGGGGCGGCCCGATCGGAACTCGAATCGCGAGCCGCCGGCGCCCTGTTGCTGACGGCGAAACCCGGCAAAGGGGTCGCCACCGCCGGCCGCACCTTCAAAACCTTGGAAACGCGGCTTGCCGTCGGCGTCGATCTCGCCACGGTCGAAAGCGGCGCGGTTCTTCTCGTCGCCGATGACCTCATAGGCCTGATTGGCCGCGGCAAAACGGTCCTTCGCCTTGGGATCATTCGGATTCTGGTCCGGATGATGCTTCTTGGCGAGTTTCCGGTACGCCGATTTTATGTCCTTGGCCGATGCGTTCTTTGCAACGCCCAGCACCTCATAGGGGTCGCGCATGCTTCCTGCCCTGGAAAGGAGTGAGTCCATACTTGCCCCCTATATGCGCTCGCATAGGAAGAAATTCCAGTAGCGGGGCGTCACATCGAGGGCGGAAAATCAGAGTGCCTTGAAGCCCTGCATACGCCAGCCGCCGGCACTGGCAAGACAGAGTTCGCCCTCGAACATGGCAACGCCGTCAAAGCTTTCGCGCGAAGCCTTGAAGCGGCGGCAGGTCTGGCCGCTGTCCTTCAATTCCGCCAGTTCCGTGATGGAGCCGCGCGAGCCGGTGCCGGTGTTCGCCCAGGGCACGGCTTGGCCCCCGAGCTGCTCGATGTCGACGGACGACACCGCATTGCCGATCGTCGTCTGGTCGGAGTCGCGATCCGAATCGGCCGGCCTGACCGAAGCCGATGTGCTGCTGGTCAGGATCGAACGATCGACTTCGGCCTTGTCCAGGCTGAAACCCCCAGCACCGCAGCCGGCAAGCGGCAGGACGATTGCCACGATCGCCGCTCTCGCGCTGGCCGAAGCGATAACGCCCCATTGCCTGCTGTCAAAAGCTTGCGCGATACGCGACAATCGGCAACCTCCCTGATCTCGTGACAATTTGAGAAAAACTATGAGTGATGCAGCGTTAACAACCAGTGACTTTACTGATGCGGCCGAGCCGTTTCGCCTCTTCGCCGCATGGCTGGACGACGCCACCAAGAGCGAAATCAACGATGCCAACGGCGTGGCGCTGGCGACCGTCGATGCCGAGGGCATGCCGGACGTGCGGATGGTGCTGCTCAAGGGGTTCGATGAAAGCGGCTTTGTGTTCTACACGAATTTCGAGAGCGCCAAGGGCCAGGAGATTCTAGGCAGCATGAAGGCGGCGATGTGTTTCCACTGGAAATCGCTGCGCCGCCAGGTCCGCGTCCGCGGTCCGGTGGAAATCGTCAGCGACGCCGAAGCCGACAGCTATTACGCGACGCGGCCACGCGGCAGCCGCATCGGCGCCTGGGCGTCGAAGCAGTCGCGACCGTTGGAAAGCCGCTTCGCGCTGGAAAAGGCGGTCGCCGAATACACGGCCCGTTACGCCATCGGCGAGATCCCGCGACCGAAACATTGGTCGGGCTTCCGCATCGTACCGAAGACGATCGAGTTCTGGCATGACAGGCCGTTCCGGCTGCATGACCGGGTGGTCTTTTCCCGCGATGCAAAAGGCGGCTGGGATAAGACGCGGCTTTATCCCTGAAAAGGAACCTCAGCCCTTTTTCCTGGTCATGAAGGCGGTGAGCGCGGCACGCGCCTCGTCGGACTTCAGCCGCTCGCGGAAATGCTCGCTTTCCACCCCGATGCGGGCGACCAGATCGTCGCGTGAGCCACGCATCAGGTCGCGCGCGATCTTGAGCGCCTGCGGCGGCTTGGCCGCGATCTGGCCGGCTGCCGACAGCACCGAGGCCTCCAGAGCGCCCTCCTCGACCACCTCGTAGATCAGCCCGGCGGCCTTCGCGCGCTCGGCCGAGAAGCCTTCGCCTAGGCCGAGAAGGGCGAAAGCGCCCTGCTGACCCAGGATGCGCGGCACCAAAAGGCTCGATCCAGCCTCCGGCACGAGGCCGAGATCGACGAAGGGCGTGCGGAACACCGTGCGTGGCGTGGCGAAGGTCAGGTCGCAATGCAGGTTGATCGTGGTTCCGATGCCGACCGCGATGCCGTCGACGCCAGAGACGATGGGCTTTTCGACACGGGCCAACGCCAGCAGGAAATCCCAGACCTCCGTGCCGCCATCGCCGCCGGTGGCCACGATCATGAAATCGGCAAGGTCGTTGCCGGATGAGAAGGCGCCGGGCACGCCGAGAAAGACATGGACGCGGACCGCCGGATCGGCGTCGCCTTCGGCAAGGGCCGCCGACATCTTGGCATACATGGCGCGCGTCAGCGCATTCTTCTTGTCCGGGCGGTTCATGCGGATGATCTGGATGGCGCCCTGGCGCTCGACGAGGATGTGGTCTGTCACGGTCTTTTCCTTGTGAAGGTCAGGCGGAAATCAGTGCCTTGCCGGCAGCAGCCAGGCTTTCGGCGCCGTCGATGACGCGCTCCTTCAAAGCGCTGACTTCGCCAAGCAGGTTTTCGGCGAAGAAGCGGCAAAGCGCGATGCGGCCCTGGTCGGCAAGAGCGGCCCGCGCCAGATAGGCGCCGCCGGCGGCAAGCGAGATCAGCCGCAGATACGGCGTGGCGCCAGCCAGCGCCTTGTCCGTTTCTCCATCAGCCGACAATTTCTGCAGGAAGCGCGTTGCTTGCCTCAAATTGGAGAGCGCCTGATCGAGAGCATCGGCGGTGCGGCCAAAACCTTCGAGGTTCGACGTTCGCACCGCATTGGCGATACCAGCCAGTTCGTCGATATAGCCATGCACGTGCTCGCCGCCACCGAGCGGCAGCTTGCGCATCACCAGATCGATCGCCTGGATGCCGTTGGTGCCCTCATAGATCGGCGCGATGCGGGCGTCGCGGTAGAGCGCGGCCGCACCGGTTTCCTCGATGAAGCCCATGCCGCCATGCACCTGGACGCCAAGCGAGGCGACTTCCACGCCGACATCGGTGGAAAACGCCTTGGCGAGCGGCGTCAAGAGATTGGCACGGTCGCGCCAATGCGCCGCCTCGTCACCGGACGACACGCGCGCGAGATCGATGGCGTGGGCGCAGGAATAGCTGATGGCGCGGGCGATCTGTGTCAGCGCCTTCATCGTCAGAAGATTGCGCTGCACGTCCGGGTGATGGACGATCGGCGCCATGCCGGCGCCACCAAAGTTTGCCGCCTTGCCCTGACGCCGGTCATTGGCATAGGCGATCGCTTTCTGGGTCGCGGCTTCCGCGACAGCGACGCCCTGCATGCCGACGCAAAGCCGCGCATTGTTCATCATGGTGAACATGCAGGAGAGGCCCTTGTTCTCTTCGCCGATCAGCCAGCCGATGGCGCCCGGCTTGGCGCCCTGGAAACCATCGCCATAGATCATGGTGCAGGTCGGCGAGGCATGGATACCGAGCTTGTGCTCGAGGCCGGAACAGAAGACGTCGTTGCGGGCGCCCAGCGTGCCATCGTCGCCGACCAGGAATTTCGGCACCAGGAACAGCGAGATGCCGCGCGTTCCGGCCGGCGCATCGGGCAGCCGCGCCAGCACCAGATGGACGATGTTGTCGGTGAAATCGTGCTCGCCATAGGTGATGAAAATCTTCTGGCCGAAGATGCGGTAGGTGCCGTCGCCGGCCGGCTCGGCGCGGGCGCGCAGGGCGGCGAGGTCGGAGCCGGCCTGCGGCTCGGTCAGGTTCATCGTGCCCATCCATTCGCCGGAGACGAGCTTTGCCAGATATTTGGCCTTGAGTTCCTCGGAGGCGTGCTTGTCCAGCGCTTCGACCGCGCCCATGGTCAGCGTCGGGCCGATGCCGAACGCCATGGCAGCCGAATTCCACATTTCGAGCGCGGCGACGCCGAGCATGGTCGGCAACGCCTGGCCGCCATATTCCTCAGGCCCGGAAAGCGCGTTCCAGCCGCCATCGATCCAGCGGCGATAGAGTTCCTTCCAGCCCGGCGGCGTGGTGACCGCGGCATCTTTCAACACGGCGCCTTGTTCGTCGCCGATCTTGTAAAGGGGTGCCACCTCCTCGGTGGCGAAACGGCCTGCCTCGCCAAGGACGGCATCGACCAGATCCTCGCCGAGATCGCCGAACGCTCCGGCATCGAGGGCCGATTTCATGCCGGCCACGTGCTTCAGGGTGAACGCGATATCCTCGACCGGTGCCCGATACATGCCGCTCGATCCTCCTGATGCACCGGCCTCGCCGACCCTAGAGCCAGTGCCGCCGCAAAACCATCCGCCTTTGGGCGGTCTCCCACCTTCTTTTTACGTAAACGTCAAACTTTGTCACGTGGATTTTGCAATCGGGCTGGCCCGTACTAAATTGGACCGATGCCGGATCAAATCGACCGGCAACAGAAAACCAGCCGGAACACTCCCATGCTTGCCAGACCTGACGCCCATCGCTGTATCGAATGCGGCCTGCCCTACCGAGCAGCGGGGTTTTCCTACTATCACGGCGAGGTGGCAAACGGCGCCGCCTACTGGTCGGATCGCGGCATATTGTGCTCGCCGCAATGCTCGCTTGCTCATCAGCGCAAGCGCGCTGCAGAGGGCACGCTGCGGCAAGAGCCTGCGCCTGACCCGTTTGAATTTCAGCCGTTCAGCCGGCGGTAAATGCTGGGCCGGAAAAGACATGATGCCAAACAAGCAGGCCGCTATTGCCCGTGCCCAATCAGCGCTGCCCTCCACTGGCGAGGCCGCAGTCATGCGCCTTTCAATCGAGGATCAGATCGCCTTGGCGGAGGCGATTTTGAATCCGCCCGAACCGAATGAAGCGCTGCGCGCAGCCGCCAATGCTTACAAACGGCTCGTCGTGGATTCCCGATAAATTTCGCGCTTGCCAGCTATCCGGCAAAGGCCGCGTCGACCCTGCCTCTTCCCGAAGCATTTCCTTAACCATAGCGGTCCAGGATTGCCTTTGAACAACGGGGATTCCCTGTTTGAAAAGGACGGCGTGTTTCCTTCGCCGCACAGCGCTTCTCGTTCTTGCGGCGACAATGGCGCTGTCGATGGCGGCAAAAGCTTCGGACTTCTCCGAGCCATGGAAGAGCGCCGACCGCGCGCTCGTCGTCGACGCCTACGAGTACAATTCCATCGACTGGGCGCAACTTGCCACGGACAAGCGCGTCGTCGCCTTCATCAACAAGGCGTCCGACGGCATGCCGCCGCCCTATTTCTGTTTCGGAAGCGACGCCGATGTAAAGCTTTGCAAGGCGCTGTGGAAACGCCATGCGGTGACGCGCGAATTGTTCCAGACACGCAGGGTCGTTGCCAAGGCGCTCGGCATGAAATGGGGCGCCTATCACCTCGCCCGTCCTGGCAATCCGGTCGAGCAGGCCAACAATTTCCTCGATCTCGCCGACCCCGCGCCTGACGATCTCATGGCCCTCGACATCGAAGGCGTCGATCCTTCGCAATGGATGTCGCTCGACGACGCCGAGGAGTTCGCGCGTCAGGTGCATCGGCGCGTCGGCCGCTTCCCGGTGCTCTACACCAACGGCAAGACCGCCCAGTACATCGCCGACAACCGCTACAAATACCGGCTCCTGTCGCGGCTGCCGCTTTGGTACGCGCGCTACAAGCCTGACATCGACGTGCATTTTCCGATGGGCAACTGGCAGGGCTATACACTCTGGCAGTTCTCGGCGCAGGCCAATTGCGGCCGCTTCCGTTGCCCCTACAGGGTTGCCGGCACGCCCAACAATATCGACGTCAACGTAGCACCCACGGATGCCGGCACGCTGCGCCAGCAATGGCCTTTTGGCGGGCTGATCGACGTGCCGTCCGACTATCTTGCCAGCGTGCCGGTGCCGCTCTCGCGGGAAGCCGCACTGGCCGGCAAGGCGACCATCATCTATGCCGATGTGGCGACGCCGCCGACATTCGAGGAAATGGCCGCCGTGATCGGTTCGCGCTGGTCGAAATTTCGCGACGGGTTCCGTATGCCTGTCGTAAAGACCGTGCCGCGACGGCCCGGCTTCGGCATTGTCCAATATGTCGCCTGGAAGCGGGCCGGGCAGCGCTCGCCCGAACAGCTCGACGCCGCCTTTGCCGCGGCCGCCGACCCGCTGAGCACGGCCTCGACCGAACTCGATCGTAGCCACCGGTAACCGCCACCAGGTCGGAACTTCAGCCTGCCTGCTCGCGCGCCACGGCCTGCCAGCCGATGTCACGGCGGCAGAACCCGTCCGGCCAGTCTATGCGGTCGAGCGCGGCATAGACCCGCGCCTGCGCCTCGCCGACCGTGGCGCCGGTCGCCGTGACGTTGAGCACACGACCGCCATTGGCAACCAGCGCGCCGCCATTGATGGCGGTACCGGCATGGAAAATCTCGACGCCTTCGCCCCCGGCGTCCTCGACGCCGCGGATGACGGAGCCTTTCTCCGGTGTACCGGGATAGCCCCTCGCCGCCATCACAACGGTCAGCGCCGCCTCGTCGCGCCAGCGCACGGAGGTATGCGCAAGCTGGCCGTCGACGGCGGCGTTGAGCAGCACCAGAAGATCGTCCTTCAGCCGCATCATCAGCACCTGGCATTCCGGATCGCCGAAACGGGTGTTGTATTCGATCAGCTTCGGTCCGTTTTCCGTGATCATCAGCCCGGCGAACAGAATGCCGGCGAACGGCGCGCCTGATGCAGCCATGCCGCGCATGGTCGGCTCGATGATCTCGCGCATGGTGCGCTCGATCATGTCAGGCGTCATCACCGGGGCCGGCGAATAGGCGCCCATGCCGCCTGTGTTGGGGCCGACGTCGCCGTCGCCGACGCGCTTGTGGTCCTGCGCGGTGCCGAAGGGAAGCGCCGTCGTGCCGTCACAGAGGCAGAAGAAGCTCGCCTCCTCGCCGGTCATGAATTCCTCGATCACCACCTCCGCGCCGGCGGCACCGAACGATCCATCGAAACAGGCATCGAGTGCCGCCTGTGCTTCAGCCATCGTCATGGCGACGGTGACGCCCTTGCCGGCTGCGAGCCCGTCGGCCTTGATGACGATCGGCGCGCCGGTCTTCTCGACATAGGCCTTGGCGGAGGCCAGGTCGCCGAACCGGCCATAGGCGGCGGTCGGGATGTTATACCGGGCGCAGAGATCCTTGGTAAAACCCTTAGAGCCTTCCAGCCGCGCGGCGGCCTTCGAAGGCCCGAAGACGCGGATGTTTTCGGCGCGCAGATCATCGGCAATGCCGGCGACCAGCGGCCCTTCCGGGCCAACCACGACGAGATCGATTTTTTTCTCGCGGCAGAAGGCGGCTACGGCGCCGTGATGGGCAATATCCAGCTTCACCAGTTCGGCCTCGCTGCCGATGCCCGGATTGCCGGGCGCCGCGTAGAGCTTGGTCAGCAGCGGCGAAGCGGCGATCTTCCAGCCCAGCGCATGTTCGCGGCCGCCGGAGCCGAGAAGAAGAACGTTCATAGCCACCTCTTGATACCGACTATCCCACAGAGAGAACAATCCGCTATTGCTCTCTGGACGACGGGTCAAGGCATCAGGGTGGATTGATCGGAATTGCGCACGGGAACGTTATCCCTGCCAGAACAGGGGGCGCCGGCCACCGGCGCTCCTATTCTGGCTCTCGTTCAGCCCTGGTGGACCACCGGAAACCAATCCTCGCGCAGCTTCTGCCCCGGCTGCATGCCATGGCCATGGTAGGGCGGCGAGGTGCGGCCCGGCCGCTCGACATAATGGGCATCGTCGCCGACCCAGCGCAGCGACAGCGCCCGGCGCCGTGCCGCGGTCATATTGCCGCGCGCGCCGTGCGCCGTCCTGAAGTCGAACAGGATGGCGTCGCCCGGCTCCATCTCCCATTCGAGAACCTTCATCGATGGATCCTTGTCGGGATCCGGCACCGGACGATAATCGCCTTCGGCGGCGTAGAAATTGCCGTCGTCCAGCCAGCGTACCGGCAGGATCATCTTGTCCCATTTGTGGGAGCCGGCGATCAGGCGCAGCGTCGCCTCCTTCACCGGATCGATTGGAATCCAGAAGCTCACCGTCTGCTGGCCGTCGACAAAATAGTAGGGGATGTCCTGGTGCCACGGCGTCGGCTTCTGCGTACCAGGTTCCTTGACCAGGACATGGTCGTGGAAGAACTGCGCGGTGCGCGACCGCATCACCGCGGCTGCCAGTCGCGCAGCAGGCGATTCGCGCACCAGCTTGACGAATTCGGGGATGCGCTCCCAATTGCAGTAATCGTCGAAGAAACTGCCGCGGCCATTGGCGATGTCGGACGCCGTGGCGCTGCGGTTCTGCATGTTGCGCTCGATGCCGGTGGCAATCGTCTCGACCCAGCCCTTGAAGGCGCCACGGATGCAGACCGCGCCGTCACGCTGGTAGTCGGCGATTGTCTGCGCATCGATGATTTCGGTGTCGATTGCCCGTGTAGCGGTTTGGGAAGCCATGATGTCCTCCTTTCAGGATCGAGGCGACTATCGCAACGGCCGCTCATCCAGTAAAATAATAACTTCTCATCTGGCACATAGGTTTTGACTATGAGTCTGACGCTCACGCAATTGCGCTATCTCATCGCCGTCGCCCGCCATGGCAGTGTCACGGGCGCGGCCCGGGCGCTGAACATTTCGCAGCCGTCGATTTCGGTGGCGATCGATGCCATCGAAAAGGATTTCGACCAGAAACTGTTCGTGCGCCAGCGGGGAAGCGGTGTTTCGCTCACCTCCTTCGGTCGTGTCGCCGTGGCAAAGGCCAGACAGGTTCTTGCCGAGACGGACGAACTCCTGGGCCTGGGGAAGGTCAACTCGGCGATCGGCGGCGAACTGGTGCTCGGTTGCTTCGAGGATCTGGCGCCCTATTTCGCGCCGGGCCTCATCCGCGCCTTTTCCGAACGCCATCCGGCGGTCGCCGTCATCATCCGCGACGAGACGTTCGAGACGCTCGGGCGACGCCTGGCGGACGCCGCCGTCGATCTCGGCCTTAGCTACGATCTCGGCCTGCCGTCGCATTTCGCCCGCATCCTGCTGCATGAGCTGCGGCCGCATGCGCTGTTGCCGGCGGGCCATGCACTGGCGAACCGCCCCGAGGTCAGCCTGGCGGATCTGGCCGCCTACCCGCTGATCACGACCGACCAGCCGCATAGCTGGCAGCATATGCTCGACCTGTTTCGCAGCCGTGGCCTGTCGCCCGTCGCCGACATGCGTACAAGCTCCTTCGAACTCCAGCGCAGCATGGTGGCCAACGGCTTCGGCGTCGCGGTCAGCTATACCCGCCCGCATGGCGACCACAGCTATGACGGCTTGCGCCTCGTCTGCAAACCGCTGTCGGATCCGCTGCCCATGCAGCGCATCATCCTCACCCACGATACGCATCAGCGCGTGTCGAATGCGGCGCTGGCTTTCATCGAGGTGGCGAAAGTCTGGTTTTCCACACGCGACATCTTCACCTCCTGACGGGTTGACGGACGCTGCTGCCCTGCTTGCCGCTTGACGGTTTCCATCGCTGCTGCCACTCCATGTCAATGGAACCTGTCCAGTCGAAAGCGTCCCAGGGCCGCGTCGCCGATGCACCCAACGGCCATTGGGTCTACCGCGTGCTGCCGCGCGCGATCTGGCCCTATGCGCAACTTGCGCGATGGGACAGGCCGATCGGCTGGCAGTTGCTTTTGTGGCCATGCTGGTGGTCGGCCGCACTCGCGGCGAGCGCCTATCCCCGGCCTGGCGACCCGCTGCTTTCGCTGCTGCCGGCGCCACTCTATCTCGTGCTGTTCCTGATTGGTGCCATCGCCATGCGCGGCGCCGGCTGCACCTATAATGACATTGTCGACGAAGACATCGACAACCAGGTCGAACGCACCCGCTCGCGCCCGCTGCCATCAGGCCAGACCACGCGCAGGCGAGCCTGGCTGTTTCTTGTGCTGCAGGCTCTGGTCGGTCTGGCGGTGCTCTTGCAGTTCAACAGCTTCGCCATTCTGCTCGGCATCTGCTCGCTGGCGATCGTGGCCGTCTATCCGTTCATGAAGCGGATAACCAACTGGCCGCAACTGTTTCTCGGTTTTGCCTTTTCCTGGGGCGCGCTGATGGGATGGGCGGTCGAGTTCGGTGATCTCGATGGCCCCGCCATCATGCTCTATATCGGTTCGATCCTGTGGGTGATCGGCTATGATACGATCTATGCCCACCAGGACAAGGAAGACGATGCCATTGTCGGCGTGCGCTCGACGGCACGGCTGTTCGGCGACAACACCAAGGCGTGGCTCGCAGGGCTTTATGGCGGCACGCTGATCTGCTTCGCCATCGCCTTCGCCTCGGCGCAGGCCCCGGTCGTGGCGCTGGCGGGACTGATCGCCGCCGGTGCCCATTTGGCCCGGCAGATCGCTGTGCTGGATATCGACGATCCGGACCAGTGCCTGCGGCTGTTCCGGTCGAACAACCAGGTCGGCTGGCTGATCTTCCTCGGCCTGATCGGCGGCGCGCTGTGGGTGGCGCTGAAGCCGCTGGTTTAGGCCATTGACTCGAGAAGCCGAGTTACACGGTAGAGCCATGCCAGATCATGCCGCCGACCATGCGGCTTCCGGTGCGGTCAGTTGATTTCTTCAGGGATAAACCCGCCAATCTGGCGCTTCCACAGACGGGCAAACAGGCCGTCCTGTTCGACGAGTTCATCCAGCCTGCCTTCTTCCACGATGCGCCCGTGATCGAGCACGACAATGCGGTCCATACTCGCAATGGTTGACAGCCTGTGGGCGATGGCGATTACCGTCTTTCCCTCCATCACCAGACTGAGCCTTTCCTGAATAGCGGCTTCGGATTCGCTGTCGAGGGCAGAGGTGGCTTCGTCCAACACCAGGAGCGGCGCATCCTTGAGCAGCACGCGCGCGATGGCGATGCGCTGCCGCTGACCTCCGGAGAGCTTGATGCCACGGTCGCCGACAAAGGCGTCATAACCCTTGCGCCCCTCGCCATCGCTAAGATCGGTAATGAAGGCGTCGGCTTTCGCAATCTGTGCCGCCTGCTCGATTTCGCCCAGTGTCGCTTCGGGCCGACCATAGCGGATATTGTCGCCGACCGAACGGTGCAGCAGCGCCACATCCTGAGCGATCACGCCGATCGCACGACGGAGGCTCGCTTGCGTAACCGTGCCGATGTCTTGTCAATCGATGGAGATCTTACCGTCTCCGATGTCGTAGAAACGCAGCAACAAGCTTACCAGCGTGGTCTTGCCTGCGCCGGAAAGACCGACCAAGCCGACCTTCTCGCCGGGCTGGATCGTCAGCGATAGGTTGTCGATGACGGGCTTGCCGGGCCTGTATGCGAAGTAGACGCCTTCGAAACGGATCTCCCCTTCGTTGACCGCCAGTTCCGTCGCTTCCGGCTGGTCGGTAATCGTAGGCGGGGTGGTGAGAACGGGCATAGCGTCCTTGATGGTGCCTACAGCCTGGAAAATCTGCTGGCCCATTTGCAGAAAGGTAAACGTATGCCCCGATAACCGCTGGAGGATATAGACCGCGCCGACGAACTGTCCGATCGTGATGAAACCTTTGACGAGCCCTGAGAGACCAATCGAAAGCATCGCGAGCCAGAGCACCATGTTAAGCGCCACTACGGTCAGTTCCGATGTGCGGTAGATGCGCTGTTCCATATGCTGGGTGTGGACGGCCTTCAGGATGATGCCGCGCACGGCGCCGGCTTCGCTGTCCTCCGCCGCGAATTGCTTGATCATTTGCATGTTGGCGTAGAGATCGGTGATAGCGCCGGCTACCAGACTGCGTTGCTTAGCGGTTTTACGCGACCGTTCGACAAATATCGGCGCCATCCTGACGGCAATCGCCACGTTGAGTGCGATCCAAACAATGACCGGCAGGGCGAGTTGCCAGGAAAGGGTGGTCAGCAGGACGACGGAGCCGGCCATCTGCAGCAGGAAACGCGGTATGAACTGAAAGGCGGCAATGATCTGCTGCTGGACGGCCGAGGCTACCTGCGACAGGCGCGACGCGACCTGGCCGGCAAAGAGGTCGTGGAAAAACGCGATATCCTGTCGCTCAACTGCCTTGTGACCCTGCCACTGGATGGCGGCCGGCATGGCGACGCCAAGCGTATGCGAGTTGAGAGTGTTCAGAAGAAAGGAGGCAACCGGCATCGCCGGAAAAATCAGAAGACCGAGGAAAGTCAGGAGCGGCCATTCGTTGCGCAGGAAGGCGGAAGCACCCTGTTGTGTCACGCCATCGACGATGACGGAAAGTCCCCAGACGATCGTCAGGTTGATCGCCTCGATTGCCATGGAAGAAAGGGCGAGCGCGACCAGCACACCCCTGAACATCCAAATGAAGTGCAAGAGAACCGCCACCGGCCCTGTCGCTAGCAGCGGCTGGTAAGGAATATCGAGCGGCTGGATTAAAGTCTCAAATCGACGATAGATCGCATCTGAAATCGACATAAGACCATTTGTACAGAAAACCGCGAAAATGAGACAGGACCTTAACGTCCCTGCGGCAGTCTCACTTGAACACGACAAATGTCCGATTTTTGTGGCTCTGTGCGATAGCACCTCCGGCCGTCTTCGTGCGGTGTCGCGGCGTTACACCAGGCCGGCTGCCTGATCTCCTTGGCCTCGGCGGCACGTGTGGATAGCACCGAGGCCGCTACACAGCGGCCTCGGTGTCTCGACGATCCGGAACCCGGATGACGCTCACTCCCGCGCAATGATCTCCTGGCCGTCGATGACCAGCCTGAGGCCAAGGTCACCGGCCCTGCGGCGGGCAAGGAAGCGCGGGCGGCGCGTGGTCGAAACGCGGCCCTTGCGACGGTCCTGCGGCGGCAGTGTCTTGATGGCGGCGCCGAGCGATTCTTCCAGCGTGCGGGCGACGCCGTCGGATTCGATCAGCAGCATCGGCAGGCGGTAGGCATCGGCCCAGGCGCGCCAGTCGGCGGCAACGTCTTCGAGATCGTCGGCTACCAGCAGCGGCACCGACAGCATCGGATCGTTGTGCAGGAGTTCCAGGGTCACCGTGACATTGCCTTCCGGATCCTCCATCGCACGGGCGGCGACGCCGCGAAATGCATTGGCGGGCAGCACGATGATCGCCGGCAGGCCGCTCATCTCGAGCAGGCGGCGGATCACGGCGCCACGCTGGTCGATGGTGAAGGTCACGTCGCCGTAATCGTCACGCGTCGCGTAGCTCACCACCTGCGGCAGGCGGAATGGGTCGAGGCGCATGTTGCGTCCCGCCCAGACTGGCTTCAGTCCAGTGTTCATAGAGTGCCTTCCTGTCTGTCTCCTGAGAGCCGGTGTCCGGTTCTCTCCGGGCCAGTTTTCCCGGCCTCGTTATGGGGAAACAGTAGCGCCGGCTCCTTACCGCCGCGCTTAAGAAAGTCGGTTAAATTTTGCTGATCTCAGGGATGGTTATCGGAATGCCACCAACCACAAGATGTTGAAAGGATCAGATAACCTTACCAGGATTCATGATGCCGGCCGGATCGAAGGCAGCCTTTACCCGGCGCATCAGATCGATGGCCATCGGCGGCGCGGTGGCGATCAGTTCGTCGCGCTTCAACTGACCGATGCCATGCTCGGCCGAGATCGAACCATGCAGGCTGCGCACCACGCCATGCACGGCCTTGTTCATGGCATGGTAGAGCGCCAGAAACGCCTCGTCGTCGCCGTCGACCGGCCGTGAAATGTTATAGTGGAGGTTGCCGTCTCCCATATGGCCGAAACAGACCACGCGGGCGCCGGCGCTCACTGACGCCACCGCGCCAGCGGCCTCCGCGATGAAGCGCGGTATCGATGCGATCGGCACTGAAATGTCGTGCTTGATCGAGGCGCCTTCCGGCTTCTGTGCCTCGGGCAACAGCTCGCGGAAGTTCCAGAAAGCATCGCCCTGCCCCAGGCTGGCGGCGATGACGGCGTCGCCGACGAATTCCTGCTCGAGGCCTGCCGAGAGCACATCCTCGATCAGCGCCCGCGAATCCTCCGACGAGCGGCCGGACGATATCTGCATCAGCACATACCAGGGCCAATCCTCCATCAGCGGCCGCGTCACGTCCGTGGTATGCGCCAGCGTGAAATCGTATGGCCGCTTGCCGATCAGTTCGAAGGCGGTGAGCGCGGCCCCGGCGCGGTCCATGGCCAGGCTGAACAGGGAAAGAGCGGCCTCGGGCGACGACAGGCCGACGAAGGCGACGTCGCGCCCCTTGGGCTTCGGAAAGAGTTTGAGCACGGCGGCGGTGATGACGCCGAGCGTGCCTTCTGCGCCGACGAACAGGTTCTTCAGGTCGTAGCCGGTGTTGTCCTTCTTCAGCTTGCGCAAATCGTCGAACACCTCGCCGGTAGGCAACACCACCTCGACGCCGAGGCAGAGCTCGCGCGCATTGCCATAGGCCAGCACGCCGGTGCCGCCGGCATTGGACGACAGGTTACCGCCGATCTGGCAGGAGCCTTGCGCGGCGAGCGACAGCGGGAACAGCCGGTCGGCGGCATCGGCTGCTTCCTGCAAGGTCTGCAGGATCACACCGGCCTCGACCGTGACCGTGTTCGACAGGACATCGATCTCGCGGATGCGGTTCAGCCGTGACAGCGACAGGACGATTTCACGGCCGGACTTGTCCGGCACCTGGGCGCCGACCAGCCCGGTGTTGCCGCTTTGCGGCACGATTGGCGTTCCGCTCTCCGTCGCCAGCCGCATGATCCGGCTGACCTCGTCGACGCTGCCCGGCCGCAGCACCAGGGACGTCGCGCCATGCCAGAGGCCGCGTCGCTCGATCAGATAAGGTGCGATGTCCTGCTGATCGCGCAGCGCATATTTATCGCCGACAATCGCCGCGAAACGATCGATGAGAGCGGGATCGAGTGTCTTTGCCGTTTCGGTCATGTGGGAAAACTACGTCGAGGGCTGTGCGTTGTCACGAGGAGCGGCGGCGCGGGAGAGCCGGTCGTTGATAGCCTCGCCCAGCCCTTCAAAAGGGATCGGCTCGACCGCGATGGTGCGCGCGCCGCTGCGGTCGAGTTCCTGCATGTAGGCGAAGAGATTGCTTGCCGCTTCCCGAAGATCGCCTGAAACCGAGAGGTTGAGGAAAGCGGTTGCGCCACGCCAGCCTTCCGCTCTCTGGCTGCCAAAGGCGAGCAGCGCTTCGCCCTCGCCGATCGCCCGCACTTTGAGCCGAACCGCGGCACCCGGCGCGTAGTGCGAGGCAAGCATGCCTGGCGCTTCGACGCCGGCAATGCCGCCGCGCAGCAGATCCATGCCGATGGCCGCCTCGATTTCGCCTGCGGCAATGCCACCGGGCCGAAGCAGGCGCAATCTTTCGCCTTCGGCCTTGACGATGGTCGATTCCAGCCCGACCGGTGTGGCGCCGCCATCGACCACCAGCTTGATGCGCGCGCCTAAATCCGTCGCCACCGCTTGCGCCGTCGTCGCGCTGATCTTGCCGGATGAATTGGCGCTGGGCGCGGCAAGCGGTCGGCCGAGCCTGGCGATCAGCTCGCCGCCAAAACCCCTCGGCATGCGCAAGGCGACCGTGTCGAGCCCGGCGGTGACCAGCGGATGAATGCCGTTGCCGGGGCGCTGCGGCAGCACCAGCGTCAGCGGGCCCGGCCAGAAGGCAAGCGCGAGCTTCGTCGACAGCGGATCGAACAGAGCGATGCGCTCGGCCATCGCCATGTCGGCGACATGGGCGATCAGCGGATTGAAACGCGGCCGACCCTTGGCTTCGAAAATGCGCGCCACGCCGATGCCGCTGGTGGCGTCGCCTGCCAGCCCATAGACGGTCTCGGTCGGAATGGCGACGACATCGCCGCCCTCAAGCAGCGCCAACGCCGGTTCCATCGCTTCGCCGACGGCAAGTATTTCAGCCACTCTCGTCACCTCGCGGATGCCGGCTGCGTAATACGACGGCGTCTCCGGGGCAAGCGGGCATTGGCAATTCATCAATTCCTAAAATGCTATGTTTCCATGAAAGCCGGTATCAATCGCCGGGCACTATCGTGCGGGCTTCTGGGCAATGGGGAGCTATGTCAGTGTCTATGCGTATCTGGGGAACGCTTGCTATCAGTCTGGCTGCCATGGCTGGCGGGGCTCAGGCCTCGTCGCTGGTCTTTCCCGGTGCGCCGGCCTCGACGCCCTCCATCCTTGCGCTGAAGGCGACCGACGGCAAGGCGAGCGACGTGGTGTCCGTCGTTGCGCTCGGCGAGCCCGACGTCACTTATGAAAAGGTGGCGGCAATCCCGGACAAGGCCGAGGCGAGGCAAGGCTTCCCGCAGAGCCCGATGATCATTCGCGGCGGGATCGTCGGCGGCGCCTTCTCGACACCAGTGCAAGCCAAGGCGCCGGCCGCCGCAACCGCCCCCGCTACGGCAACCTCCCCCGCCACGGCGACCGCCTCGGCAGCCCCCGCGCCGGCGGCGCACGGAAAAGCAGCGGCACCGGCGGCAGCCGTAACACCGCCGGCAGCCCAACAGCCTGCTTCTGGAGCCGGCAAGGTCAAATAGCGAGCTGCCAACTGGCCGATCAAAATGCTCGATGGCTTGACGGCAGTCTGGCGCGCTGCGCAACCATTATGAGGCGAATTTCGTCTCGACGATCTGGCTGGCGGCCCTGGGGCCTGAGTTTCGCCAAGCGGCTCCGGCAGACGGGATTGCATCGTTCAAGGCAAGGGGGTTGCTCATGAAAAAATCGAAAACCGTTACCGTGGCTGGGTTTCTGCTGGCGTCATTGCTTGGCGGCGCGGCCCATGCGGATGACATGCTGGGGTCCTATGTCGCGCGCATTTCCGATCGCGATCACCAGGCAAGCGACGGCTATGCGCTGGATGGCGCCGCGCAAATGGTGCGGCAGGACCGCGCCAACTGGCACAAATTCCACCGCCGCGACAGCGACGACGAAGGTGATGCCTGGTTCAGGACCAACGACCAGCGTGCCGACCTGCAGCGCATGCTGGAACGCCCCGGCGCGATGAGTTCCTCGACCAAGCGCGCCATCGTCAATGGCGAGCCGCTGATCCAGGTCGACGTCTACGAAAACAGCGTGCGCGTCAGCATTCTGGAGAACTGATCAAATCAGTTTGAAAAGACAACAAAAAGGGCGGCGCCAAAGCGCCGCCCTTTCCTCGATAAAACCTGTCACCTGAAATCAGGCCGCTTCTTCCTTGTCGTCTTCGTCGGACTCGCCATCTTCGGATTCTTCATCGTCCTCGGCGTCGTCGCCTTCGGCCTTCACAGCGTCATCGGCATCTTCTTCGTCAGACTCTTCGCCGTCTTCATCATCGCCATCTTCGTCATCGCCATCCTCGTCTTCATCAGACAGATCGGCGGCTTCGGCCGTGGCAGCGGCATGATCGAGGGCCGTTTCGGAAGCGGATTCAAGCGCCTCGGCGGGGGCCGAGGTTTCTTCTGTCACTTCGATTTCGTGATCGGAATTCATGGAAGCCCTCCGTTGGGTTGGGGAACATGTCCTTTTGCCACGGAGAGATCATCGTCATATGACTGTAAGCCGGCTCGAACGACCGGCTGGAAGATATTTTTCCTCGCCTCTCAACCAGCGATTTTCGAGAAATCCGCGACCTGACCGGTAGCGGTCCGAATGCGCGTGAGCAGCGCAAGGCGGTTGGCGCGCACGGACAAGTCCTCATCATTCACGAGAACATGCTCAAAGAATGAATCAACGGGTTCACGCAAAGCGCTAAGCGCCAGCATGGCAGCGGAAAAGTCTTGGTTTTGAATCGCTTCGCCGGCTTGCTTCTCGGCCTGATTCACCGCCGCAAACAGCGACTTCTCGGCATCTTGCCGGAACGACGCCGGTTCGACGGTTTCGGCGACCGCCGTTTTCTTCTTCTCCTCGGCGGCCAGGATGTTGGCGGCACGCTTGGTGCCAGCGAGCAGGTTTTTGCCATCCTCGGTGTCGAGGAAGGAACCAAGCGCTTCGACGCGGCGCACGATCTGCAACAGGTCGTCGGACTGCGGCGTGATGACGGCATCGATGAGATCGTGCCGTGCGCCCTGGTCGCGGAGATGGACTTTCAGGCGGTCGTGGAAGAACGACAGGAGGTCGGCGATCAGCGGCGACAGCGATGCCTCAAGCTCCATCAGACGCTGGCCGTCAAAGAACTCTCGCTCCTGATCAGCGGAGCCAAAAGTATCCGAACCTGCCTTGGCCAGCCCGCCTTTCAACAAGTTGGAAATCACGCCTGCTTCCAGCAACAATCGGCTTGCACCCTTGTCGTCGCGAATGCGCGAATCGAGCATGGCGACGACGCCGCGGCTCACAGCTCCCTCGCCTTTTTGTTCGTATGCGGCGAGTGCCGACGAGACCGCCGCCGCGATAGCGATGCCCAGCGAAAGCTCGAGCTTGTTTTCCAGCATGATCCGCACCACGCCTAGCGCCGATCGACGCAGCGCGTAGGGATCCTTCGACCCTGTCGGCTTTTCGTCGATGGCCCAGAAGCCGAGCAGCGTGTCCAGCTTGTCGGCGAGCGCGACGGCGACCGACACCGGGTCGCTCGGCACATAATCGGACGGGCCCTGCGGCTTGTAGTGCTCTTCGATGGCCGCGGCCACGGATTGATGCTCGCCTTGCAGCAGCGCGTATTTGCGGCCCATGGCGCCTTGCAATTCGGGAAACTCGCCGACCACTTCGGTGGTGAGATCGGCCTTGGCGAGAACAGCAGCACGACTTGCGAGCGCGGGATCGGCACCGACGATCGGCGCCAGTTCTTCCGCCAGCCGCGCAATCCGCTCCACCCGCTCGCCCTGCGTGCCGAGCTTGGCATGGAACGTGACATTGAGATGGTCGAGGCGGGCCATGCGCTGGTCGAGCGGCTTCTTCAGATCGAGCCCAAATTTTTCCGCAGATGCCCGGAGCTGCTCGAGATCGGGCAGATCCCCCTGGTCGGTCGTCCAGAAATAGAGCGCGTCGGACAGGCGGGCGCGCACCACCTTGCCGTTGCCGTGGGCGATCTCCTTGCCGCCGTCCTTCGCCTCGATGTTGGCGGTCAGGATGAAACGGTTGGAGAGCGCGTCGCTTTCTCCCTGCGGCCGCGTCACAAAGCATTTCTGGTTGGCGCGGATGGTCAGGCGGATCACTTCCGCCGGAATGGCCAGGAAAGCCTCTTCGAACTCGCCCATCAGCACGACGGGCCACTCGACCAGCCCGGACACTTCTTCAAGCAAGCCCTCGTCCTCGACAAGGTCGAGCCCGTTGGCGAAGGCGAGGTTGCGGGCGTCGGCAAGGATGATCTCCTTGCGGCGGTCGGCATCGAGCACGACCTTGGCCGCTTCCAGCTTCGACACGTAATCGTCGAAGCGGCGCACGGTGATTTCGCCAGGCGCGAGGAAACGGTGGCCGTAGGTGATGTTGCCCGAACGGATGCCGTCGATCTCGAAATCGACCACGACCGGCTCCTCGGTCTCGGGGCCGAAGGTGCACAGGATCGATTGCAGCGGGCGCACCCAGCGCAGCGAGCCCGGCTTGGCCGAGGCCGGCCCCCATCGCATCGACTTCGGCCAGGGGAAATTGCGGATGATGTCAGGCACCAGTCCGGCGATGATCTCTTCGGCCGCCCTGCCCGGCTTCGAAATATGGGCAACATAGAAGTCGCCCTTCTTCGGGTCGGAATGGACATGCGCTTCGGAGATCGAAGACAACCCGGCCTTGCGCAGGAAGCCTTGGACGGCCTGTTCAGGCGCCGATGTCGACGGCCCCTTGATATCCTCGTGAATATCCTTCGAGCGTGCGTTGAGGCCACGGATATCGAGGGTAAGGCGCCGCGGCGTCCAGTACTCGCGCGTCGCCTCGTAGGTCAGACCCGCCTCGACCAGACCGTCGGTCAGCATCTTCCTCAGATCGCCCGCCGCCTTGCGCTGCATGCGGGCAGGGATTTCCTCGGAGCGAAGTTCGAGCAACAAATCCGGCATCAGCGTATCTCCGCCCGCATGCCATTTTCCTGTTTGCGCGTCCTCGCGCCTCCGGCGCTGCGGTCGCGCGGCTGGGCAGGAATCTCTTCGGAGCGAAGTTCTAGAAGCAGGTCAGGCATGCTTGGGGCTCACGCGGCAAAATGGTCCGCGCGGGGCATAGCAACTCGGCTGGCCGCTGTCACCCTTTCCAGAAATTTTGGCCACCCTGTCGGGACGAGCCGACCCCGCCCGTCCTTGGATCAAAGATTTCCATGAACCGAACGCAGCGCTGAAGCGACCCACGCTCAGGCAGGGAACTATTGGCTGAACGATCATGAAAACCGCATCCAGACTTCTTCAGATCCTCGCGCTCAGCGCCTGCTTCACCGCGCAGGCCCACGGCGCCTTCTCGATGCCGGGCGTGCGGCAGGCGCTGCGGACGATGTCTGGTCCGAGCGGCCAGATCCTGCCGCCGATCAACGCTTCCCTCGAAATGATCAACGGCGCTTGAGGCTCAGGCCGCCAATCCACCGGCCTGCGTCTTCAAGAATGCCTCGCCGCAGGCTTTCGCCAGATTGCGTACCCGCAGGATGTAGCTCTGCCGCTCGGTGACCGAGATCACGCCACGCGCGTCCAGCAAATTGAAGACATGGCTCGCCTTGATGCACTGGTCATAGGCTGGAAAGACCATCTTGTGCATCGGCAAATTGTCGTTCGAGGCCGGCGCGCCGGCGTCGAGCAACGCCTTGCACTCGGCCTCGGCATCCTCGAAATGCCGAAGCAGCATCGCGGTGTTGGCGTATTCGAAATTGTGGCGCGAATATTCCTGCTCGGCCTGCAGGAAGACGTCGCCATAGGTCACCTTGTCGGCGCCTTCGCGGCCGTTGAAATTGAGGTCGTAGACGTTGTCGACGCCCTGCACATACATGGCCAGGCGCTCCAGGCCGTAGGTGAGTTCGCCGGCCACCGGCGCGCATTCTATGCCGCAGACCTGCTGGAAGTAGGTGAACTGCGACACTTCCATGCCATCGCACCAGCATTCCCAGCCAAGACCCCAGGCGCCCAGCGTCGGGCTTTCCCAGTCGTCCTCGACGAAGCGGATGTCGTGCAGCAGGGGATCGACGCCTATCGCCGCCAGCGATCCGAGGTAAAGTTCCTGCAGGTTTGGGGGATTGGGCTTCAGGATCACCTGGTACTGGTAGTAGTGCTGCAGCCGGTTTGGGTTCTCGCCGTAACGGCCGTCCTTGGGACGGCGCGAAGGCTGGACGTAGGCGGCGTTCCAACGCCTGGGCCCGAGTGCGCGCAGCGTCGTTGCCGGATGAAACGTGCCGGCGCCGACCTCCATGTCATAGGGTTGGAGGATGACGCAGCCATAGGCCGCCCAGTAATTGTGCAAGGTCAGGATCAGCCCCTGGAACGAGCGGCTGGGATGCATATGGGCTGGGATTTCAATCGTCACGATGGCCTCGGCGACACAGGCTAGCTTGCGGCCACGTCCTAGAGACACGGCGGCAAAGCGTCAAGCAAGGCGCGTCCGATGCAGGCCGCGGTGAGCATACCGGACGATGTTGAAACCTTTGCCAGCGACTGGCCCATTGCCCGCCGCCACGGTCCGCGATCCAATTCGACAAAGCGTCCGCTTCAAGCACAGCAGGTTCAGCCATGTCCAACCCGATCACCATCCGCCCGGTCACGCGCCAGGACTTCGACCGATGGTTGCCGCTGTGGGACGGCTATAATGCGTTCTATGACCGTTCGGGCGAGACGGCGCTGGCAAGCGAGATCACCGCGATGACGTGGTCGCGCTTCTTCGACGCCTACGAGCCGGTCCATGCGCTGGTCGCCGAGAGCGGGGGCCGGCTTCTTGGCCTCGTCCACTACCTGTTCCACCGCAGCACCACGGCGATCGCGCCGAACTGCTATCTGCAGGATCTTTTCACCAACGAGGCCTCGCGCGGCAAAGGCATCGGCCGGGCGTTGATCGAAGGCGTCTACGAGCGCGCCCAGGCGGCGGGTTCCGGCCGGGTGTACTGGCTGACGCATGAAACCAATCACACGGCGATGAAGCTCTATGACAAGGTCGGCGAACGCTCGGGCTTCGTCGTCTATCGTAAGATGTTCTGAGGACGTTTCCAGCGCGTCGGCATGCGTTTGAGCGGCACGGATCTCAAAACCAAAACGGGGCTCTGAGAGCCCCGTTCGCATTCCAAAAAAGGCGGTTTCAGCCCTTCGGGGCCGGGACCGGCTCCGGCTTGACCTTAGGGGTCTCCTGCGCCGTGTTGGATTCGATCGGCGGCAGGCCCTTCATCAGCTTCTGCTGCAGGTTGGCCAGCACGTCGGGATCGGGCTTCAGATCGCGGGCCTGGTTCCACTGGAAGGTGGCTTCCAGCTTGCGGCCGACGCGCCAATAGGCGTCGCCGAGATGGTCGTTCAGAACCGGATCTTCCGGCTTCAGCGCGACCGCGCGTTCCATTTCGCGCACGGCGTCATCGAACCGGCCGAGGCGGAAATAGGCCCACCCCAGGGAATCGACGATGTAGCCGTCGCTCGGCCTGAGATCGACGGCCTTCTGGATCATCTCCAGGCCTTCCTTCAGGTTGGTGTTCATGTCGACCCAGGAATAGCCGAGATAGTTCAGCACCTGCGGCTGGTCCGGCTGCAATTCTAGCGCCTTGCGGAAATTCGGCTCGGCCTTCGGCCATTCCTTCAGCCGCTCATAGGCGATGCCGCGCTGATAGAAGATGTTCCAGTTGGCGGCGGTCGGCGTCTTCAGCACCTCGACGGCCTTGTCGTAGAGATTGGCGGCGGAGCGGAAATCCTCCTTCGAGGAGTAGACGCCTCCAAGCGCCAGATAGGCGCGCATGTCGTTGGGATGGGCTTCGACGAAGGCCTTCAGATGCGTGATCGCCTCGTCATGGCGGTCGAGATCGGCAAGGTTGAGGCCAAGCTGCAGGTCCGAAATCTCCTTCAGCGGCGAAGAGTCGGGGATGCGCCGATAGAGCGCGATGGCGCCCTCGCCGTCCTTCAACTGTTCGGCGACGGCGGCGAGTTGCACGAGAGCCGCGTCGCTGTCCGGCTTCAGGGCCAAGGCATATTGCAAATAGAGGCGC
Organism: Mesorhizobium sp. B2-1-8; assembly: GCF_006442545.2. Lineage (NCBI taxonomy): Bacteria > Pseudomonadati > Pseudomonadota > Alphaproteobacteria > Hyphomicrobiales > Phyllobacteriaceae > Mesorhizobium > Mesorhizobium sp. B2-1-8. The sequence continues at coordinate 5,419,755 of NZ_CP083952.1, forward strand.
ACGAACGGCTCGCCGCCGCCACGGTTGAGCGCGGTGGCAAGATCGAGCAGGATTTCGGAAGCACCGTCGGACGGACCGGAAACGAAGGGCGCGATCTTGTCGCCCTTGCTGATCTTGTCACGCAAGGCGACGATTTCCAGCTTGCCCGGCGAAAACGCCTCGGCCTGGTCGAGCACCGAGAGCGCCTTGGCCTTGTCGCCCTTGCGGGCCAGGAACGAGGCATAGGCCTGCGCGTTGCGCATCCAGGTTTCAGGCGCCGCACCGCCGGCGGTGGTGTCCTGCATCGTCGCGGCGTAGATCGCCTCGGCCTTTTCGGGCATGCCGGATGCATCGGCAATCAGGGCGCGGTGGAAGGACTTGAACAGGCCGAACCAGTCAGGTCCCTGCAGCTTGTCGATCGAAGCCATTGCTTCGCTGGCCTGGCCGGCACCTTGTTCGGCCCAGCCGGACATGACGCCGGAGATCAGCCGGTCGAGATCGGATTCCAGCGACAGCTTGAGCCAGTACTGTGCCTTGGTGAAATCCTTCTTGTGGAAGGAATCGACCGCCAGCGCCAGGCGCGAGAAGCGCTCGACATCGGGCACTTCCTTGAGCTTGTCGGCATAGACCAGGGATTCGTCGAACCGCCCTTGAGCGATCAGCGACAGCATCAGGCTCTGCTGCAGTGCGGTGTCGCTCGGATTGAAAGCCAAGGCCTGCTTGTAGTACGCGATGGCGCTGTCGAGATCGTTGTCGCCTTCGGCGATCCGGGCAGCCAGATAGGCGCCCGAGAACGACGATATCTTGACCGGTTCGGTGGATTGCTTGGCATAGGCCGGCAAAGCCGAGATCGCCATGCCCGTCACAATTGCCAGCCTCGTCAGCCAGCGCGCACGTCCTTGCTGCATCATATCCCTTTCAGCCAGGCGCCATCTCCGCGTCAGCGGGATCGACCCAGACTCGATCTTTCCAGGCAAAGCATGGCCTTTTTGGGGTCGCGCTTCAATCCGCCCGAAATTCACAATCGGGTCACCCGATTAACAAACCATGGCTAAAAGGGACAGTTTTGCGTCTCGACGGGCCGTTGCAGCCGCGTATCGCGATAGCCGCCGCTTGCCACCGCGCTGCACAGCCCGCTCCATTCGCAGCCTTGGCACGCCTTGCGGACGTGGCCGGCCGTAAACGCCTGCCGCAGCCGTATCAGGATCGCGGCATCAAGATCGAGGCGGACGCCGTCCCGAATCGGCCGAGCCAGCAGCGCTTCCACGTCATCGCCGGCCTGCCGGTCGCGCCCGGCCGCGCTGTCGCGCAGGCAGTGCGGTTCCGGCTCGCCAAGCAACGGGGCACAGATGTCGTCCGGGCCGGAAACGAGGAGGATGTCCTCGCCCCGGCTCAGGCGCTCCGCGATCCCGTCATAACTGGCGGTGAAGGCGGGGCTGTATCCCTTGCCCACATAGGTGAGCAGGCAAAGGAGATGGTGGGCGCGAAGCCTGATCGTCACGGCTTCGGCAAGTTCATCTTGCCGCGCGGGAGCGCCATCAGCGTCGCAGCGCCAAGCGCCGACTTCAGCAACCCGCCGACGATGAACGGCAGGAAGCCGAAGGTGATGGCCTTCTCGGCGCCGATCATGACGGCAAGCCAGGCCGTGCCGAGAGCCAGACAGGCGAGGTTGCCGAGCAGCATGGCGACGAAGGCAAGCAAAACGCTGTTGCCGTTCCAGCCACGTTCGGCCAGCCAGCCGACAAGCGCACCGGTGATGGGAAAGGCAAAGAGATAGCCGCCCGTCGGGCCGACGAAATGCTGAATGCCGGCGGCGCCGCCAGCCAGGACCGGGAAGCCGACAGCACCTTCGACCAGCCAAGCGGCGATCGTCACCGCGCCAAGCCGCCAGCCATAGAGCGCGCCGATAAGCGTTACCGCGAAGGTCTGCATGGTCACGGGAACAGGCACCATCGGCACCTCGATGTAGGAGGACAGCGCCAGGAACAGCGTGCCGAGCACGACGGCACCGGCCTGCCAGGCGAGTGATCGCTGCTGCAGCCGCAGCGGGCTGAAAGACGGTCTGGCGGACGAGAATGCAAGGTTGGTCATAGGCTTCCCTTCGGTCGATCCAAAATTATAGATAATTTCTGCTTTCGATCTATTATCGAATCCACATTTCTGGAGCGATAGCAAGCCCGGGCTCGGGAAAAGGCGCTTAACCCACGATCGCGAAGGCTTCGCGCGTGGCGCCGGACGCTGTCCTGACCGGCTTGCGGCCAATCCATTGGACATGCCGTCCCAGTGTCGCCGCAGCCGATTCGGCATTTCCCTGCCGCAAGGCGCTGAGGATCGCCCGGTGATCCTGATCGGTGCGCGCCTCCCACTCCGAACGCCATGCCGCGAACAGGAAGCGCGCGCTTGCGGCGTGCAGGTCGTCAATGGTGGCAAGCAGGCGCGGCATGCCGCACGGCGCCAGGATCAGCCGATGAAAGGCGCGATTGGCCTCCTCCCACGACCTGACGTCGCGGGATTTGTCGCCGGCCTTGGTCGCCTCCTCGGCCTGATCAAGAATGGCCGAAGTCAGATGCGGCGCGGCGTGGCGCAATGCCAGCACTTCGAGCGCCGCCCGCATTTCGGCGACCTCCTTGACCTCGCCCAGGTCGAAGGCCGCCACTCGCACGCCCCGGCGCGGCTCGCTGACGGCGAGCCCCTGCGCCTCGAGCCGGCGGAAGGCCTCGCGCACGGGAACATGGCTGGTGTTGAATTCCTCCGCGACATGATCCTGCCGCAACCTCGCCCCCGGCTCTATCGCGCCGGAGATGATGCGATCCGCCAGCACCTTGCTGATGCGTACCGCTATGGTGTCGTCCGTGCCCTTCGCCATGATTTATAGATAATTTGCGGCAAGGCCGCTTGTCGAGACGGCAGGGGCGAATTCTCTTTCCACTGGCACAGCCTGGAGGACGTCCGTGAAAGCCGGCCGCCTCAGTTCACCCGGCTGATGCAGAAATCGATGACGTCGATCAGCGCCGATTTCTGCGGCGTCTCTTCCAGCGGCGCCAGCGCGTCGCGAGCGATCTCGCCGAAATGGCGGGCGCGCCCGATCGTGTCGGCAATGGCACCGTGGCGGGTCATCAGGCCGATCGCCTTTTCCAGCCCGGCGTCATCGACGACATTGTCTTCGATGGCACGCTTCCAGAAGGTGCGTTCGGTCTTGCTGCCGCGCCGGTAGGCGAGGATGACCGGCAAGGTCACCTTGCCCTCGCGAAAATCGTCGCCGACATTCTTGCCGAGATCCTTGCTGGTGCCGCCATAATCCAGCGCATCGTCGATGAGCTGGAAGGCAAGACCGAGATTCATGCCATAGGAGCGCAGCGCGGCACGGTCGTTGCGGGTCGCCTGGGCGATGACCGGGCCAACCTCGGCGGCGGCCGAAAACAGCGCGGCGGTCTTGGCCTTTATGACGGCGAAGTGCTCGTCCTCGGTGGTTTCGAGGTTCTTGGCGGCGGCAAGCTGCATGACCTCGCCCTCGGCGATGATCGAGGCGGCGCTCGACAGGATGTCGAGCGCTTCGAGCGAGCCGACATCGACCATCATGCGGAAGGCCTGGCCGAGCAGGAAGTCACCGACCAGCACGCTGGCCTGGTTGCCCCAGATCATGCGGGCGGTCTTCTTGCCACGCCGCATGCCGCTTTCGTCGACGACGTCGTCATGCAGGAGCGTGGCCGTATGCATGAACTCGACCGACGTAGCGAGCTTGACGTGGCCCTCGCCGGCATAGCCGAACATCTGCGCCGCAGCCAGCGTCAGCATTGGCCTGAGCCGCTTGCCGCCGGACGAAATCAGATGGTTGGCGACCTCGGGAATCATCTCGACGTCGGAGCCGGCCTTGGACAGGATCAGTTCGTTGACGCGCCCCATATCGGCGGCCGTCAAATCGATCAAATCCTTGATGGAGGCGGGTTCCCGCTTCCCGTCTTCGATGTTGAGAACGACACCCACGACAATCACTCCCGTCTTGGTATAACGCGTGCGACGGCACCCTTAGTCCCGGCATGGACTCTAGGGCGGCGGACACGGCCACGGCAAGAGGCGAATTGGCGCGGCGGCGGCGACAGCGTGCCAACGTCGGGAAAATGCGGGTATGCGGCCGGACGTTTACAGGCACGCTGCAACCTGCGAGTTTCTCGCGATGATAGAGCTCATCCGCACCAACGACGCCGTCATCATCTCCTTTGTCGAATCGCTGATGCGCGATGCCGGCATCGGCTGTTTCGTCGCCGACCAGAACATGAGCGTGCTCGACGGCTCGCTCGGCATCCTGCCACGGCGCGTCATGATCGATGCCGACCAGGCCGACGCCGCGCGCCGCATCCTGACCGATGCCGGCATCGCCAACGAGATCCGGGGGAAATAATGTCGGCCGCGCCAGCCGCCCTTGCCACGGATACGCCGGCTCACACGGTCGATGCCTTCCATCGCGGCCGGTTCTGGCTGGTGCAGCCCAAGCATGGCGGCCATCGCGCCGGGATGGATGCGATGATGCTGGCCGCATCCGTGCCATCCTCCTTTGCTGGGCGGCTCGCCGATTTCGGGGCCGGCGCCGGTGCTGCCGGTCTTGCGGTGCTGTCGCGCTGTCCGGGCGCCCAGGCTGTGCTGGTCGAACGCGCGCCCGAGATGGCGGCCTTCGCGGCGGCCACGCTCGCCCATCCCGGCAATGCCCATCTCAGCGATCGCGCGGCCGTGCTCGTCGCCGATGTCACCGTTTCGGGCCGGGCCCGGGCCGTCGCCGGCCTTGCCGACAATGATTTCGACTTCGTCATCATGAACCCGCCTTTCAACGCCGCACGGGACCGCGCCACATCGGACCGTCTGCGAAAGGAGGCCCATGTCATGGAGGATGGGCTGTTCGAAAGCTGGATCCGCAGCGCGGCGGCGGTTGTCAGGCCGCGCGGCGGGCTTGCCGTCATCGCCCGGCCCGAACAGCTCGGCGCCATTCTCGACGCGATTTCAGGCCGCTTCGGCGAAGCCGAGATGCTCGCCGTGCACCCTCGCCCGGACGCGGCGGCAATCCGCATCATCGTGCGGGCGGCTCTCGGGGCACGGGGAAAGCTTGCCATCCGTCCGCCCTTGATGCTTCACGCGCGATCGGGCAACGGCCCCGACGAGCGCAGCGAAATGATAACCAACGGGCTCGCCTCCCTGTTCGGAGACTGAGCTGTTCGCGGCCTGCACATTGCCGTTGGCCGGGAAATCCCTACATGCCTGCAACCATCGCCGGAGACCACGTCATCGTGAAACGTCTTTTCAACCGTCTGCTGCCGAAGTCCTGGCGCTCCACCGTCGTCACCATTCCGGTCATCCGGCTGCACGGCACCATCATGGCCGGCGGCGGTCTGTTCCGGCCGAGCCTGTCGCTTGCGTCCACCGCCGGACTGATCGAAAAGGCGTTTTCCTTCGACGCGCCCGCGGTCGCGATCTCGATCAACTCCCCCGGCGGCTCCCCTGTGCAGTCGCGGCTGATCTTCAAGCGCATTCGCGACCTTGCGGTCGAGAAGAACAAAAAGGTGCTTGTCTTCGTCGAGGATGTCGCGGCGTCTGGCGGCTACATGATCGCTGTCGCCGGCGACGAGGTCTTCGCCGACCCCTCCTCCATCGTCGGTTCGATCGGCGTGGTGTCGGCCTCGTTCGGTTTCCCGGAACTGATGAAGAAGATCGGCGTCGAGCGCCGTGTCCACACCGCCGGCCAGAACAAGGCGGTGCTCGATCCGTTCAAGCCCGAGAAGAAGGAAGACGTCGAGCGGCTGAAGGTGCTGCAGCTCGAAGTGCACGAGACCTTCATCGACCTGGTCAAGGAGCGGCGCGGCACGAAGCTGGCGGACGATCCGGACCTGTTCACCGGGTTGTTCTGGACCGGCAAGAGAGGCCTGGAACTTGGCCTCGTCGATGCGCTTGGCGACATGCGTACGGTGCTGAAGACCCGCTTCGGTCCGAAGACCGAACTCAGGCTGATAACAGCGCCGCGTGGTTTGTTGGGCCGCTTCGGCCTGTTCGGCTCGAGCATGGGCTTTTCAGCGCCCGATATCGCCGCCGCGGCGGCCAGTGGCGTCATCGATGCGGCGGAAGAGCGCGCATTGTGGGCGCGCTTCGGGCTTTGAAAAAGCCATGAAAGCGTCTAGCATGGTTGCCCGAAAGACCCGACCGGCCGCCCTTACCGGCCCAGCGTGGTAGGAGTTTGGACATGCCACAGCTCATTTTCTTCGCCGTCGTCGGCATCGCCGCCTATTTCGGCTACCGCACTTTCGTGCGCGAGGCCGAGCGCGTGACGGCCAAGGTGCGGCGCACCGAAAAACAAGCGGCCAACGGCACGATGGGAACGCTGGTCAAGGATCCGAAGACCGGCGAATACCGGCTGGCCAAGGACTGACCTCATTTCACTCGCGATCGAGACTGTGCAATCCGGTCCGCGTGTCCGGACATGGGCGGCACCCGCCAAGATAAACCTTGCCTTGCACGTCACAGGCAGGCGCCCCGACGGCTATCATCTCATCGAAAGCCTGGCCGTGTTCACGCGCTTTGGCGACAGGATCGAGATCGCGCCGGCTGAAGGCGACGATTTCAGCGTGTCCGGCCGCTACGCGCCGGACGTTCCGCTCGATGGCGACAATCTGGTGCTGAAGGCACGCGACGCGTTACGGCAGGCCGCTGGTCCTCGGAGCACGCCGCCCGTGACCATCAGGCTCGAAAAGAACCTTCCGGTCGCGTCCGGCGTAGGCGGAGGGTCGAGCGACGCGGCGGCCGTGCTGCGCGGGCTGGCAGACAGCTGGGGCCTGGACATCGACAACGCCGAGCTGGCGCGGATCGGCCTCTCGCTTGGCGCCGATGTGCCGATGTGCCTGGCGGCAAAGCCGCTGCTGGCGCGCGGCATCGGTGAGGAGCTGTCGATGGTGCCGGATTTTTCGGCGCTGGGTCTGGTGCTGGTCAATCCGGGCACACCGGTCTCGACGGCGGAAATCTTCGCTGCACTGTCCCGTCGCGACAATGAGCCACTGCCGCCGCTGCCGCGCAGCATCGAGTTTCACAGCCTGCGCAACTGGCTGGAGATCACCCGCAACGATCTCGAACCTGCGGCCCTTGCGATGCGGCCCGCCATAGGCAGGGCGCTTTCATGGCTTGATAAGGCCGGATCAGGGTTTTCGCGAATGTCCGGATCGGGCGCGACATGCTTCGGCCTGTTCGAGACCGGCAATGTCGCCAAGCGCGCGGCGGCCGAGATCCGCAGCCGCCAGCCCGACTGGTTCGTCGCGGCAACGCGCAGCATGGCATCGGAGGCTGAGTGAGATGGCCAGGATTGACGAGAGCCGTGCCTTCATTCCGGTGCGCATCGCGGTGCTGACGGTTTCCGACACACGCAGCCTCGCCGACGACAAATCCGGCCAGACGCTGGCCGATCGCATCACCGGGGCCGGCCACATCCTGGCCGGCCGCGACATCGTCACCGACGACCGCGAAAAAATCCGTGACACCGTTCTGGCGTGGTCGCGGGACAAGGCCATCGACGTCGTGATCACCACCGGCGGAACCGGTTTCACCGGACGCGATGTGACGCCCGAAGCGCTGGAGCCCATCTTCGAAAAGCGCATGGATGGCTTTTCGGAAGTGTTCCATCGCATCTCCTACGACAAGATCGGTACCTCGACGATCCAGAGCCGGGCGACCGGCGGCGTCGTCAACGCCACCTTCGTCTTCGTGCTGCCGGGCTCGCCCGGCGCCTGCAAGGATGCCTGGGACGGCATCATCGAGGCACAGCTCGACTACCGGCACATGCCCTGCAACTTCGTCGAGATCATGCCGCGCCTGGACGAACATCTGCGGCGCGGGAAGACCGCTCCATAAGAGTCGAGGCACGCACCGTTTACAAGGTGGAACGGCACCGGCGTCTTCGAAAGGTCACTCCAAACCGGATGTTGGAGGAAAGTACCTTCTCGTGAAACGGCCATATAGCTGTCACGACAAGAAAGACGGCCTCAGACAATCAGCTTTCAGCGAATGACCGGTTCGCCATGAAAGCGCCGACGCGAGGGACGCGAAACACCGAAGCCGACTTCCATCATCAGCCTCGGCGTGCGCGCCGGCACCGTGCCCATATGGAAACCGAAGGGATCCTCGACGAAGCCGAGACCCGCCTCCCCGGTCAGGGTGACCGGGCTTTGCTCGCCATAAACGTCCAGCACCTCCTTGGCGGGATGGCCGACGAGAAGGGTGAGCTGATGCTTTATGGCACGTTTGTTGTGGCTGGCCCTGACATAGACGTGCGGGCCAGTATCGATGTCGACGGGCTTGAGATAGAAGAAGAATTTCAGCATCCGCCAGTCGTCGAGGTCGAAATGATACTTGCCGAGCGAGGCAAGGTTCTTGTCGGCTTCCGAGGCCTGGCCAGTTGGAAAGCTCCACCAGACGCGCGTTGTGATCAGTCTGGCCTGAGCGCCGAGATAATGTGCGGCGATGTCGAGAAGCAGCGGATCGCGCTGTACGGCGAGTGCCGCCGGGCAGTCGAGGATGCGTTCGAAATAGTGCCCGCTGAGCAACGAGCGGCCCAATCGTCTCTCGGCTTCGGCGTGCTCGCCCGGCATGAATTCGAGGCGGCGGTCGAAATTGCCGAAACAAGGCGTGCGCCCCGCGAAACGCGCGATCTCTTCATGGATCACAGCCGGCAGGACGAGCCCTGAAAACAGGCCTTGGGAGCGTAGCGCATCGACCACCGTGCTCCGCTCGACACCCGCAAACATCGTGTTTCCCGCATTGTCGACCGGACGAGCGCGTTTTGCGCCCAGCCAGTGCATGCGGCGCCCGGGCATGGTGCGCGCCAGCACGAACATCGGCAGCCAGGCAGGGTTTTCGCGCAGGTCCGCGAAATAGGTCGGAACGCGCACGGCGATGCGCCGCAGCAGGCTGCCATTGCGCGCGATGGCCTCGATACTGGCAGTGCCGGATTTGTCAGGAATCGAAAGCTTCATTGGATCCTCGGCTGTGACGGCGCCACCGATGCCGCACCGGCTACCGCGCGGCATGACCCGAACCCAACTCACCCACCTCGTCGTAAGGCTACCTCCGCGTCAGTCTTTGTGCAACGCACAATGGACAGAGCAGTTGCAAAAAATCATTTCGAGGCGCGGTGCCCGTGCTTCGGCGGCGCCGCCCATATCTCGGCGTCGAGTTTCCTTGTCGCCAGGCCGCGCGCCAGCGCCTCGGCGCTGCCGGCACTTTTCGACAAGGAAGCGGCCTGGCGCTTGCTGATCACCAGCCCGTCGGCCAAAGCACGGTTGCCCGAAAAGACCCGGGCCAGGAACGGCGGACGGCTGCCCCGCGCTCGCGAGAACCGGGCGGCCATGGTCTGCCTGGCCGTATGGGCGACGACCGCGTCGATCCAGCCCTCTACCAGCCTCGCACCCGGTTCGAGAAACAGCAGCCAGTCACCCTTGGCCTGGCGGATGCCGGCGGCGATGCCGCCGCTCCCCACATAGTGGCAGCCGGCATGCTCGGCGACGCGATGCGTGTGGTCGGTGGAGCCGGTGTCGCAGACGACGACCTCGCGCACCACGCCCTCGACCGCGCCGCCAATCAGCGTCGCCAGCGTGCGGACGAGCCCCTCCTCGTCATTATGCGTTTCAATGAGAACACTAAGCATCGTGAGCCGAATAGCGGAAAGCGTTGACCGACGCCAGTTTTTGCAGCGCACCATAGAAAGTTCTTGCTTTGTTCTCATCGACAAAATAGGAATAATTTCATGAGCAGAGCGATTCGACACAACATGGACAGTCCCTGGGAGCGGGCGAAGATGGAACCGATCATGCGCGCCGACATTGCGGCCTTCGGAGCAGGACGGGCCGAGATGGCCAACGCCATGATTGAGCAGAGTGGCATGCGGGTCCGTCCGGACCGCAATCGTGGCCGGTCGGCAGGCATCAATCCATCCGGCCGGTTCGAACCCGTCAGCCGGCATGTCTTCGACGACGGCTGGAGTTCGCTGGAGGAACTGCCTCCGTTCAAGACCGAGGTGCAGGTGGAGAAGCCGCGCACCATCATCACCCGCAACGAATCGCCCGACATCTCCTTCGACCGGTCGATCAATCCCTATCGCGGCTGCGAGCACGGTTGCGTCTATTGCTTCGCGCGGCCGACGCACTCGTTCATGGGCCTGTCTCCGGGCCTGGATTTCGAATCCAAGCTGTTTGCCAAGCCGGACGCGGCACGCCTGCTCGACAAGGAGTTGTCGAAGGACGGCTACCAGCCGCGCACCATCGCCATCGGTACCAACACCGATCCCTACCAGCCGATCGAGAAGCAGTACCGGATCATGCGCGAAATCCTCGAAGTGCTGGAGGCGCGCGGTCATCCGGTCGGCATCGTCACCAAGTCGGCCCTGGTGGTGCGCGACATCGACATTCTGTCGCGCATGGCCGAGCGCGGGCTCGCCAAGGTGGCGCTGTCGGTGACGACGCTCGACCGCATGCTGGCCAGGACGATGGAACCCCGCGCCTCGACGCCGACCAAGCGGCTGGAGGCTATCAGGCAGCTTTCGGATGCCGGTATCCCCGCTTCGGTGATGGTGGCGCCAATCATTCCCGGCCTGACTGACCAAGAGATGGAACGCATCCTCGACTCGGCACACCATGCCGGTGCGCGCGAGGCTGGCTATGTGGTGCTACGCCTGCCGCTGGAGGTCAGCCCGATCTTCAAGGACTGGCTGCTGCGCCACTATCCCGACCGCTATCGTCACGTCATGTCGCTGATCCGTTCGATGCGCGACGGCAAGGACTACGATTCGGAATGGGGCAAGCGCATGAAGGGCGCCGGACCCTATGCCTGGCAGATCGGCCGGCGCTTCGAGATCACCGCCAAGCGGCTCGGCCTCAATGCCGAACGACGCACGCTGCGGACCGACCAGTTCGTCGCCGCCGGCAAGGACCAGGAGCAGTTGATGCTGCTCTGAACCGACAATCGCCGCGGCTGTTTATTGCCGCCGTGGCGAAAAAATCCCGTCCGGCCTGCCCCGGCCTGCAGACGGTGCCCTCCCGGTCCGGCGCCCCACCCGACCCGGAGGGACTTGCGGAGAATCGGAGCCGATGCGAACCTCGCCGCAACATGGCTCGCGCGCGTTCTGATTCTCCGCTTCTCTTCGAAATCGTCGAGAAGCCCGATTTCTCCTTCGAGACGAAGGCGATGGTCGATGGTCTGTGGCCGGTTGCGGGGATGGACGAGGCCGGCCGTGGTCCGTTGGCCGGGCCGGTCGTCGCCGCGGCAGTGGTACTCGACCCCGCCAACATTCCCGAAGGGCTCGACGATTCCAAGCGGCTTAGCCATTTGCAGCGTGAAGCGCTGTTCCTGCGCATTCTTGACACTGCCCAGGCAGTTTCCATGGCCTCGATCAGCGCCGAGGGCATAGACGGCAGCAACATCCTCAAGGCCAGCCTGGAAGCGATGCGCCGCGCCCTGGTCGGACTGTCGGTTCAACCGAAACTCGCGCTCGCGGACGGGCGCGACGTGCCGCCAGGACTGCCCTGCGAGGGCCGCGCGCTGATCAAGGGCGACCAGCGCTCGCAATCGATCGCTGCAGCCTCGATCGTGGCCAAGGTCATGCGCGACCGCATGATGTGCGGCTGCGGCAATCATCACGATCGTTATGGCTTCGAAGTCCATATGGGCTACGCCACGGTCCGGCACCGCACGGCAATCGAGGCGCATGGGCCGGTGGCGCGGCTGCATCGCACCTCGTTTGCGCCGTTCCGGCTGGGTGGCGCCGAGGTGATGGAAGAAGAAGAAGAAGAAGAAAGCTTCGCCGGGCTGGACTGAGCGACGACGCTATTTCTTGGAGTTTGGCGAAAGCAGCGGTGTCGGCCGATCTCCCTCCTTGTGGGGGAGATGTCCGGCAGGACAGAGGGGGGCGCTGTCCCGCCAGCCTATCAATCGGTCAATCGGTCGCGCCCAGGTTCCTCGGTAAATTTCACTCTATGCGGCGGATGAAAATCAAACCGCTGGCGATCCTTTGCGCCCCCTCTGCCCTGCCGGGCATCTCCCCGACGAGCAGGTAGATTGCCCCGTTGACGCACCGCACAACAAAAAAGCCGCCAGGTTTCCCAGGCGGCTTTGATTTACTCGGTGTCGTCAGCTCAGTTCAGCTTGGCCTTCACATCCTGGAGCGCGGACTTGAACAGGTCGGCTCCGGCCTTGGCGTCAACCTTGGCGCCGAGCAATGCGCGTGCCGCCTCGACAGCGATGTCGACGGCGCTGGCGCGCACTTCGCCGATCGCTTCGCGCTCGGCCTGGCCGATCTTCTGTTCGGCAAGCGCGGTGCGCCTGGCAACGTAGTCCTCGGTCTTCTTGTGGGCATCGGCGGCCAGCAGTTCGGCCTCGCGCTTGGCGGCCGCGACAATGTCGGCAGCCTCCTGCTCGGCTTCCTTGCGCTTCTTCTTGTACTGGCCGAGCAGTTGCTGGGCTTCTTCCCGCAGCTTGCGTGCCTCGTCGAGCTCACTGCTGATCCTGGCGGCGCGGGCGTCGAGCGCCTTGGCGATCATGCCGGGCACCTTGATGTAGACGGCGATGGCCAGGAAGATGATCAGGGCAATCGTGGCCCAGAGCGTTGCGAGAGATGTAGCGTCCATGATGCGCTCCTCACCGGGCCACGGATTTGACCGCGGCCGCGATCTCGGCCTTGCTGGCCTTGCCGCCAACGAGTGCCTCGACGATCGCCGAAGCGGTGTCCTCGGCGATGCCGCCGACTTCCTTCATGGCATTGGCCTTGATGGAAGCAATGCGTGCCTCGGCCTCGCCAAGCTTGGCGTCGAGCGCGGCCTCGATCTTCTTACGCGCGGTCTCGGCTTCCGCCTTGGCCGCATCGCTGGCCTGCTGGCCGATCGAGTTCGCGTTCTTCTTGGCTTCCGCCAGTTCCTGCTCGTAAGCAGCAACTGCAGCATCGGCCTCGCCCTTCAATTTGGCTGCCTGGTCGAGATCCTGGCTGATGCGGTCGTTGCGAACATCGATGATGCCGCCGACGCGCGGCATCACCACCCTCTTCAGGAAGAGGTAGAACAGCCCGAAAGTGACCGCCAGCCACAGAAGCTGCGACGGAAACGTCGCCGGATCGAATGGCGGGAACGTGCCGTGCGCCTCGGCAGGCACGCCGGTGCCGGAGTGCGTGTCGCCTTCCGTCGCGGCGGGCGCGGTCTCTTGCGCAAAGGCAGATGTCACAAACATCTCATTCCCCTGTCCATAAGGTAAGGTCGCACTATGCGCCCCCCTTCGTCAGCCCGTGGTTCTTACTTGAACACCAGGAGAAGCGCGATCAGGAGCGAGAAGATGCCCAGGGCTTCGGTCACGGCGAAACCGAAGATCAGGCGGCCGAACTGACCATCGGCAGCCGACGGATTGCGCAGCGCGCCCGAGAGATAGCTGCCGAAGATGTTGCCGAGGCCAATGCCCGCGCCACCCATGCCCAGGCAAGCGATGCCGGCGCCGATTGCAGCTGCTGCATTTACTTCCATGTCAAACTCCTTGTGGTTCCGTTGTCGTTGCAGTTTGTAGTTGGCGTCACGCGCCGGTGAAATTTAGTGACTGGTGAAATTTAGTGACTGGGGTGCAGGGCGTCGTTCAGGTACATGCAGGTCAGCACCGCAAAGACGTAGGCCTGCAAGGCCGCCACCAGCAATTCGAGCGCCGTCAACGCCACCGCCATGGCCAGCGGCAGGATCGAACCCGCAATGCCAAGTGCGCCCAGCGCGCTGAGGCTCACGACAAACCCTGAAAACACCTTCAGCGTGATGTGGCCGGCGAGCATGTTCGCGAACAGACGAACCGAGAGGCTGACCGGGCGCGACACGAAGGAAATCACCTCGATCGGAACGACGAGCACCATCATCAAGAGGGGCACGCCTTTCGGCACGAAAAGCTTCAGGAAGCCAAGGCCGTGCTTCATGAAACCATAGACGATCACGGTGCCAATCACCATGATGGCCAAACCGAAGGTGACGATGATGTGGCTGGTGATGGTGAAGAAATAGGGGAACAGGCCGAGCAGATTGCCGACCAGCACGAACATGAACAGCGAGAATACGAAGGGGAAGAATTTCATGCCCTGCGTGCCGGCGGCATCGCGCAGCATATTGCCGACGAACTCGTAAGCCATCTCGGAAACCGACTGCAGCCGGCCGGGCACCAGGCTGCGGCTCGACGTCGTCAGAAGCAGGAATGCAGCGGCAACGACCACGGTCGCGACCATGAACAGGGCGGAATTGGTGAAAGACAGATCAAAGCCGCCGATCTCGATCGGAACCAGCTTGATGATATGGAACTGGTGGATCGGATCGACCTTGTCAGCTGCCACGTTCAAACCCCGTCAATGCCGCGTACGGCTAAATTACCATTGCCGCATGAGCGGCTATTTCCAAATGCCGCCTGAAGGCGGTCATTTGCTGTCGTCCCGGTCACGGCGCGGCTTCGCACCTTGTCCGAATTCCGCCACAACGCCAGCCGAACGCATGACATTGAGCACGCCGGCGCCAAAACCAAGCAGCAGGAAAACGATCAGACCCCACGGCGATGTCCCCGCCATACGGTCGATGATCCAGCCGATGCCGGCGCCCACCACCACCCCGGCGATAAACTCGCTGGATAGTTTGATCGCCTGACCGTATCCGGTCACTGGTTTCGCGTCGTCTTTCCCCTCGAGCCGGTTCGGCAGCCTTGTCGCAAGCGATGCTCCAAGTTCACGCCGACGGCGCTCAAGATCGTCGTCGCGGATTTCGGGGTCATGCTCTTTGCCGCGGCCGGTTTCTCCGGTTCCGTCTGGCCCTTTTTTTTCGGCCATCGCAACCCCCCTGCCCGGGCAGACCGTCACCGTCCGTCCGCTTCTAAAGTCGCCGGCAACATAGTTAGAGGGTTTGCGCCCGTCAAGCCACGGGCGGAACTTCCGTACCGGGTATTTTAGATAGCAGAATCAATGGATTAGAAAGGTGCGACATCGTGCCCTTTGCGATCGGGGTGGTGCGCCGCGCGAATCCCCCAGGCAATGGCTCTCCGATCGACGGTGCAACCGACCAAAGAGAGCGGTGAGCAGCAGGCCACTCAGCTCCAGCCGCCGCCATAGGTCCGGTAGAAGATATGCAGGCCGATCTTGGTCATTTTCTGCATCGTGCGCGCCCAGCCCGGATGGACATAGTTGGCATAATAGTGGGTGGACGATCCTACTTCCGGAATGAAGATCTTGCCGGCGGTGACGGCCATGCCGACATCCTGCGCGGTCTTGTAGGCGTCAGGATTGTCGATGCGCTTCTTTCTGCCGTCGCAAGCGAACGAAAACTGACAGCGGTTGAACCAGCTGTCGTTCTGGTAGACGACGCCGCAGATCGAATTGGGATAGGCGGGATTGCGGACCCGGTTGAGGATCACCTGGGCAACGGCGGCCTGACCGCGCACGGCTTCGCCGCGTGCCTCGAAATAGATGCCGTTGGCCAGGCATTTCTGCTCCGGCTTGGAGAAGACGCTGGCCGGAAGCGGATTCTGGATCCAGGCGTGATCGCCCTTGGCCATCGGCGGAATGAAGCGGCCGCTGTTGGGCTGCTCGTCCTGGAGCAGAGCTTCAAAGGGGGAGGCCTTGGCATAGTCCGGCGCGGATTGCGCATAGGCGGTCGCAAGCACATCGGGATGGTCGTTGTTGACCAGGGCGGCAAGCATGGCCGGTACGCCGGGATCCGGCTTCTTGTCCTCACGCGCGTGGAATGCGGCGGCGATCTGGATTTCCTTGCCTTTGATCTGAGGCTTGGCGAAGGCCATTTTCAGGTCGCTGTCCATGCTCGGCCGCATCAGCGAGGAGGTCCGCTGGAAGATCGACCCGGCATTGAAGTTCTTCGGCGGTGCCACCGGAGAGACCTGGACGATGCGGCCCTTCTTGTCGGCGCGCACGACGCGATCCTCGTCGGGCGACCCGCTGACCTTGCCGCCCTTGCCACGGAACGAGACGGAGCCGATACCGGGAAGGCGAACGCCGGAACCCGAGATCGAGCCGGTGACGTCGGAATCGACGAACGGCATCTCGGCCGCGTGGACCGAACCGGCGACCGATTTCTCGACATAGGAGTTCCAGCGCGTCGGCGCTTCGAGGCCGGAAACGAGGCTTGTCATGTCCTGGTAGGCGGCGACGGTCGGGAAGCCGATCCAGATGCCGAGACCGATGATGAACGGAGACACAAGGCTGCGTTTCTCACCGGCGGCGGCGATCAGCCGCTTCAACACACGTCGATGCACGGAACTCTCTCCAGGAACGCAACTGACCCCACTGGAGAGCAAAATGATGCATTAACCTTGATGGGACGTTAACGGGATCGGTCGGGTTTTCCCATTCGGTTGGAGGTCGAGGCTCGAAGTCGGGCGGTTTTGCGGCGGAAGCGCTCAGGTCCGCCTCAGGAAGATCGGCCAGGCGGCCAGGGCGCAGGCGGCGGCCGACAGCCAGACGCCGGGCCATGACCAGAGGTGCAGTAGCCCCGGAATGGCCACCGGAACCAGGAAGAAGCCGACGAAGACAAAGCTGTTGGTAAGGCTGAGTGCCGTTCCGACATGGCCGGCACCGGCCAGCGTGGCAAGCTCGGTATAGGCAACGCCATGCCAGGCGGAGACCGAGATGCCGGCGACGACAAGCACCAAGGGCAGGACAGCGATCAGAAAGGATTGGCTGCCTGGCATTGCGGGAACGGCCAGAACCAGCACCCAGAGCATCACGAAGGCCAACGCGCTCAGCGCACTGCACAAGCGCAGGAACTGACGGCGGTTGCCGTGGCGGTCGGTAAAGCGGCCGCTCCACACGCGCATGCCCATGGCGCCGACCTGTACGGCGGCAAGGCTCGCGCTGATCGCCGTCGTGCCAAGTCCGGTGAAGTCGTGCAGGAACACCGGCGCGAAAGTGAGGACCGCCACCTGCGGAAAGCAAAGCAGGCCGATCGCGGTCGAGATGCGCCAGACCTCGACGTTGCGCAACGGCGCCGGTCCATCAGACAAGACAGCGTGACCTTCACCCGCTGTCGGCGGTTCGTGCAGCCAACGCCAGGCAAACAGTGCCGAGAGAGCGGATGCCGCCGCCAGAAGCCCGAACACCGCGGCAAAACCAAAAGCCAGGGCAAGCGAAGGCAGGACAAGCGCGCCGAGGCCGCCGCCGAGCGGCACCGCCGTCTGCCTGATGCTCATGGCAAAGCCGCGCTCACTCTCCCGGAACCAGGCCATGATGGCGCGGCCGCTCGAGCCGTTGACACTGCCGCCGAGCAGTCCCGTGACGAGCAGGCTTGCCGCCAGCAGCATGACATCGGGAATGCCTGAGCTTGTCGGCACGACGAGCATCGCCATCGCAAGCAGCCACGCCGCCGTCGCGCCAAGGCCGATCAGAAGCACGCGGCGATCCCCCCAGCGGTCGGTAAGCAGACCCCATGGCAGTTCGCTGAGCGCAACGCCCAGCCCGAGCAGGCCAAGCGCCAGGCCGAGTTCGGCATTGCTCAAATGATAGCCCTGGCGAAGCACGACCGCCGTTGCCGGTATGCCGGAGAAAGTGGCCGAAAAGCCGGCGTTCGCGGCAACCCCTATGCCCAGGACCTTCCAGCGATGGTTGGGCCCGAAGGTCCGGCCGGCAGCGGTGGCGGCAGCGCCTCGCCCAGATGGCTGGCAATCGTTGCGAATGACGGTGGCAGACATGGTTCCATTCCCGTGACGCCGGTCGAGCGGCCTTGACGGGAGGGATGTAGCGCCATAGCTTCATCCATAAAATCAGGAAGTTTTTGATCAATAATCCTGAAAATAAGGACGATACCATGCGACGCGTCACATTCGATCTCGACGTGCTGAGGACTTTCGTCACCGGCATGGAGCTCGGAAGTTTCGCCAGGGCAGCCGAACGGCTTGGCCGCTCGACCTCCGCCGTCAGCGCACAGCTGAAGAAACTGGAGGAGCAGGCCGGCACGCCGATCTTCCGCAAGGCGGGGCGCGGCCTGTCACTGACCGAAGCCGGCGAGACGATGCTCGGCTATGCGCGGCGCCTGATCGAGCTCAATGACGAGGCAGCCTTGGCCATCCGCGACGTCGAACTGGAGGGCTGGGTGCGGCTCGGCCTGCAGGAGGATTTCGGCGAGGCCGTGTTGCCGGAAGTGCTTGGGCGCTTCGCCCGCGCCCATCCCAAGGTTCGGATCGAAGCACGGATCGGGCGCAGCCACGAATTGGCCGAGCGTGTTCTTTCCGGCAACCTCGACATCGCGCTCGCCTGGCATGATGGCACGACGCTGCCATACAGCCGGCATGTCGCCGACGTGCAGGCGCGCTGGATCGGCCCGGCGAAACCGATGGAGGCAGGCCCCCAGACTGACGAGGCGCTGCAACTGGTGGTGTTCGAGGCGCCTTGCCTGCTGCGCACCGTGGCGACCGAGACGCTGGATCGTGCCGGGCGCCCATGGCGCATGGCGTTCTCCAGCCCCAGTCTTGGCGGCATATGGGCGGCGGTGGCGGCAGGCCTCGGGCTGACGATCCGCACCGATATCGGCCTGCCCGCAAATGTCAGGGCGCTCGCGCCCGGAGTGCTCGGACTGCCGCCGCTGCCCAAGATGGCGCTGCACCTGCATCAGAAGGATGCCGAGCTCGATCCGGTCGCGGCGCGGCTGGCCGACATCCTGGTGCAATCGGCGTTCGAGGCGTTGCCCGAGGGCGCCGAGATGAAAGAGAACCTGCTGCTGAAAGTCGCTTAAGCGTTCAGCCTCAGCGCTTCTTCGCCCGGCCGGCGAAGGGGTTGTCGGACGTCCTCAACGCGATGCGGATCGGCACGCCCGGCATGTCGAAGGCTTCGCGCAGGCTGTTCGAGAGATAACGGACATAGCTTTGCGGCATCGCATCCGGCCGCGAACACTGGACCACGAAGCCCGGCGGCCGCGTCTTGGCCTGGGTGACATATTTGACCTTCAACCGGCGCCCGGCGACAGCGGGCGGCGGATGATGCGTCAGGATGGCTTCGAGCCAGCGGTTGAGCTTGCCGGTCGAAACACGGCTGTTCCAGACCTTGTGCGTCTTCAGCACCGCATCCATCAGCTTGTCGAGGCCGCGTCCGGTCTCGGCCGAGACCGGCACGGCCTGAATGCCGCGCGCCTGCGGCAAGAGCCGCTCGGTCTTCTCACGCAATTCGGCCAACAGCTCCTGCGGGTTGTCGATGAGGTCCCATTTGTTGAAGGCGATCACCGGCGCCCGGCCCTCGCGGATGATCAGGTCGGCGATCTGCAGATCCTGCTTCTCGAAGGGAATGGTGGCATCGAGCACGATGATGACGATCTCGGCGAAGCGGATGGCGCGCAAGCCATCCTGCACCGACATCACTTCCAGCTTCTCGTGGATCCTGGCCTTGCGGCGCATGCCGGCCGTGTCGAACAGTTTTATGCGGCGGCCGCGCCAGTCCCAGTCGACGGAGATGGAATCGCGGGTGATGCCCGCCTCCGGTCCGGTCAGCAGCCGTTCCTCGCCGATCAGTGCGTTGATCAGCGTCGATTTGCCGGCGTTCGGCCGGCCGACGACGGCGATGCGCATCGGCTTGGTGTCGTCATAGGCCGGCTCGGCATCCGGATCGGCGATGTCCTCGCCGATCAGCACTTCGCTGGCGGCGGCTTCTTCGTCGTCGCCGTCTTCATCCTCGCCGAAAGCCCGAGCCTCGCCCAGGGCTTCGATGACTGCGTCGCGAAGGTCGGGCATGCCTTGGCCGTGCTCGGCCGAAACCGGGATCGGCTCGCCAAGCCCGAGCTCCCAGGCTTCCAGCATGCCGCCCTGCGCGCCCTTTGCCTCGGCCTTGTTGGCGACCAGCACGACAGGCCTGCCGGATTTGCGCACGATCTCGGCAAAGGTCCTGTCATCCGGCAGCAGGCCGGATTTGGCGTCGACCGTGAAGAAGATCAGATCCGCCTCGCGGATGGCGATTTCGGTCTGCGCGCGCATGCGACCCGGCAGGGTCGAGGCGCCGGCATCCTCGAAGCCCGCGGTGTCGATGACATCGAAATGCAGATCGTAAAGCTTGGCGGCATGGACACGGCGGTCACGGGTGACGCCCGGCGTGTCGTCGACAAGCGCCAGCTTCCTTCCGACAAGCCGATTGAAAAGCGTCGATTTGCCGACGTTAGGCCTGCCGATGATGGCGACTTTGAAGGTCACGACGCACTGCCCGACCCGCGGATCAGTTCGGACATCAAGGTCGCCCGCTCGCGCGCGTTGCGCGGGGCGCCGTCATCGGAGGCGATCTGGTCGAACAGTTTCAGCGCGTCCTGGGTCTTGCCTTCCTTCCAGGCGGCAAGCCCGAGCGCCTCGCGCGCGCTGTGGCGCAGCGCGTTGGTGTCCGATGTCAGCGCCTCGACCCGGCTCGACACATCGGCGAAGGAGCCGTGATCGACGAGCAGGAGCGCCGCCCTCAGCCGCGCCATGTCACGCAGGCCCTGGGGGATGGCGGTGTCGGAGGCGACATCGTCGAAATCCTTGACGGCGGCATCGACGTCGCCCTTGTTGGCCTTGACGGTCGCGGCGCGCATGCGGGCGAGCAGCGGATAGGCGCCGTAGCCATCCTTTTCCAGCTGATCGAGCGCGGCCAGCGCGTCATCGCTCTTGCCATCATTGGCAAGCTTCAGCGCCTGCGAGAAAGCATCGCCGGAGCGGTTGGCGCGCGTCTCGTCCCAATAGCGATAGCCGACGAAGGCGGCGGTGCCGAGCACCACCAGGACGGCAATCACGAGCAAGGCCGGGCCAAAACGGTCCCACAGCTTCTGCGCCTGCTCGCGACGCATCTCGTCATTGACTTCACGGATAAAACTGTCGTCGGACATCAATCAAAACCATTCCTGCCCCGGGCCGGGGCGGTTCATGAGCCCGCGTTTTAGCGAAATTTTGTCGGCATGGAAGGGGTTCGAGCGGAAAATCGGCTATTGCCGGGGCAAACCCACGAAAACCCGATCGCACCGGCGCCACATTTGCGCGATAGCCGGCTTGCCGGTCACCCGGAGCCGTAGATTGCCGATGCCTTGTTTGTCCCGCGTTGTTGCGTTCTCGCTTGCCTCGCTCGCCACCGCCGGCGCGGCCCTGGCCGATCCGCCCGCGCCACCAGCACCGGCAAGGCCGAAGCAGGTCGTCATCATCTCCTTCGACAGCGCGCGCGACATCTCGCAGTGGAAGCGCAGCCGGGCGCTGGCCCAGCGCACCGGCGCGCATTTCACGTATTTCCTGTCATGCGTCTTCCTGCTGTCGCCCGAGACACGCGGCCAATACACCGCGCCGGGCAAGAGCGCGGGCAAATCCAACATCGGCTTTGCCGCCTCCAGGCAGGAAGTGGCCGAGCGGCTGGAACAGATCGGCCTCGCCGCCCATGAGGGCCACGACATCGCCAGCCACGCCTGCGGCCATTTCGATGGCAAGGACTGGACCAAGGCCGACTGGCTGAAAGAGTTCGCCTCATTCGAGCACATTCTCGAGGACGCCTATGCGATCAACGGCATTGCGCCCGAACCCGAGGGCTGGCGTGATTTCGCGCGGCATACGGTGGTGGGTTTCCGGGCGCCGTATCTGTCGACAGGCAAGGCGCTCTACGAGGCGCTGCCGACAGCCGGTTATCAGTTCGATGCCAGCGGCGTTTCAAAAGGCCCTGCCCTGCCGCCGACCATCGGCGGCATCACCCGTTTTTCCCTGCCGCAGATCCCGGAGGGACCGACATCGCGCCCGGTGATCGCCATGGATTACAATCTCTATGTCAGGCATTCCGCCGGTTTCGAGCGGCCGAGCAAGGCCGGCGAGTTCGCCGACCGCACCTATCAGGCGTTTCGCACTGCGTTCGAAGCACAATATCAGGGCAAGCGCATTCCGCTGGAACTCGGCTTCCATTTCACGCTGATGAATGACGGCGCCTACTGGAATGCGCTGGAACGCTTTGCCGGCGAGGTCTGCGTCAAATCAGATGTCGAATGCATCAGTTTTCGCGACTATATTTCGCGGCAGGATGGCGTCCAGAAGCAGGCAGCGGTTGGCGGCTGAACCGCCAACCCGTTCGAAGAAACCCAAGCTCAGGCCGGGTCCTCGGCCCCCTCCCTTGCCAGATAGCGCTGGTCGATATCGGGCAGCGGTTCGCCCTGCAGCGTCGCCTCGAAGGCGCGCAGCCGCTTGTGGACCGATTGCAATTCGACGATGGTCGACCAAGACGTCAGCAGGAATTGCAGCGATCCCGTCACTCTGCCAAAAGCATTCGGTATCTGGTTCAGGACGCCAAGCGTTATCCGGTGCGCCACGATCGATGGCCCCATGACAAAGAATGAGAAGATATTGTCGGCTTGCAAATAAGTGTAACGAACCACATTGAAATAGATGTAATGAAAATATAGCCTAAAGTAATTTCGGCGAACATTGTTGAAAAGTTCTGTCGTCGTAATCGGTTGAGCACGGTCGGCATGATCCTCACCATAGACCAGCTCCTTGCGATAAGCTGCCTCGACGCGCTGGTTGCGGAACTGGAGGCCGGGCAGTTTCAGACCGGCGATCATGACTGAAATGGTTCCGAACACGCACCAGGCGATGGCGGCAACCACAAGGGGATGAGGAATAGCGCCGACTATTGGCAATTCGCTGATGTGAGCCTCAAGCCTGATCAACACCGGGAGGAACGCGATCAACGTCATGATCGACTGCACGAAGCTGGTGCCGAGATCCTCCATGATTTGGGCAAAACGCATCGTGTCTTCCTGAACGCGCTGAGAGGCGCCCTCGATGTGGCGCAGTCTGGTCCAGTTCGTCATGAAGTGGTCGTTCATCGCCATCCGCCAGCGGAAGATCCAGTGGCTGACGATAAAGGCATTGACCACGCTGACATTCATACCGACCAGCGCCAACCAGGCGAATGTGCCCAGCCGGGCGTAAAACTCGGCATTGGTCGATTCGATCGATTTGGAAATCAGTCCCTGAATGTAGTCGAAGAACGGGCCGTACCAATCGTTGACAGCAACGCTGATTTGCACATTGAAATAAATTAAGAACAGGATCAAGGCGGCTACAAGGATAGACCAATTCTGCCACGGGTGCGGCGCGTAGATGCGCCAGAAGCCGTAGAAGACGGCCACTCCAAATGCAAAGTAAACGTAGAACCACAGGAATGGCTTCGACACGAGCGCGGCGATGCCGATGATCGGAGGTGCGCCGGCGGCGGCAGGCGGCAGACCGAAGACAGCGCCTAGCTGCTCGCCACCGAAAAACCAGAACAGAATCGCCGCAAGGCTCCAGATGGCGGCCGAAGAGAAGAAGAGCTTCGGCTGCGGGAAGAAGGATACGAACACTGTGGCGAATTCCTCGATCTATGCGCAAATCAGGTGGGTTCGGCGGGCATAAGGTCACACATTAGAGGGAAAGAAAATGCCTGCCCGATCTCAGGCGCAGAGCAAGACCACAATCATGGCGATTTTGGCGCGGCCGACCATGTGACGGCGCCGGAGACGACCAGGACGGCCGCGGCGACGATCGAGGCGAGGAAGAAATCGCCCGACGCCTGGGCCAGAAGCCCGGCCGCGATCGGGCCGGTGATCTGGCCAAGACCGAAGGAGGCGGTCATCAGGGCAAAGACGCGCCGGGGCGACCCCGGCGCCTGCTGCCGCGCCGCCTGGAGGCCCAGTGCCGTGATGGCAATGAAGGTGCCGCCGAGCAGCACGCCCCCAAGCAGCGGCCCCGTGCGGCCGCCGGCGGCGACGCTCGCGGTAACGCCGACAACTTCGACGAAGCATCCCAAGGCATAGGCGGCATAGAGCCCGATCCGCCCCGCTAACTTTTGCCACAGCCAGACCGAAGGCAAACCCGCAAGGCCGGCAACCATCCACACTACGGCCTCGAAGACACGGCTGCCGCCGCCCTGGCGGACGATGGCGACGAGGAAGGTCGCCGTCACAACGTAGCCGAAACCGAACAGGCCATAGGCGACGATCACCTTGATCAGCGACCGGTCTTTCGGCAGCCCCGGTTCATGGAGGGCTTCGCCATTGGTGAGCGGACCTTGGTTCGCCAGCAACGCCACGGCGACGAAGCCGCAAGCCGAAATCGCGCCCGACCACAGCCAGCCCTGCGCCCACCCGGCGTGTTCGGTGACCAGCACGGCCATCATCGCCGCCGATATCGCGATGCCGAGGCCAACCCCGCCGAAATGCCAGGCCTGCAGGTCGCCGCGCCCGGCCGCAGCGATATGGCTGAAAACGATGCTGGCCATGAACACCATGACGAAAGCGCTGGCCAGGCCGGCCAGAAAACGGATGGCGAGAAAGGCGGCCATGGCGTCGGTCAGCCCCATCAAGGCGGCCAGAACGGCGCTGGCACCGAGGGCGGCCAGCATCAGCAACCGCTCGCGTCCATGCGCCCAGTTGCCCGCCGCCACCAACGCGCCGACGAGGTAGCCGAGATAGTTGGCCGAGGCGATCCAGCCGGCATCGGCCGGCGACAGATGCAGTTCCTCCATCATGCCGGGCAGGATCGGCGTGTAGACGAAGCGGCCGATGCCCATGGCGACGGCCATGGCGATCATGCCGGCGAAGGCGTAACGCAGCGCTGTCGATGCGGCCGATGTCATTGCAGTGCACAATAAATGTGCGGGCGGGTGAAACAATCCGCCTTGTGTTGGGCCAGTGCCGGATCGCGCGCTCAGCAGCGCCCGCCGCAACCGGCATTCAGTGAAACGATCTCATGCACGGTCCGGCGCGCCGTCAAGCGGAACGGCACATCGCCGAGCTCGCGCTCCGACATCGCATCCAGCGCGGGATGGGCAAGCGGATCGGTCAGCCAGCTCAGCGTATCGATGCGCGCGTCATCCGACGAAGTGCTGGCGAACAGGACCTTCAGCGACGACAACATGCTCAGCATTTCCGGCTCCATGGGGCCTGTCTCCATCGATAAAGTTCGCCGTTTCGATATCTCTTTCAATTGAGATTTCGACCGGATCGGTTTAGAAAATCTCAAATGGCCATGCTCAACCGCGTTCATCTCAACGGCCTTCGCGCCGTGGAAACCGTCGCCCGTCTCGGCTCGCTCGCGGCGGCCGCCAGCGAACTCAACGTTTCCGTCAGCGCCGTCAGCCAGCAGGTCAGCCGTACCGAAAAGCAACTCGGCCAGGCCCTGTTCGAGCGTACGACAAGCGGTCTCGTCCTGACCGAATTCGGCGCCATCTTCGCGGCCCGCCTTGGCGCTGGATTTCGCGAGCTTGCCCAAGCCGTGGCACTGGCCGACGAGGCCACCCAATGCACATTGGTCGTTTCGGCAGCTCCTGCCTTTGCCTCCAAATGGCTGCTGCCACGGCTGTCGCGGCACTTCGACCGGCATCCCAACGTGCTGTTGCGTATCGATGCTTCGGTGCGACTGGCCAATCTCGATCACTCGGACATCGACATTGCCATCCGGCTTGGCGACGGCAAATGGCCGGGTGGAAAGGCGGAGCTGCTTCTGGCGCAGGAAGTCTTCCCGGTCTGCGCACCTGGCATTGCAAGAAAACTGAAGTCGATCGGCGACCTTGCGCAGACCTGCGCCATCACCGACGAGCGGGCGATGATCAGCTGGGAGAGCTGGTTCGCGGCCGCCGGCGTTCAAGCCGTCACCTTCCAGAAAGGCGCGCGCTTCACCGATCCGATGCTATGCCTGGAATCGGCGATCGCGGGCCATGGCGTGATGCTGGGCTGGCAATTGCTGACGGCCGATGCGCTGGCCGATGGGCGGCTGGTGGCGCCGTTCGGAATCCGCGCCCAGAGCGGACTCGGCTACTGGCTGGTGACCTCCACCACCAAGGCCGAGAGCCGCAAGGTCCGGGACTTCAAAATCTGGATCAAGGAGGAGATCGTGGCGACGATGGCGCAGTTCGGATCGTCGGTCGCGGAGCGCGGCGGCGCGATCGCGGTGGAAAGCACAGCGGCACCGGTCTATGTTCAATCAGACATCCCACGACGACAGGCAGGATCATGACCACACATTCGCGCGGCGTTTCCGCAACGATCGACCCGGTGAAGCTCGACAGGCTGGCGGAGGTCGCCGTCAAGGTCGGGCTGCAATTGCAGCCCGGACAGGACCTGGTACTGACCTCCTCGATCGCGGCCCTGCCGCTGACTAGGCGCATCGTCGAGCATGCCTACAAGGCCGGCGCCGGACTGGTCACGCCGATCTTCAACGATGACGAGATGACGCTGGCGCGCTACCGTTTTGGCGCCGATGCCGGCTTCGACCGCGCCGCCGGCTGGCTCTATGAAGGCATGGCGAAGGCCTTTTCCAACAATGCGGCGAGGCTCGCCGTGCGCGGCGAGGATCCTTCGCTGCTGTCGGCACAGGATCCGGCCAAGGTGGCGCGTGCCAACAAGGCCAATTCGATGGCCTACCAGCCGGCGCTGGAGAAGATCACCGGCTTCGACATCAACTGGAACATCGTCGCCTATCCGGACCTGGCCTGGGCCAAGCAGGTTTTTCCCGATGACGCCGACGATGTCGCGGTGGCCAAGCTCGCCGATGCCATCTTTGCCGCTTCGCGGGTGGATGTGGAGGACCCGATCGCCAACTGGAAGGCGCACAATGCGGCATTGCGCGGCCGCACCGAATGGCTGAACGAGCATAATTTCCATTCGCTTTATTTCACCGGCCCGGGCACCGACCTGATGGTCGGGCTGGCGGATGGCCATGAGTGGATGGGCGGCGCCTCGACCGCCAAGAACGGCATCACCTGCAACCCCAACATCCCGACCGAGGAAGTTTTCACCACGCCGCATGCGAGGCGCGTCGAGGGGCATGTCTCCTCGACCAAGCCGCTGTCCTACCAGGGCACGCTGATCGACGACATCTCGGTGCGCTTCGAGGAAGGCAGGATCGTCGACGCCAAGGCATCGAAAGGTGAGGACGTGCTGAAGAAAGTGCTCGACACCGACGAAGGCGCGCGTCGCCTCGGCGAAGTGGCTCTGGTACCACACTCCTCGCCGATCTCGGCCAGCGGCCTGTTGTTCTTCAACACGCTGTTCGATGAAAACGCCGCCTGCCACATCGCACTCGGCCAGTGCTATTCGAAGTGCTTCGTCGACGGCGCCTCGCTCAGCCAGGACGAAATCGCGGCGCGCGGCGGCAACAAGAGTTTTATCCATATCGACTGGATGATCGGGTCGGACAAGATCGACATTGACGGCGTCGCCAAGGATGGCAGCCGCGTGCCAGTGATGCGCAAGGGCGAGTGGGCCTGAGAGGCCAGTTGAGGTGTGATGGCCTTCGATATCGCAGTCAAGCGCGTCTATGAAGCACCCGGCAACGACGATGGCCAGCGGGTGCTGGTGGATCGGATATGGCCGCGTGGCGTCGCCAAGAAGGATGCGGCGCTAACGCTGTGGCTGAAGGAGATCGCGCCGAGCGACGAACTGCGCAAATGGTTCGGGCATGAGCCGGCGCGTTGGGCGGAGTTTCAGAAGCGGTACCGTGGCGAGCTGGACGGGAATGAAAAGGCGGTGGCGCAACTTCGCGCCCTGCTCGGCGACGGCAAGGTGACGCTGCTCTATGGCGCCCACGACGAAGCGCATAACAACGCAGTGGCGCTGGCGGGGTATTTGCGAGCCAACGCGTAACATCGAGACGCCGGCGAAGGATCGCGGCGCGGGTGAGAGTCGGGTCTACTTCCCGCCCACCGCCCCCTCATAAACATCCGGCTTGAACCCGACCAGGATGCTGTCTCCTATCTCCAGCACCGGACGCTTGATCATCGTCGGCCTAGCCAGCATCAGCGCTTTCGCCTTCTTCTCGTCGAGACCTTGCTTGTCCGTCTCCGGCAGTTCGCGAAACGTCGTGCTGCCCTTGTTGAGCAGCTTTTCCCAGCCGACCTTGCCGACCCAGCCATCCAGCCTGTCTGCCTCGATCCCTTCGGCGCGATAGTCGTGGAAACGATAGGGAACGTCATGGCTCTCCAGCCAGACGCGCGCCTTCTTGATCGTGTCGCAGGTGGTGATGCCGTACATGGTGGTCGTCAAAGCGTGGTCCTCTGGCTGAAAGTCGAATCCGCCCACAGCCTAAAACCGCCCTTCCAGCATTGCCAGCAAATCGTAGGCGCGAAGTGGGCCGGAAGCCGATCGTTCCGGCCCGGTAGCTCAATAATAGAAGCGCTCCTCGGCGATCTTGCCGCCCTTGACCGTGTACAGGCCAACCTCGTCCATGGTGACACGCTGGCCGGTGGCCTTGGGTGTTATGTCAAAGGTGAAGCGCACCGCGAACTGGTCGCCGTTGACGTAGGGACCCTCGACCGAGCCGCCATGAACTTCGTTGTTGTCTTGCCACCACTGGCCCTTCTGCTTGACGGCCGCCTTGCCACGGCAGACGGCCATCGGCCCCTCCATGGCTTCGTAGCTGACGATATCGTCGGCATTGTACTTCTGAGCAGCGCCTTCGTTGTCACCCTGTTTGAGAAGCTCGGTGAAATCCTTGGCAATTTCCGCGTTGGTCATTTGTGTTCCTCCTGTTCGACGCATTGGAAATAGGAAACAGCCTGCTGGCCGACCACTGCCGGACCGCTCGATAGCTGACATGGCGCTGTCAGGATGGATGCCTGCTATCCTCATCGGCAGAGCGACTTCAGTTGCAGACACAAGCCAATTCCGCAATTCTAGGCTCATGTGTAACCTCTACAATATCACCACGACGCAAGAGGCGATCCGCCAATGGACGCGCGCACTGCGCGACGTCATTGGCAACCTTGAACCTTCCGTCGACATCTATCCCAATCAACCCGGCCCAGTCGTTCGTAACTCATCAGACGGAAAGCGTGAGCTGGCAAAACTGCTTTGGGGTTTGCCAACGCCTCCGGAGCGTATGAAAGGAAAGGCCGACTACGGCACCACAAACGTTCGCAATCTGCAATATTCGCACTGGCAACAGTATGTCGGCATCGAACACAGGTGCGTCGTGCCAGTGACCAGCTTTGCCGAACCCAGCCCTAACGCGAACGACAAGGACCCGGAAACAGGGATCCAGCGAAATTACTGGTTTGCCCGTGACGAAAACCGGTCTTTATTCTTCTTCGCTGGTTTCTGGACTCGCTGGCGGGGCGTTCGAAAAGTCAAGGATGGGCCAGGCGACTTTGAACTATACGCTTTTATGACAACCAAGCCGAACGCCCTCATCGCGCCAATCCATGACAAGGCCATGCCTGTGATCCTGACCACACTGGACGAGACGGAGACCTGGCTGACAGCGCCGTGGACGGAAGCCCGGCATTTGCAGCGGACGGCTCCCGACGACGCGTTGGTGATCGTTGAGAAGCCACCCACACAGATTAAGTTCCCGCAGCAGGCGCCAGCCCAAGGGTCTCTTTTCTAGGGCCCAGGATCAGCTTGTCTGCCCCTCCTTCAATCATCGTCTCGCCAGATCACTCGGCGAACCATGCGGATTTCGACAAGGCGCCTGACACGAATTTTCAGACGTTCGGCAGCGCTGGGCAGAACGATGCCTGCGTCAAGCTCGCGCTCTTTACATCGCTCGCATCGCATATGCCGTTCGACGTCCCAAAAGGGAATGTCGCCGACCAGCTTGACGAGGTCGCCGGGCAGGTAGTGCCGCGTGATGTTGCAGTTCCGGCACCGGACACGAATGAGCTGCCCGACTTCGTGCGCGAGGCCCAAGGTCTGCACATTTCGGCGCGGTCGGCTGCTCGGTTCAGGCCTTGAGGAGTCAATTCCTACTTAATTCCAATGTTCTTTTTGTTTCTGTGGCGATGGCCACATAGAACCGGGTTGCTGGAAGGAATCCGCCCCATAGCGGCGTCCAACAACTATCCGGGCAGGACCGGGCAGTTGGCGCCACGGCGAAGGCTGATATGCGCCACGTCGCCGGCGCTGAATTGAAAGCCCTCGGCCTGGCGCGGCGCGTCTATGACAACGGGCATGCCTTGCCCCAGTTCCGCGTGAAGCCGCAACGTGCGGCCATGGAAGACGATGCTGTTGACCCGCGCAGGCGCCGTGCCGGGCGTGGCCTCGGTGGCCGCCAGCAAATCCTCCGGGCGCACACCTATGGTGCGCATCTCGCCCTCGCGGGGCCGCTCGCCGCTGTCGGGGACAGCTTCCAGCGGCAAGGCGCCAGCGGTGAAACGCAGGCGATCGCCATCGCTGCCGACAAAGCGCGATTGCAGGAGGTTCATGGTGCCGATGAAACTTGCCACAAACTTGGTGGCGGGGCGGTCATAAAGCGTCGCCGGCGGTGCGGTCTGCTCGATACGGCCCTTGTTCATGACGACGATGCGGTCGGAGATCGACAGCGCTTCGGTCTGGTCATGCGTGACCATGACGAAGGTGGTGCCGAGCCGCGACTGCAGCCGCTTCAATTCGACCTGCATCTGTTCGCGCAAATGCGCGTCCAGCGCCGACAGCGGCTCGTCGAGCAAGAGCACGCGGGGCTCGCAGACAATGGCACGCGCAAGCGCCACACGCTGGCGCTGGCCGCCCGACAATTCGGAGACGCGGGCGCGAAGCTTGTCGGCAAGGCCGACCATGTCGAGAGCCTCGGCAACGCGTCTTGCCTGTTCACCGCCGGCCAGCTTGCGCAGCGACAGGCCGAAGCCGACATTTTCGGCGACGTTCATATGGGGAAACAGCGCATAGTCCTGGAACACGGTGTTGACCGGCCGGTCGAAGGGCCGCAGCGCGGTGATGTCGCGGTCATCGAGCAACACCTTGCCGCTCGATGGACTTTCGAAGCCGGCGATGACGCGCAAGCTGGTGGTCTTGCCGCAGCCGGACGGGCCCAGAAGGGTCAAGAATTCGCCACCGACGATGTCGAGATCGACGGTATCGAGCCCGACGATGCCGCCCGGAAATAGCTTCGACACCGCCTGCAGCCGCACAAGGGGATCAGGCGCCATCGCGAACCTCGGAGGGCTTGGTCGTGTTGACCCAGATTATCCGGCATTGCTCGCCGCCGGGATTGCGGAACGCATGCAGAAGCGTGCTTTTGAAAGCAAAACTGTCGCCGGTCTTCAGCAAATATTTCGTCGAATCCACCACCAGTTCGACTTCGCCCGCGAGTACACAGCCGAACTCATGGCCGGCATGCGCATAGGCTTCCGCCGTGCCGCCGCCGGCTTCCACCGTCACCAGCATGCCGGTCAGCGTGGCGCCGGGCGGCGATAGCAGCGCCTTGGCGATGCCTTCCGACTTCACGGGGATCGAACGCCGCTTGTCGGCCCGCACGCAATAGAGATCATTGACGGCATCGCCGTCGTCTGCGATCAGCGCGGACGGCTCGATGTCGAGGGCGGCGGCAAGCGGCCAGATCACCTTGACGCGCAGCGATGACATGCCGCGCTCGATCTGGCTGAGCGCGCCGATCGATATGCCGGTTTTTGCCGCCAGTTCTGCCAGTGACAAACGGCGCTCGAGTCGCAACGCCCGCACGCGGCGGCCGACGCGAACGTCGGCATCGTCCTTCGGCTTTGAAGCGGCTTCGTCCAGTACGTCCATCGTCGACCCTCGTTGCTTTTCCCTTCTCCCCTTGTGGGAGAAGGTGGATCGGCGCGCAGCGCCGAGACGGTTGAGGGGTGCGTGACGGAATACCGTCGGTGCCAAGCTCGAACACCCCTCATCCGTCGCCTTCGGCGACACCTTCTCCCACAAGGGGAGAAGGAAGAACCGCGCTTAGCCGCCAGCCTTCACCTTCTCGAACATCTTGGCAACGTCGTCATTCTGCTTCATCGGCCCGGTGAAGATGGTGCTCTTCAGCATCACTTCCGGATCGGACGGCAGTTGCAGTTTTTCCAGTTCGTCCTTCGGCACGCCGGCGAAGGCAGTGCTCAGCGAACTGCCATAGCCGTAGGACTGGATCAGGAATTTGCCGGAGTCGGCATCCAGCCGGCTGTTGATGAAGTCATAGGCGAGATCGACGTTCTTGGCGTCCTTCAGCATGACGAAGCCGCAAGCCCAGGTCAGCATGCCCTCCTTCGGCTTCATGAACTCGACCGGCACGCCCTGCTTCTTGAGCGAGGTGGCCGACGCATTCCAGGTCATGGCGGCGACCAGTTGGCCGCTGGCAAGCGCCTGCTCGACCGAGGTCATGTCGGTCGTGTAGCTCGACAGCAGCGGGCGCTGTTCGCGCAATTTCGCCGCGACCTTGTCCATCTGCTCCGCAGTCATGTCGAAGGGGTTTACGCCGGCCAGGAGTGCGGCGACGATCGGCGTGTCGTGGACAGCATCGATGGTCGCCATACGGCCGGCATATTGCTTGTCCCACAGAAGGTTCCAGCTCGCTTCAGGGTTCTTCACCAGATCGGTGCGGTAGAGGATCGAGGTGTTGCCCCAGTCCCATGGCACCATCCAGACCTTGCCGTCGCCAGCCTGCAGATCGGGCAGGTTCTTGAACACCGGGAAGATCGAATCCCAGTTCTTGATGCGCTTGGTGTCGATCGGCTGCAGGAGGCCTTCTTTGTTCCAGCGGGCAACCTTGTCGTAGCAGGGGTGCGCGATATCAGGCCGGAAGCCGGCCTTGACCTTGGTGAAGGCATCGTCGTCGTCGCCGAAGATCGAGGCCTCGACGCCATCGGGGTGCGCGGCAAGGAAGCTCTTGTTGAAATCGGGCAGCTCATAGCCCGACCAGGTGAAGTACTGCAGCTTCTCGGCGGCGAGCGCCACGGTCGACGACAGTGCGAGTGCAAGTGCTGCGAGGCCGGCCCGGGCCTTGTGTCCCGATATCGATTTCAGGTGGACTATCATTTTCGTTCTCCTCTCTCGTTGTTGTGCTTCAGGCTGGATTGCGGCGTGCGGCGCCAAGCCCGCGATGGCGCAGGATTTCGGCGGTTCCGGCGATGATGAAGGACAGGGCCAGGATCACTGTTCCGAGCGCCATGACGGTCGGCAGCGAGCGGGGAAAGCGCAGCTGGCTCCAGATGTAGAGCGGCAGCGTCGGCTCAGTGCCGGCGAGGAAGAAGACGACGATGAATTCGTCGAAGGAGATTAGGAAGGCCAGCATGAAGGCCGACAGCACGGCGGGCAGGCTGAGCGGCAGCATGACACGCCGAAACGTCGTCCAGTCGGAGGCGCCGAGGTCGAGCGCCGCCTCGCGAACTGTCCTGGGGATGGCGGCGAAACGGCTGCGCATGATCACCACGGTGGTCGGTAACGCGACCAGGATATGGCCGAGTACGATGGCGACGCGCGACGGTCCGAGGCCGATGAGGTTGACCAGGATCAGCAGCGATATGCCGACGATGACGCCGGGAATGAGGATCGGCAGCCGCGCGACGGCACTGATCGTGGCGGCCAGCGGCGAGCGTCCATAGAGGTCCATATAGGACACGGTGATGCCGCACAGCGTGGCGCCGGAGGCGGCGACGGCGCCGATGACGAGGCTGTTGGCGAGCGCACCCGACAATGCCGGATTGCCGTAGAGGCTCGCATACCATTGCAGCGTGAAACCCTGCAGGGGAAACGCGGCCTGGATGGAATCGTTGAAGGAAAACAGCGGGATCAGCAGGACCGGCAGATAAAGGAAGACCAGATAGGCAAGCACATAGAGGCCGAGCCAGCGGCCGTCCCGTTTCATGCCGGCGCGCGCTGCTTTCATGTGCGGCTGCCAAACCGGCGGTCGGCGCCACGCGCGACCAACACCACGAGCAGGATGACCAGCATGACGCAGACCGAAAGCGCGGCGCCAAATGGCCAGTCATTGGCCTTGCCGAACTGCGACTGGATCAGCGAGCCGATCATGGTGCTGGCCGGCCCGCCGACCATGGCCGGCGTGACATAGTCGCCGACGGTCGGCACGAAAACGACGAGGGCCGCCGCCAGGACGCCCGGCATCGAATTGGGCAAGATGACACGGCGGAACGAGGTGAATGGCCTTGCACCAAGATCGGAAGCGGCTTCGAGCAGCGATTTCGGAATGGTATCCAGCGCCACATAGATCGGCAGTATGGCGAAAGGCGCGTAGGCATGGGCGAGCGTGACCACGACAGCGGCCGGCGTGTTGAGGAAGGCCAATGTCGGCTCGGACCAGATGCCACTTTCGATCAGCGCCGAATTCAACACGCCATTGTAGGCCAGA
Source organism: Mesorhizobium sp. B2-1-8 (assembly GCF_006442545.2). Taxonomy (NCBI): domain Bacteria; kingdom Pseudomonadati; phylum Pseudomonadota; class Alphaproteobacteria; order Hyphomicrobiales; family Phyllobacteriaceae; genus Mesorhizobium; species Mesorhizobium sp. B2-1-8. Next base: position 5,453,808 of record NZ_CP083952.1, read on the forward strand.
ACGATCTTCCAGGCGAAGACGCGCAGGAGATAGCTGGTCCAGAATGGCAGCGTTACCAGGAACAGCAGCAGCCCGCGCCTGCGACCGGCATGGAAGGCCAGATAGTAAGCGACGGGATAGGCTGTGACGACGGTCGCCATGGTTACCAGGCCGGCGATGACCAGCGAGCGCAGCGTCACCGTCCAATAGAGTGGGTCCGAGACCACGGTGATGAAATTCGACAGACTGAAACCGGCGCCGAGCAATGAGCCGTCATTGCCGCGTAAGGCAAGGAAAAGCACGAGGCCAAGGGCGAACAGTATCAGCAGGAAGGTGACCAATGCACCGGGCAGCAACATGGTGAGGCGGAACACCGGAGAAGAGCGGAATTCCGGCAACGGCTGATTTGCTGCAAGGGTCGACATCGACCTGCCTGTAAGATTATGAAATCGCCTTAGCCTTTTTCATATTCATGAAACTGTCAAGTTGAATCACGACCTCCCGCCTGATCGGCGCCGCTAGAAGCCCATGCTCCGGTTCACGGATGTGCGGCAGATGATCCAGCGTCATCGCTACGCGGCCGAACATGCGCGATCAGCCATTCCAGATCGTATTTCGACCAGGGATGACCTAGCCGGCATTGAAGCCCGAGACGCCCGCCCGGCCGCCACGGGTCGTTGAACTTATCCAAACCTGTTGGCTGGAGCGCCCTGGACATCCGGACGGAGTGCGAACAGGCCGCCTTCTTGCGGGTTCGCCTCAAGATGATCCGAGCTCATGGTAAATCGGGCTGAAGTTACAAACAGCGTGTCAAGATTCTCGCCACCGAAAGCGCAGCTCGTTGGCCAACTGCAAGGCAGTTCCGCGATGCGGTCCAGCCTGCCGTCGAGCGCGATGCGGGCAAGGCAGCTTCCTCCCACCACCCGGCAGTTCCAGATATAGCCTTCAGCGTCCAGGCAGGAGCCGTCCGGCAGGCCGCGGCCGAAATTGGTGAAGAAGGGTCGTGGTTTGCCAAGCTGCGACGCACTCCTGTCCCAGGCATAGCTGTAGAGCGCGTTCTTCGTCGTATCGGCGGTGATGAAGCGGCCGTCAATTGCCCACACCATCGTGTTGGTGATGCCGAACCGGTCCTCGCTCAGGCTTGTAACCTCGCCATCCGGACCGATGCGATAGAGCCGGCCTTCGTCCCGCGCAATGGCGACCGGTGCGTCGTCCGGTCCAATATTGTCGGCCATTGTGCCGACCCAGAACGAACCGTCCGGCGCCACGGCGCCTTCGTTGAGCCGCGTCGCTCGCCGATCCGGCTCAATCGTGGCGATCGTTCGGAATGCTCCATCGAAATCCCACAAGGCGACCTCCTTGCGCAGACCGACGATCGCGCCGCCGTCCTTGCGCAGGCCGACCGAGGTGACCAGATCCGGCGTCGGCCAGCTTTCATGGTCTCCGGTCAACGGATCGAGCCCGTGGATCCGGCGACCGATGATGTCGACCCAGACCAACCTGCCGCGGCGATCGTCCCAGACGAGGCTTTCACCGACCACGTCGCGCGCGTCGAAGATCAGGGCAGCTTGCGTTTCGCTCATGAGGTCCTCCAGCCAGGTCATCCAGAAATCGACTTGACATATATCTTCTAGCTGACATATGAGCAATTAGACAATAACCTGTCATACAGGTTTTGAGGGAGTGAGATGCAGGATCCAATGGACACAGCGGGTGAGCCGAGCCCCGGCCTGGTGAGCACGGCGATCCAGGCGATTACCCGGCATATCCGCTCCGAAGGTCTTGCGCCCGGTGATCCCCTGCCCAGCGAAGCCGCCATGACGCGCCAGCTCAACGTCTCCCGCACCGTCGTGCGCGAGGCCTTCCGCTCGCTTTCGGCGATGCGCCTGATCGACATGAGCGCCGGGCGCCGGGCCACGGTCGCCAAGCTGGACACCGGCGCGATGTCGATGGTGATCGAGCACGGCATCACCACGCAGCAGATCAGCGTTCACCAGGTCTATGACGTCAGGCGCACGATCGAGATGCGCACGGTGGCGCTTGCAGCACTCCGGCGCACCGAGGCGGAAGCCGCCGCGATCGCGCAATCCGCTCGGTCGATGCGCGAGAATTTCCTGAACCCCGAAATTGTCATGGAGCACGACATTGCTTTCCACGAGGCGATTGCGGCTGCCTCGCACAACCCGGTCTTCTCGCTGATCGTCACCGCCTTTAGCGGCGTGACACGCAACACCTGGGTGATCGGCTGGCGAACCCGCTCGTCGAAAGAGGACCAGATCAAGATGATCAAGGGGCACGAGGACATAGCCGAAGCCATCCTCAAGGGGGATCCGCGGCTCGCCGCCGAACATATGGCGCAACATTTCGACAAGAGCGTCAAGGCGCTCCTCGACGCGGGAATTGCCTGACATGAAGATCGCTGCAATCGAAACCATCCGGATCGAGGAACGGCCCAACCTGCTCTGGGTCGAGGTCCATACCGACGAAGGCATCACCGGACTCGGCGAGACCTTCTTCCTGTCGCGCACCGTCGAGGAATACCTGCACGAATATGTCGCGCCACGCGTCATAGGCCGCGATCCGCTGCAGATCGATCTCCTGGCCGCCGACCTGGTCGGCTATCTCGGGTTTCGCTCCAGCGGCGCCGAGGTGCGCGGCAACTCCGCTTTCGACATCGCGCTGTGGGACATTTTCGGCAAGGCCACCGGCCAGCCGGTCGCGCAACTGCTCGGCGGCTTCAGCCGCCAGTCGATCCGCACCTACAATACCTGCGCCGGCACCGAATACATCAAGGACGCGAAGGGCCAGACAACCGCCAATTACGGCATCGGGGCCAGGCGGGACAATGATGACCTCAACGGTTTCCTCACGCGCGCCGGCGAACTGGCGCAAGAGCTGCTCGAGGACGGCATCACCGCCATGAAGATCTGGCCGTTCGACCACGCGGCCGAAAAGACCCGCGGCAACGACATTTCGGCGACAGACCTCAAGGCCGCGCTCGAACCTTTTGAAAAGATACGCAACGCCGTCGGCGACAAGATCGACATCATGGTCGAGTTCCATTCGATGTGGCAGCTCCTGCCCGCCATGAAGATAGCTCGTGCGCTGACGCCCTTCGGCACCTACTGGCACGAAGATCCCATCCGCATGGACAGCCTCGGCGACCTCAAGCGCTACGAGGCCGCCAGTCCCGCGCCCATCTCGGCGTCCGAGACGCTTGGCAGCCGCTGGGCCTTCCGCGACCTCCTGGAAACCGGAGCTGCCGGCATCGTCATGCTGGATATTTCGTGGTGCGGTGGGCTGTCGGAGGCCCGCAAGATCGCCTCGATGGCCGAAGCCTGGCGGCTACCGGTGGCGCCGCATGACTGCACCGGTCCCGTCGTGCTCGCCGCTTCGACGCACCTGTCGCTCAACGCCCCCAACGCGCTCGTCCAGGAAAGCGTGCGCGCCTTCTACCGCACCTGGTACCGCGACCTGGTGACCGCGCTGCCGGAGGTCAAGGACGGGATGATCACCGTGCCGCCGGGACCGGGGCTGGGGCTGGCGCTCAATCCGGACCTCGGCCGCGCCTACACCGTCCATCGCCGCGTTACCGACAAGGCGGACATCTGAGAAATCCAAAGGGAGGAACTACGATGAAAAAACTGACTGCAATGCTTCTGCTTGGCGTCGCTCTTGTCGGCGTGCAATCCGCCCGCGCCGACGGGCTCAACATCGTCTTCACGCATCATTCGTCCGCATCGAACACGTTTTGGCAGGCCGTTAAGAAGGGCTATGACGACGCCTGCGCCAAGGTCGAGGCGACCTGCAACATGGTCTTCACGCAGACCGAGGGCTCGGTCGAGCAGCAGGTCGCCAATATGCGGGCCGCGCTCGCCGCCAAGCCCGACGCGCTCTTGACCTCCATCGTCGACGACCATGCTTTCGACGACGTCATCAAGGCGGCGCGCGATGCCGGCGTGCTGGTGATCGCCGTCAATGTCGACGACACCGAAGGCGCCAAGGGCAATGCCCGGCAGGCCTTCGTCGGCCAAGGCTTCAAGCCCGCCGGCTATTCGCTCGCCAAGGCCATTTCCGAGAGCTTCCCGAAGGACGGCCCGATCAAGGTGCTGGTAGGCATTTCTGCTCCCGGCCAGAACTGGTCGGAAAGCCGTGGCGCCGGCGTGATGCAATTCCTCGAAGAATACAAGGCCGCCCATTCAGACCGGCAGGTGTCGTGGGAGCGCATCGACAGCGGCACAGACCTCGCCATCACCTCCGACCGTGTCGGCGCCTATCTCAACGCCCATCCCGACACGACAGCCTATTTCGACACCGGCTTCTGGTGTGCCGGCGTCGCACGCGTGCTGGCCGATCGCGGCGTGGCGCCGGGCAAGGTCTTGCTCGGCGGCTTCGACCTGGTGCCCGAGGTGCTGCAGCAGATGCAGAAAGGCTATGTTCAGGCGCTGGTCGACCAGCAGCCTTACATGCAGGGCTTCATGCCGGTGATGGAGGCTTATCTCAACAAGAAGATCGGCCTTGCCCCATCGGACATCGACACCGGTCAGGGCATCGTGCGGCCAAAGGAGGCCGATGGGATCATGGCGCTCTCCGCTCAGGGTCTGCGCTGAACTCCGGCTTCGAACCGTTTGGATCGGCGGCGCCCGGCGCCGCCGATCTGCCTGAAATCTCAAAATGCCGGAGCCTAAGTTGAAGCGCCTGTTCAAGACCTATCTCGAAAAACCGGAACTGGCGGGCCTCATCCTGCTGGTGCTGCTCATCGTCCTGTTCCAGATCCGCTCGCAAGGCGTGTTCCTCAACCAGGATAACCTGCGCGGCATCCTCGGCATCCTGCCGGAGGCCGGCCTCGTCGCCATCGGCGTTACCATCCTGATGATCAGCGGCGAGTTCGACCTGTCCGTCGGCTCGGTCTTCGCGCTGATGCCGATGACGATGGCGGTCCTGATGGTGCATGGTTGGCCGTTCCCGCTGGCGCTGCTTGCCGGGCTGCTCGTCTCGGCGGCGATCGGCTTCATCAACGGCTACGTCACCATCCGCTTTGCCATACCGAGCTTCATCACCACGCTCGGCATGCTGTTCATGGCGCGCTCGCTCACCGTTGTCGTCTCGGGCGGCTTCCCGCCGCTGCTGCCCGCGGACCTGCCGACATGGCTGTTCACCTCCTTCGTTGGCCCGGGCAACATGTTCCGCATGTCGTTCGTCTGGTTTGCCGGCATTGCCCTTTTGACCTCGTTGATGCTGTCGCACACCAATTTCGGCAACTGGATCAAGGCCACAGGCGGCTTCCTGCCCGCGGCCGCTTCGATGGGTATCCCGACCGCCAGGGTCAAGCTCGCCTGCTTCATGCTCTGTTCGATGCTCGCCGGCTTTGCCGGCATGCTGCAGGTGCTGCGGCTGGGCTCGCCCCTGCCCTCGATCGGCGAGGGAATGGAGCTTCAGGCGGTGGCCTCCGCCGTCATCGGCGGCGCTTCGCTCGCCGGCGGCATCGGCACCGTCATGGGCGGCATCATCGGCACCACGCTCATCCGGGTCATCGACAATGGCCTCGTGCTCAGCCATGTCGATGCCAACTGGTTCAAGTTCGCCATCGGCTTCCTGACCATATTCGCCGTCGTCGCCAATGCCTGGATGCGCAAGCGCGCCAAGGCCATCAAGATGGAGGGCTGAACGATGACCGACGCGATCATCTCGGTCCGCAACCTCCACAAATGGTATTCCGGCGTCCATGCCCTGAAGGGCGTGACGCTCGACTTCACACGTGGCGAGGCACTTGGACTGGTCGGCGACAATGGCGCCGGCAAATCCACCCTCATCAACATCCTCTCCGGGGTCCACACGGCGGATCAAGGCGAGATCCAGGTCGAAGGCAGGCCAGTCAGCATCACCAAGCCGCGCGATGCGATGGATCTCGGTATCGAGACGATATACCAGTACAATTCCATGGTTCCGACCATGTCGATCGCCAGGAACCTGTTCATCGGGCGCGAACCGATCCGGTTCTCGGTCCTTGGCGTCGGCCTGCTCGACCAGAACAAGATGGCAAGCGAAAGCATTCGCGCCATCGCCAATGTCGACTTGCATCTGCGCTCTCCCGACGCGCTTGTCGGCGAACTTTCCGGCGGACAGCGGCAAGGCGTCGCCATCGCGCGTGCCATGCATTTCAAGTCGAAGGTGATGATCCTCGACGAGCCGACCAACCATCTCTCGGTCAAGGAGACGAAGAAGGTGATCGGGTTCGTACGCAGCCTGAAGAAACAGGGCGTCACCGGCGTCTTCATCAGCCACAACATGCATCATGTGTTCGAATGCTGCGACCGTGTGGTGGCGATGGCGCGCGGCGAGGTCGTGCTGGACAAACGGATCGAGGATACCTCGATCGATGAAGTCCACGGCGTTTTGTAAGGAGTGGCGGCAATGAAGGTTCTTGCCGATCGGGTCGTGCTTTTGACCGGCGGCCTTGGCTCCCTCGGCCGGGCCCAGGCCGTCACGCTGGCGCGGGCCGGTGCGCGTGTGCTGGTGCTCGACCGGCCCGATATCGAAGACGGGCCGGAGACCGCGGCGACGCTCGCCGGGCAGGCCGAAGGCGACATTGCCTTCGTCGGCTGCGATCTCAACAAGCTTGCCGGGGCGGAAGAGGTTGTCGCGGCCTTGGCGGAAAAGGAAGGGGGGATCGATATCCTGATCAACAACGCGGCCCTGATCATCAACCGGCCGTTCGAGGAATTCTCGCTGTCCGAATACGAGGATCAGATCAGGGTCAATTCCTCGGCCGCCTTTGCGCTTGTGCGCGCCTGCGCGCCGGGCATGAAGGCGAAGGCGTATGGCAAGATCGTGAACTTCTGCTCGATCACACTCAATGGCCGGTGGGACGGCTATGTACCTTATGTCGCATCGAAAGGCGCGATGCTGGGCCTCACGAAATCGCTGGCACGGGAACTGGGGCCGCATGGCATCACCGTAAACGCAGTGTCGCCGGGCGCCGTCGTTTCCGAAGCAGAAGAACGCGTGTTCGGCGAGCGGCTCAAGGAATACAGTGATTGGATCATGGCCAACCAGAGCCTGAAGCGCCGCATCGAACCGCATCACGTCGCCGATCTCGTGCTGTTTCTTGTTTCGCCTGCCGCGGACATGATCAGCGGTCAGGACATCCACGTCGACGGTGGTTGGTAGCGTTCCGTCGATGACGAACATCGACACGATCGAACTTGCCGACGAACGCGCCAGGGTGGTTGTCAGCCCTCGCCAGGGCGCGGCGATCCTGCGCTACGACGCGCTTCGCTCCCACGGCGTGTTCACACCTGTGATAAAGCCGTCGGAAGGATTGATGAAATTCGGCTCCCAGTTGCTGGCGCCGTGGTCGAACAGGATTTCCGGCGGCGGCTTCGAGTTCGACGAGCGTTTCCATGCGATAGAACCCAACGTCGAGGGCGAGCCCTTCCCGCTTCATGGCGACGCCTTTCAAAAGCCTTGGCGTCTGACGCAGCGGACGGGGACCGAGGCGGAGTTCGTTCTGAGCGATGGGGCGATCGGACCCTATCGCTATCATGCGAGCGTGCTCTACGCACTGGAGAACGGCGCGTTGAGCGCTGCTTTGACCATTGAGAACCGGGCCGCGATCCGGCTGCCTTATGGCATTGGCTTCCATCCATGGTTTCCGCGCAACGCGCGCACATCGCTCCAGGCATCGGCCAAGAGCGTCTGGCTCGAGGATGAACGCCACCTGCCGACCAGGATGGTGTCGCTCATCGACCACCACAACTGGGATTTCTCGAAACGTGCTCCGCTTCCCGATACCTGGGTAAACAATGCGTTTGAGGGATGGAATGGACGCGCCTCGATCGTCCAACCCGATGATGCCATAGTCGTCTCGATCGAAGCGCCGCCGCCTCTCGGCGTCTTCATTCTCTATTCGCCGGCGCGAAACGCCGATTTCTTCTGTTTCGAACCTGTCTCGCATACGGTGGATGCTCATCACATCGGCGGCCTGAGGACACTCGAGCCGAGGGAATCGATGGCTTCGCGGATGCGACTACGCTGGCATGAGCTTTGATGCCGGAGAAGCGTGTAGCGTTCGGCACGATTTGACTTGAAGAGAGGCCGTCGGAATTTCACAATCCGGATTGTCCCGCCCAACAACGAGAGAACGATGACGAACACGATTAACCTCCCTAGCGACGGTGTCTTTCTCGGCCGCGCTCGACTGCCGGCCGTCTCGCATCCCATGGTGGTCACGGTGCGCGACGGCACCGTCTTCGACATCACGTCGAACGCGGCGCCAACCGCCCGTGACGTCTGCGAAATGACCGATCCTGCCGGCCATGTGCGCTCGGCCAAGGGTACGCCGATCGGCCCGCTCAACGATATTGCGGCCAACAGTTTCGAAGCCACGCGTGATCCGGCAAAACCCTCCCTGCTGTCCCCGGTCGACCTGCAGGCGATCAAGGCATCCGGCGTCACTTTCGTGGTCAGCCTGCTCGAACGGGTGATCGAGGAACAGGCGCGCGGCTCGGCGGAAAAGGCCGACGCCATCCGCGCCGACATTGCCGGCCTGATCGGCCATGACCTTTCGAAGCTCAAGCCCGGTTCGCCCGAGGCGATGGAGATCAAGGCCAAGCTGATTTCGCGCGGCGCCTGGTCGCAATATCTGGAAGTGGGCATCGGCCCGGATGCCGAGATCTTCACCAAGTGCCAGCCGATGGCCTCGGTCGGCTTCGGCGCCGATGTCGGTCTCCACCCGGTATCGACCTGGAACAATCCGGAGCCGGAGATCGCCATGATCGCCGCCTCGAGCGGCAGGATCGTCGGCGCCACCATCGGCAACGACGTCAATCTGCGCGACGTCGAAGGGCGCTCGGCGCTGCTGCTCGGCAAGGCCAAGGACAACAATGCCTCGGCCTCGCTTGGCCCATTCATCCGGTTGTTCGACGACACGTTCTCCATCGCCGATGTGAAGCGGGCCGTCGTGCGCCTGAAGGTCGAGGGAGACGATGGATTCTCGCTGGAGGGGGCAAGCTCGATGGCCGAGATCAGCCGCACGCCGGAAGAACTGGTTGCCGCGGCCATGGGGCCGCACCACCAGTATCCGGACGGACTGGCGCTCTATCTCGGCACGATGTTCGTGCCTTCGAAGGATCGCGGCGAAAAGGGCAAGGGGTTCACGCACAAGGTCGGCGACATCGTCACCATCTCGTCTGAAAAATTCGGCGCGCTGGTCAACCGTGTGCGACTATCGCCCGATTGCCCGCACTGGACCTACGGAGCCAGCCATTTGATGCGCGACCTCGCCAAGGCCGGTCTGCTCTAACCGGCTCTTCGGGGGCTTTCGCCCCAACTGATTGCCCGAACATGATCGGCACAGTCCGCCCGGCTGAGCCCTCGGCGCCAATCATCCGACCGCCTGGAAAAAATGATCCCAACTGATGCGATCTGATGGGGTCGTTGATGGCGCCCCGTCAGGCGCCAACTACATCTGCAGATGGAGGCTTGCCATCCGCCGAAAAAGGGAATGCTCTTAGGCATCCGAGCGGCGCTGGCAAAAGACGCAATCCGGCTGAAGCCGGAACAAGGGACGGATCATCTTCAACCGGGAGGAAATCAAATGCTGACGAGATTAAGACTTATGCTCTACGGTCTGCTGATCGCGCTGACGGTCATTCCGGCAGCCGCGCAGGCCAAGACGTTCTACTGGATTTCACATGGCGGGCCGGCCGACCCGGTCTGGACCTACTTCCTCGCCGGCGCCAAGCAATGGGCCAAGGACACCGGCAACACCGTCAACACCTCGTTCCACAATGGCGACGTCGCCTCGCAGCAGGAAGCGGTCCGCGCCGCCCTCTCCGCCAAGGCCGACGGCATCGTCACCACCAGCCCCGATCCGGGCAGCCTGGTCGAGATCGTCAAGGAAGCGCGCGCGGCCAACGTCCCGATCATCAACTTCAACACGCCCGATCCCAAGGCCAATTTCAACGCCTATGTCGGCGGCGACAACGTCACCTTCGGCAAGCACTGGGCGCAGTATCTGGTCGACAAGGGCCTGGTGAAGAAGGGCGACTTCGTCTGGATGCCGGTCGAGATCCCCGGCGCCACCTACGGCGTGCAGGAAGAAGAGGGCATCAAGAGCGTCTTCGGCCCGCTCGGCATCACCTATGAAGTAACCGAAGCGACGCTCGACCAGGCCGAGGTGATCAACCGCATGGTCGACTACCTCACCGCCCACAAGGGCAAGGTCAAAGCCATCATCGGCCTGGGCGACCTCGTCACCGGTTCGATCAAGCGCGTGTTCGACCAGGTCGGCGTCAAGCCGGGCGAAATCCCGGTCGTCGGCTGGGGCAACTCGCTCGACACCACCCAGGAAGTGCTGAACGGCTACGTCAATGCCGGCCAGTGGCAGGACCCGCAGGCGACCAGCTATGTGGCGCTATCGCTCGCCAACATGGCGGCCAGCGGCATTCCTCCGGGCTTCAACGTCATCACCGGCGCGCTCTATGAGAAGGACACCGCGGCGGTCTACGACAAGATCCTGTCCGGCAAATAGTCCGCGATCCCTGGCGCCGCGCATCTCGCACGGCGCCAGACATCTTCCTGTGCCGCGGCTATATCCACCCGATGCGGTGGAGGTCGCTGCCCGTTCCAACCATGTCGCGGGTTCCCAGTGGAAAATCATTCGCTCACCCAACGCCTGATCGCGCGGCCGGAATTCGGCCCCTTCGTTCTGCTCATCGTAGAGATCGCCGTTTTCTGGGGTTTCAACCACGACTTCCTGTCACCGCAAAACATCTCCAACACGCTGGCCTTCACCGTCGAGCTCGGCCTGATCGCGCTGGCGATGACGCTGCTGATGACGTCGGGCGAATTCGACCTTTCCGTCGGGTCCCTGTTCGGCTTCTCGCCGGTGCTGATGTGGACGCTGTTCAATGCCGGCGTCACCTCGCTGGAGATGGGCTTCGTCATCGCGCTGGTGATTGCCGCCTTTATCGGCCTGGTCAATGGCTGGTTCGTCACGCAGCTCAAGATCCCGTCCTTCCTGGTGACGCTCGGCATGCTCCTGGTGGTGCGCGGCAGTGCGCTTTTCATCACCGACGGGTTTCCGCAGCGCACCTGGAGCGCCGAGGGCAGTTGGCTGGCCGAGGCGCTGGTCGGCGACTTCTTCATCGGGCCGTTCCGCATCTACATGTCGCTGTTCTGGTTCATCGCCGCGGCGATCGCGCTCGGCTATGTCTTGACGCAAAGCCGGACCGGCAACTGGATCCAGGCGGCGGGCGGCAATCCCAACGCGGCGCGCGCACGCGGCGTCAATGTCAACCGCGTCAAGGTCGGCCTGTTCGTCCTATCGTCGCTCATGGCCTCGCTTGCCGGCGTCATCTCGTCGCTGCGCACATCCGCCGCCAACCCCAACAGCGGCACCGGCTACGAGCTCGAGGTGATCGCCATGGTGGTGATCGGCGGCACGGCGCTGACCGGCGGGCGCGGCACCATCATCGGCACCGTGCTCGGCATCCTGATCCTGCGCGTCATGCGCAACGGCATCGTGCTTATCGGCGTGCCCGGCCTTGCCTACAACATCTTCATCGGCGCGATCATCCTTGGCATGATGGCGTTGCACTCATGGCTGGAACGCCGGCACCAAGCGGGGACTTGAACCATGGCCGAGCCATTGATCCGCATGCAGAACATCCGCAAGTCCTATGGGCGCGTGCAGGCGCTGGTGGACGCCAATTTCCATGTCAACGAGCGTGAGATCGTCGGCTTGCTGGGCGACAATGGCGCCGGCAAATCGACGCTGATCAAGGTTCTCTCGGGCGCGGTGCCGCTGACCAGCGGCGACATCTTCATCCGCGGCAAGAAGGTCATCTTGCGCAGCACCAGCGACGCCATCGCGCATGGCATCGAGACCATCTACCAAGACTCGGCCCTGGTCACGCAATTGTCGATCGCGCGCAACCTGTTCCTGGGGCGTGAGCCGATCAAACCGCCGCGTTTCCTCAACCGCATGGACCAGGACGCCATGAACACGGTCGCCCGCGATCTGCTCAAACAAGTAGGCATCTCCAAGAACATCCCGCCGACGACGCCGATCGGTTCGCTCTCCGGCGGCGAGCGCCAGGCGGTCGCGATCGCGCGCGCCATGCATTTCGACAGCGACCTGATCATTCTCGACGAGCCGACCAACAATCTCGGCGTCGCCGAAACACAAGGGGTGCTGAGCTTCGTGCGCAACGCCCGCGATTCCGGCCACTCCTGCATCTTCATCGCGCACAACATCCACCATGTCTTCCAGGTGGTCGACCGCATCGTCGTCATGCGCAGGGGCAAGGTGGTCGCCGACGACATCGATCCGAAGACGACGACCGTGACGGAAGTCGAGCGCATCATTACCGGCATGTCGGACAAGGACATCCGCGACGCTCTCGCCGACGGCAAGCCGGGGCACTGAGGAGCATCGACGCATAGGGTCGCGGCATGAAGGCCACCGTTTCCGACATTGCCAGGAACTGTGGGCTGTCGACCGCAACGGTCGACAGGGTGCTCAACAATCGGCCCGGTGCGAGCGCCGCGGTCAAGACGGAAGGGCTCTCGCGACGCGCGGCGGCGGCTCGATTTGGCGTCAGCTACAGCGCGGCCATCGCGTGGCTTAAGCGCGTCGAAGAGACTGGCAGTGCTGCGCCTCGCCAGGTCGGCGGCTACAAACCGAAGAAGCTCTCGGGAGCGTGGCGCGACTGGCTGATCGAACGCTGTCACGACAGGGACTTCACCTTGCGCGGGCTTGTGGCCGAACTTGGCGAGCGTGGCCTGAGGGTCGACTACCGTTCGGTGTGGGAGTTCGTGCATGCCGAGAAGCTCAGTCACAAAAAAAGACGCTGATCGCCGTCGAACAGGATCGTCCCGATATCGCGCGACGGCGCATGCAGTGGACGAAGTATCGGGACCGGATTGATCCGACGCGACTGGTCTTCATCGACGAGACCTGGACCAAGACCAACATGTCGCCGCTAAGGGGCTGGGCGCCGGTTGGACAGCGCATCAAGGCCAAAGTGCCGCATGGCCACTGGAAGACCATGACCTTCCTGGCCGCGCTGCGCCACGATCGCGTCGAGGCGCCCTGGCTGATCGACGGACCTATCAACGGCGAGAGATTTCTTCTCTATGTCGAGAAGGTTCTCGCTCCGACCCTCCAGCCGGGCGACATCGTCATCATGGACAATCTCGGCTCGCACAAAGGCAAGGCGGTGCGCCGCGCCATACGCGCCGCCGGCGCCAGGCTCTTCTTCCTGCCGAAATACTCGCCCGATCTTAATCCGATCGAACAGCTCTTTTCAAAACTCAAGCACTGGCTGAGAAAGGCAGCAAGCCGCACCGTCCAAACCGTTTGCGACGCGATCGGCCAAATTCTCAACCGCATCACACCGACAGAATGCTCACACTACTTCGAAAACTCCGGATATGACCGAAACTAATCTCATCCCGCTCTAGAATTCCTCCTGCCGATCGGCAGCAACGCCTTCATGCAGGACCTGGCAAAGCATATCGAGGACTACGCCTCGCGCCTGCCGCTTGTGGCGTCCTGCCGGATCCACAATCTTGCCGGCATCTCGCCCAATGCGCTGCGGACAGCGGCCGAAAGACTGTCGCTGCGCGCCAACGGCGTCGGCGTCATCGCGGTCGATCACCCCAGGACACGCAACATCCTGCGCGACATGGTCGAGGCCGGCATCCGCCTGGTGACCCTGGTGTCCGATATTCCGGCCGCACCCCGCTCGGCCTATGTCGGGATCGACAACCGCGTGGCGGGACGGACGGCAGCACTTTTGATGGGACGCTTTCTCGGCGGCCGCGAGGGGCAGCTGGCGATGGTCGTCGGCTCGCGCTCCTATCGCGGCCATGAAGAGCGCGAAATGGGCTTCCGCTCCGTGCTTGGCGAGGAGTTTCCCAACCTCACCGTAAGCAGCGCCGTCGAGATCAACGACGAGCCGGACGCAAGCTATGCCGAGACCATGAAGGCGCTGCACAACGAACCGGAACTGCTCGGCAACTATTGCGCCGGCGCCGGGCGCTCCGGAATTGCCAAAGCGATCCGGGAAGCCAGGCCCAACCGCAAGCCGGTGTTCATCTGCCACGACCTGACAAGGGAAACACGCGGCTATCTCGTCGACGACCTCGCCGACGTCGTGATCGACCAGAACGCCAGGCTGATCGCGGAGCAGTCGGTGATCCAACTGCTCGGCTCGATCGCATCGTCGGCGCCTTATCTCACGCGCAAATTCATTGAGCCGCGACTGATTTTCAGGGAAAACGTGCCGGTGCAGTGAGGTCGCACTTCCTGAATTCACGCAGCGTTACGGCGAATCTGCACAGCAGCTATGCACAATTCATTGTTGCCGAATCATTGGGCAATTCGTAGTTTCTGGTTGTCGGCCATCTACTCCTCCCAGATGCGATGCCGACGCTGAATGGGGTGCACCTCCTCCCGCACCACATTCGAAATCGAGCCCGCTGCCACCTCCTCCCGGCAGCGGGCTTTTTTCGTTCAGTCAACGGGAATGCTGCGCAGCCTGCCAGGGCAGCAGGCATCACCTCGGTCATGCGACCGGCAAAATCACCGACAGCCACGGCAAAACTTTAACCGGCGGCAGTGCCCCGGAAGGAAACGATCAGCCCTTCCGCCATGCGCACGAACTGCGTGCTGGGGCCCTCGGCACCGACGGTCTGCACGCTGACGCGCGCGCCTTCAAACAGCAGCGACAGCGTATCGGCCAGAAGTTCGGCCTGGCCGATGCCGGCATCCCGGCAGAGCCCGACCAGGCGTTCGCGCTGGGCTTCCTTGAGTTCCTTGATCACGCGCCTTGCCGGATGATCGGGTTCGGTCAGTTCGGCGGCGGCGTTGGCCATGTCGCAGCCGCGGCCGTCGGTGTTGAGCATGGCGGCGGCCTTGCGAACCCAGGCGTGAAGCTGGGCGAGTTTGTCGCCCGGATGCTCGGCCTCGAACGTTTCCCACATCGCGCCAGCCTTCAACGCGTTGGCGCGCAGGCATTCGACGATCAGTTCGTCCTTGGACTCGAAGTGACGATAGAGCGTCATCTTGTTCGTGCCGGCAGCCTCGGTGATGGCGTCGACGCCGACGCCCTTGATGCCGTGCTTGTGGAACATGTCACGCGCCGTCTCCAGAATCCGATCCCGGGGACGAGAGCGCTCCACGACGCCGTCTGTCATCATGATCTCCTTTCGTTTCCAAAAAACCCTCGGCCACCTCTTGACTAGGGTGTTACCGGTCTGTAACTTCCAGAATGTTACTTACTGGTAACACCTATAACGTCCGTCGTCAATAACAAGGTCGTGAACTGGTCCTACCAGATCGAGATGGACGAAAAGACTGCCAATCATGCGGCTTCGGCCGGTGAAGAGATGAAAAACGATTCGCGAGCATGGGCTGCGAATCGACAGACAAGGAGCCGGCCAATGCCACAGCGCCGCGATCTTACCATAGATGAGGCCGTCCGGGATCCGATGATCCGGCTGGTCATGAAAGCAGACGGGGTAGACCCCCGCGCCTTCGAGAACATGTTGCGCTCGCTCGCCGATGGGCAGCATCGCGAGGTGCCGTTGCTGCGTTCACGGGAAGGGTCCCGTGAACGGCACGGCCAGTTGTCCAAGGTCGCCAGCGCCTTCGGGCGGGCAAGAGCGGCTGGAGAGGCGTGCGTGTCGTGGTAAACTTCTTCATCCATCGTCCGATCTTCGCCTCGGCCATCGCCATCATCATGGTGCTCGCCGGGACGATTTGTTATTTCCTGCTGCCCGTTTCGCAGTTTCCCGACATCACACCGCCGCAAGTCGTGGTCAGCGCCCACTATCCGGGCGCCAGTGCGCAGGTGGTGGCAGACACGGTGACGACGCCGCTGGAGCAGCAGATCAACGGCGTGCAAGGCATGACCTACATGTCGTCGACGAGCTCCAATGACGGCTCGTCGACCATCACCATCACCTTCGATGTCGGCTATTCGCTCAGCACCGCCGCCGTCGACGTGCAGAACCGCGTCTCGCAGGCGGCCTCGTCGCTGCCGGCGATCGTCAACCAGGGCGGCGTGACGATCAAGAAGCAGAACCCGAATTTCGTCCTGATCGTCAACCTGACCTCGCCCGACCATTCCGTCGATCCGGTGGCGCTCTCCAACCTTGCCTATCTGCAGGTGGTGGATCCGCTGAAGCGGCTGCCCGGTGTCGGCGACGTGCAGATCTTCGGCGAACGGCGCTATTCGATGCGTGTCTGGCTCGACCCGGACAAGCTCGCCAATCTCGGCATCACCGCCGTCGACGTCCAGAACGCCATCGCCGAACAAAACGTCCAGGTGGCGGCCGGCAAGATCGGCCAATCGCCGGCGCCCGCCGGCACCGCCTTCGAGATGCAGGTCAACGCCGTCGGCCGGTTGAGCGACCCCAAGGAATTCGGCGACATCGTCGTGCGTGCCAACACCGATACGGGTTCGCTGGTGCGGCTGCGCGACGTTGCTCGTATCGAGCTCGGCGCCCTGCAATATTCGTCGTCGGCCTTCTTCGGCAAGGACCCGACCGTGGTGCTCGCCGTCTATCAGATGCCCGGTTCCAACGCGCTCGATCTGCAGCAGCGCGTCAAGGACAAGATGCAGGAACTGTCGGCCCGTTTCCCCAAGGGCGTCGACTATGCGATGCACTACGACACGACGCGCTTCGTCTCGGCCTCGATGCATGACGTGCTGATCACGCTCGGCGAAGCCCTGGTGCTCGTCGTGGCGGTGGTGTTCATCTTCCTGCAGAGCTGGCGCACGACCATCATTCCGACCATCGCCATTCCGGTGTCGCTGGTGGCGACACTTGTCATCATGGAGATGATGGGTTTCTCGCTCAACATGCTCTCGCTGCTCGGCATGGTGCTGGCCATCGGCCTTGTCGTCGACGACGCCATCGTCGTGGTCGAGAATGTCGAGCGACAGCTCGAGGCCGGACTGAAACCACTGGCGGCGACAAAAGCCGCCATGGCCGAGGTGACAGGCCCCATCATTGCGACCACGGCGGTGCTGATGGCCGTGTTCGTGCCGGTTGCATTCATTCCCGGCGTCTCCGGCAAGCTCTATAACCAGTTCGCACTGACGGTGGCGATCTCCGTCGGCATTTCGGCCTTCAACTCGCTGACGCTCAGCCCGGCGCTCAGTGCGGCCTTCCTGCGCCATCGCGGCGAGACGCAATTCTTCCTGTTCCGTTGGTTCAACACAGGCTTCGACAGACTGTCGCATGCCTACGCCCACGGAGTGCGTATCCTTATCCGGCTGCGCTGGATCATGCTTGGCCTATTCGCTGCCGGCCTCGTCGCCACCTACTTCGTCTGGCAGAAGCTGCCCTCGACCTTCCTCCCGGTCGAGGACCAGGGCTATTTCTTCGTCGTCATCCAGCTGCCGGACGGCGCTTCGCTGGAGCGCACCGACGCGGTGGCCCAGAAGGCGCGCGACATCCTGCAGGCGACGCCCGGCGTCGACATCGTCGGTTCGATCAGCGGCCTGAACTTCCTGACCAGCGCGGCACAGTCGAACTCGGCGGTCGAGTTCGCCATCCTCAAGCCGTGGGAGGAGCGTGGCCCCGACCAGAGTGCCTCCAAGCTCGTCGCCGACGTGCGCGGCAAGCTGATGCAGATTCCGGAGGCCTTCGCGCTCTCGTTCGATCCGCCCTCCATCCCTGGCATAGGCACCACGGGCGGCTTCGAATTCGTCGTCGAGGACCTCACCGGCCGCGGCAGCACGGCCCTCAACGATGCCACGCAAGCGGTGATCGCCGAGGCGCGAAAGCAGCCGGAAATCAATCCGCAGCAGCTGTTCTCGCCTTTCTCGACCTCGACGCCGCAGTTCAACTACGATCTCGACCGCGCCAAGGCGAAGCTGCTCGGCCTCAACCTGCCCGACGTCTTCAACACGCTGCAGATCTATCTCGGCTCGCTCTACGTGAACGACTTCAACCTGTTCGGCCGCACCTTCCGGGTGACCATCCAGGCCGACAAGGATTCACGTGCGGGTGCGGCTGATATTTCACGGCTTTATGTGCGCAATGCTTCCGGTGGCATGGTGCCGCTCAGCACGCTGGGCAAGCTGGTGCCGTTCGTCGGCCCGGAAACCGTGCCGCATTACAACAACAACGCCTCGGCCACCATCAATGGCGGCGCTGCTCCCGGTTATTCGTCGGGCCAGGCAGTCGCCGCCATGGAACGGGCCGCGGCGACAGCACTGCCCAGGGATTTCGGCTTCGAATGGACCGGCATCACCTTCCAGGAGCTCAAGGCAGGATCGATCGCGTCGGTGGTCTTTGCGCTGGCCATCGTCTTCGTCTTCCTGATCCTGGCAGCACAGTACGAGAGCTGGGCGATGCCGTTCATGGTGCTGCTGGCGGTGCCGCTCGCCCTGTTCGGCGCGTTCGCCGCACTTTGGGCGCGCGGCATGCAGATCGACGTCTATTCGCAGATCGGCTTCGTCATGCTGATCGGCCTGGCGGCCAAGAACGCGATCCTGATCGTCGAGTTCGCAAGACGGCGGCGCGAGGAAGGCCTCAGCATCATCGAGGCGTCGATGGAGGCCGCGCGGCTGAGACTACGGCCGATCCTGATGACCGCGTTTGCCTTCATCCTCGGCGTGGTGCCACTGATGATCGCCACCGGCGCGGGTGCCGCAAGCCGTCAATCGATCGGCACCACCGTGTTCGGCGGCATGGTCGCGGCGACCATCCTGTCGCTGGTGTTCGTGCCGGTCTTCTACGCGGTCATCGAGCAGCTGCGCGAACGGCGCGGCGGCGACGAGCCCGCCTCTCAACACACTGAACCAACGGCCAAACCCGCCTTCCCTCCCCTGGCGGAAGCGGCTGAATAAGATTGGAGACTCACTATGCGTAAATGGAAAATCGCGTTGGGAACGGCAGTCGCGCTGGGTGCGATCTCGGTGGCCAGCGTCCACCTGCTGGACATGGGCAATCTCAGCCTGAATGCCGGCACGGCCGGGGCGGCGCCCGCTCCAGCGGCGTTCGTCATGCCGGTGCCGGTGGCGAGCGTGGTCAAGAAGACGATCCCGATCTATCTCGACTATGCCGCGCGGACCGAGCCGATCCGCAGCATCACGCTGCAGGCGCGCGTCCCCGGCTACCTGCAGGAACAGACGGCGCAAGACGGCGCCGACGTGCGGCAGGGCGACCTGCTCTACAAGATCTCGCCTGACGATTTCCAGGCCGCGCTCGACCAGGCGAAGGCACAGGTTCAGCGCGATACGGCGACGCTCGATTATGCGCGTTCCAATCTCGGCCGCGGTACCGAGCTCGCCAAGAGCGGTTACCTGGACAAGGACAGCTTCGACCAGCGCACCAGCACCTTGCGCGAGGCGCAGGCGTCGCTGGCGCTCAACCAGGCTGCCGAGCGCACGGCCGAGCTCAATCTGAGCTACGCTGAAATCCACGCGCCGTTCCCCGGACGCCTGGGCCGCAACCAGGCTTCCGCGGGAACGCTGGTCAGCGTAGCCGGCACCGTGCTCAACACGCTGGTCCAGCTCGATCCGATCTACGTCACCTTCAATCCGAGCGAGACGGATCTGGCGCAGATCGAGGAAGCGCGCGCTGCCGGCCCGATCGAGGTCGAGGTCCTGCTTCCGGGTGAGACCGAAGCCCACCAGAAGGGCGAGCTCACCTTTATCGACAACACGATCGATCACTCGACCGGCACGATCACCGCACGCGCCACCATCGGCAACGCCAAGTTCACGCTCTTGCCTGGCCAGTATGTTCGCGTGCGGCTGCACGTCAAACAACAGCCCGATGCGCTGATGGTGCCGCAGGTCGCACTGGGATCAAGCCAGCTCGGCAAATATCTCTACGTTGTCGGCAAGGGCAATACGGTCGACCAGCGGCTGGTTTCGCTGGGGCCGACCAGCGGCGACATGGTCGCCATCCTTAGCGGCGTCGCCGAAGGCGACCAAGTGATCACAGGCAATCTGCAGAAGATCGGCCCCGGAATGCCGATTTCGCCTCTCCCACAGAAACCGGCTACCTGACTCCCCCGCAGGCCCGGTTTCCGCGCGGCGCCCTCGACCTTTTCTCAGGCCGAGGGCGCCGTTTTCACGAGCAAGCCCCGGAGCGGCGACGTCTGCGCGGCCGGCCGTCGGAAACTGAGAAATCAGACCACGACCTCTTGTTAGATTGTCGACAATCTGATTGTCTTGCCATCTGTTCTCGCTGGAGTGGGCCGGATGGTGAAGACGGAGTTCGGTCCGATTGCCGACACGACACGCCGTGCCGAAATCGTGGCACTGCTGCGGCGCGCGATCCTGACCGGTCAGCTTGAGCCCGGCCAGAAGCTCAACGAGCTCAGGATTTCCGAACAGATGCGGGTCAGCCGCGCGCCGCTGCGCGAAGCGATGCGCGAGCTGGCGCAGGAAGGCATCCTGACGAGCGTCCCCTATGCTGGCACCTTCGTCATCAATGTCACCGCCAAGGACATCGACGACGCCTATTCGCTCAACAAGGTGCTGGACGAGTTCGCCATCGAGCGGATGTGGAAGCAGCGCGACCAGCGTTTCTTCGACGAACTCGACCGGCGCCACGAGGCGGTGAAGCAGGCGACGCGCGACCGCGACACCACAAGGCAGATCGAAACCGCGCTGCAACTGCATGGTCTGATCCATGAATGGGCCGACAATTCGGTGCTCCTGGAAACCTGGCAAAGGCTGGCGAGCCGGCTGCAGATGTATTTCGCCCTGCATCAGCGCGCCCGCAACGAGCCGGTGCCTGCAGAGGACCTGCACGAGACCTATGTGGCGCTGCTCAAGGGCTCGGACATTCGCGCCGCCCAGCGCCATGCGCGCGAGCATATCGACCTCGATTTCGAAGAGCTTCTCGCCTATGCGCGCAGCCTTGAAAAGCGCGCGTCGAAGAACTGACACCCCTGCGGACAACGGACAGCAAAGTGAAGATCGAAACCATCAAAGCCTATCGCGTCGTGCAGCCCTTCGTGGACGGCCCCTACCGCATGTCCAAGGGGCGGGTCGCCGACTGCTTCGACGCGGTGATCGTCGCCATCACCTCGGACAGCGGCGTGACCGGTTGGGGCGAGATGGCGCCGCTCGGCAATTTCTACTCGGCCGCGTTCCCGGCCGGCACGCGTGCCGGCGTGCCGGAAATCGCGCCGCATCTCATCGGCCAGGACCCGCGTGGACTTGCCGGCATCGGCAGGCTGATGGACACCGTGTTCAAGGGCCACCCCTACATCAAGTCCGCGCTGGACATGGCGTGCTGGGATCTCGCCGCCCGCGCGGCCGGCGTGCCGCTGGTGACGCTGCTCGGCGGCAAGGAAAGCGACACGGCCGAACTCTATAAGGTCGTCACCCATGGCACGGTCGATCAAATGGCCGCACTTGCCGGGCGCATCGTCAAGGACGGCTTTCACCGGCTGCAGGTCAAGGTCGGCGGCAATGTCAATGACGATATCGAACGCGTCACCGCGGTCGCCGCCTCGGTGCCGAAAGGCACTGTCATTTTCTGCGACGCCAATGCCGGCTGGACGCCGTACCAGGCGCGCCGGTTCGCCGATGCGACGCGGGCGATCGACTATACGTTCGAGCAGCCCTGCACGACGATCGACGAGAACATGTCGGTGCGCCGCATGCTCGACAAGCCGATGGTGCTCGACGAATCCGTCACCTCGCTTGAGGCGATGCTGGAAATCCACCGCAGGGGCGCGGCCGACGGGCTGACGCTGAAGATCTCGCGGCTGGGCGGCGTGACGCAGACGCGGCTGATCCGCGACGTCGCCGTCGATCTCGGCTTCATGATCACGGTGGAAGACACCGGCGGCGCCGAGATCGACACATCAGCCATGGCGCATCTGTCGCTGTCGACGCCAGAGGAGCGCCGGCTGCACGCCATCGCCTTCCATGAATGGGTCACGGTGCGCACCGCGTCGAATGCGCCGCCGGTCACCGGCAGCCGCATGGGCATTCCAGACGGCCCGGGCCTCGGCATCGATGTGGATCCCGGCCTGCTGGGCAAGCCCTTCTTCGAGATCGGCCGCTGACGATCCGCAGCACCAAGGCAACGCCGCCGACGCCGGCCGCCGCCGCCATCATCAATGATGTTCTCGCCCAACGGCTGGTCGGCCGCGACGCCTTCGACATTGCCGGCGCCGAACATATGTGCCTGCCCTTCTGGACCGGCGTGCAGTCGATCAATGACCGCACCCGCTCAAGGCCTGGTCCGGTGACCGGCGCCCAAAGGCTTGCGACTTCTGAGATTGATCAAAGTACGGCAACGCGCATAACCTCTCTCAACAAGGGAGGGCTACCAATGGATCTTTTCAAACTGGAAGGCGATGTCGCGCTGGTCACCGGTGCCGGCAGCGGCATTGGCCAGGCAATCGCGATCGGGCTGGCCGAGGCAGGCGCCGATGTCGCCTGTTTCGGCTATACGTCGAAGGGCGGGTTGGACGAAACCGCTCACCGGATCACGGCACTCGGCCGCCGGGCGCTGGTGCTGACCGGCACCGTGACCTCGGATAGCGATCTCGCGGCGGCCATCGATCGCGTAGAAGCCGAACTCGGTGCGTTGACGGTCGGCGTCAACAATGCCGGCATTGCCGGCTCGGAACCAGCCGAGACACTGCCGCTGGAAAAGTGGCGAAAAGTGCACGAGGTCAACGTCGCGGGCGTATTCCTGTCCTGCCAGGCCGAAGCGCGCAAGATGCTGGCGCGGGGCAAGGGCTCGATCATCAACATCGCCTCGATGTCGGGCACCATCGTCAATCGCGGGTTGACGCAGGCGCACTACAATTCCTCGAAGGCCGCCGTCATCCATATGTCGAAGAGCCTCGCCATGGAGTGGGCCGATCGCGGGCTGCGCGTCAATGTCGTCAGCCCGGGCTACACGCTGACGCCGATGAACAAGCGCCCCGAGGTGGCCGAAGAGGTTAAGATCTTCAAACGCGACACGCCGATGGGACGCATGGCGGCGCCCGAGGAAATGGTCGGGCCGACAGTGTTCCTGGCCAGCCGCGCGTCGAGCTTCGTCACCGGCCTCGACCTGATCGTCGATGGCGGCTACGTCTGCTGGTAAACAGGGCATGCCAGCCATGTCCCGCCTGCGTCGGCCGGCTTCGCTTGCAGTCTGAAATTCCGCCGCGAACATAGCGTTAGTCGTTGCGCGGCATGAACGTTGGTATATATAATTTCATCCTATGAAACGGCGCTGGCGAGATGGGGCTTGCTGGGGCTATAGCCGAGAGCAATTCCGCCGGAATGCTTGGGATCATGGGACCTTGATGGCTCGCAGCTTGCAGGGCGCCGCAGGACTGGCAATTGATCCGCGGATGATCGCCATCGCGGCGATCGATCGGCCATGAGACTGCCCGCCTCGGCAGCGTCCGTCATCACCGAAATCGAGCATCATCACGCCTGCGCCGTCCTTGGCCGCGACATGGCGACAACGGCCTTGCGCAACAGCCAGCCTTTCCAACACAATCAAGAAAAGACGCAAGAAGGGAACGACCGATAACCGTCACAGCTTGAAGGAGAACCAAGCAATGCCACTTCGCAGTGTGATTTCGAAATTCTCAATGGGAGCTTTTGCATTTGCCGCGGCAAGTGTCCTGACGCCAACAGCGCAGGCAGCGGCACCGGAATCCAACGACCCGATCAAAATCGCGCTGTTCGACTGGACCAGCGTCAACCTCAACGCCAAGATTCTCGGCGGCATCCTGGAAAAGCTCGGCTACACCGTCGAATACCCGACCGCCGATTATCTCTCCAGCCTGACCACCGGCCTCACCAATGGCGACCTCGATGTCGGCCTGGAGTACTGGGACACCACGGCCGGCGAAGCCATGAAGGCCTCCGATGCCACCGGCCAGACCGAACGGCTCGGCAAGCTCGGCCCGAAGGCAAAGGAAGAGTGGTGGTTTCCCGAATATATGAAGGAAAAGTGCCCGACTTTGCCAGATTGGCATGCACTGCTCGACGCCACCTGCGCGGCATCGTTCTCGACCGCCGAGACGGCGCCGAAGGGGCGCTATCTCGGCGGCCCGGTGACCTGGGAAGGTTTTGACGACGAACGCGTCGCGGCGCTGAAACTGCCCTTCACGGTCATCCATGCCGGCACCGATGCCGCGATGTTCGCCGAACTCGATTCCGCCTATCAGCGCAAGGCGCCGATCATGCTGTGGATTTATTCGCCGCATTGGGCGCCCGCAAAATACAAGGGCGAATGGGTGCAATTCCCGGAATATACTCCCGAATGCTACAACGACCGGAAATGGGGCGTGAACCCGGACGCCAAATACGACTGCGGCAAGCCGCATGGCGAGATCTGGAAATACTCCTGGAACGGCATGAAGGACAAATGGCCGGTCGCCTACAAGGTGGCCAAGGCCTACACGGTCGATACCGATGAGTTGAACAAGATGAGCGGCGAGATCGACCTCGACGGCAAGACGCCGGAAGACGTCGCCGCCGCCTGGATCGCCGCCCACGAGGCCGACTGGAAAGCCTGGGCGCAGTGATCGCTCCGACTGGAAAAGGGAGACCTGGCTGGTACTAGCTAGGTCTCAATTCCTAGTGTTCCAGAAGGACGACTGAATGACGGAAGCTATTGAACAGGCATCAAACGCGACGGGAAAGGATCCCCGCCCGATAAAACTTGCCTGCCATAATGTCTGGAAACTGTTTGGGGCGAACGCCGCCAACTTCATCCGCGAGCGTAACGGCAAGGCCAGCACGACCGACATAGCCGCGGCGGGGCTAGTCGGCGCGGTGCGCGCCGTCGATCTGGAGATCCGGCAGGGCGAGATTTTCATCATCATGGGTCTGTCGGGGTCCGGCAAGTCGACGCTGGTGCGCTGCATGTCGCGGCTGGTCGAACCGACACATGGCAAGGTCGAGTTCGAAGGCAAGGATCTGCTCAAGATTTCCGATGCCGCGCTGATAGAACTCAGGCGCCACCGCATGGGCATGGTGTTCCAGAACTTTGCCCTGCTGCCGCATCTCAACGTGCTCGACAACATCGCCTTCCCGCTCAGCATCCAGGGACAGGATCGTTCGACACGCGAGGCGCGCGCCCGCGAAGTCATCGAACTCGTCGGCCTGCGCGGGCGCGAGCATTTCTATCCGCGCGAATTGTCCGGCGGCCAGCAGCAGCGTGTCGGTATCGCCCGCAGCCTGGCGACGAAACCCGAGATCTGGTTTCTCGACGAGCCCTTCTCGGCGCTGGACCCATTGATCCGCCGCGAAATGCAGGACGAGCTGATGCGGCTGCAGACCATGCTGCACAAGACCATCGTCTTCATCACCCACGATTTCGACGAGGCTATAAGGCTCGCCGACCGCATCGCCATCATGAAGGACGGGGAAGTCATCCAGATCGGCACGCCGGAGGAACTCGTGGTCAATCCGGCGACCGACTATGTCGCCGAGTTCACCCGCGACGTCGACCGCGCCAAGGTGATTTCGGCGCGCAGCCTGATGCGTGCCTGCGACGGCGCCGAGCATGGCGGCACGGTGGCGCCGGAGGCCAAGATAGCGAGTTTCTCGGCCAGCATCGTCGCCGCAGGCAAGCCTTTCGCGGTGATCAACGGCACCGGCAAGCCGATCGGCGAAGTGACGCCGCAAGCGGTGATCGATCTGCTGGCCGGCATCGAGCGAGCCGGCGCATGACGGTAACGGCAAGCGCCAGCCAGGCAAGGCCGCCGATTCAGCGGTGGCTGGTGATCTGGGTGCTCGCGCTTGCCGCCGTGCTGGTGGTGTTCCTGCTGCAGGACAAACTGCCATGGGCCGTCAACTATCCGGTCGAGGCGGTCGTTCCCGTCGCCGACTGGGTCAGCGCGCTGATGGGCTGGATCAAGTCGAACCTGTCCTGGCTGACCCGCTCGGTCACCGCGGTGCTCGGCGTGTCGCTCGACTTCGCGCTCGATCTCTTGGCCAAGAATTTCAAGTTCGGCCATGGCGCCGACGCTTTCGTGTTGCCGCGCTTGTCCTGGGTTGGCGTCTGCGCGGCGGCGTTCCTTGCCGGCTATGCGGCCGGTGGCAGAAAACTCGGCATGCTGGTTGGCGGCTGCTTTCTCTACATCGCGCTATTCGGCCAATGGACCAGCGCCATGCTGACGCTGGCGCTGATCTCGATCGCCGTGCCGTTCTGCATCGTCACCGGGCTATTCCTCGGCATCTGGGCGTGGCGCAAGCCGTGGGCGGAGCGGTTCATCGTCTCCCCTGCCCTCGACCTGATGCAGACGATCCCGACCTTCGCCTATCTCATCCCGATGCTGCTGCTGTTCGGCAACAGCCCCGTTTCGGCGATGATCGCCACCGCCATCTTCGCCACGCCGCCGATGGTGCGGGCAACCATGCTCGGGCTATCGCGGGTGCCGTCCGAGATCGATGATTTCAGCGAAATGGCCGGCTGCACGGCGCGGCAGAAATTGTGGCGCGTGCTGCTGCCGTCGGCGCGGCCGACACTGATGGTCGGCGTCAACCAGGTGATCATGCTGGCGCTGAACATGGTGATCATCGCCTCGATGATCGGCGCCGGCGGGCTTGGCTACGACGTGCTGCTCGCCCTGCGCGCGCTGAAGGTTGGCGAGGCGATGGAGGCCGGTCTTGCCATCGTCGCGCTCGCCATCGCGCTCGACCGGCTGAGCCAGGCCATCGCCCACAAGCAGGCAGCAGGCAATGTCCACCGGTCGTCCGCGAGCCCGGGTTTCTCGCGGCGCTACCCCAATCTGACGCTGGCCATCGCCATCCTTGTCGTCACTACGCTGCTCGGCCTGTTCGTGCCGGCCTTCGCGGCCGTGCCGAAGACGATCACCTTCACCACCGCGCCATTGTGGAAAGCGGCTGTGAACTGGGTGACGATCAACTTCTTCGACGTCATCGAAGCGTTTCGGGTAGCGCTGATCCTCAATGTACTCAATCCGCTGCGCGCCTTTTGCGAGGGATTTCCGTGGCTGGGCGCGGTGTTCCTGCTCGGCCTTGCCGGCTACCAGCTGTCAGGTTTGCGGCTGGCCGCACTTGTCGCGGCACTCACCGCCTTCTGCGCCATCACAGGCCTTTGGGAGAAGACCATGGCGACGGTCTATCTCTGCGGCATCTCGGCCTTCATCGCTTGCCTGGTCGGCATTCCGATCGGGCTTGCGCAGGCGCGCAGCGACCGTTTCGAAAAGATCGTCACGCCCATCATCGACACGTTGCAGGTGCTGCCATCCTTCTGCTTCATCATTCCGGTGGTGATGCTGTTCCGTGTCGGCGACGTCACCGCGATGATCGCCACGGTCGCCTTCGCCGTGGTGCCGGCAATCCGCTACACCAATCACGGCATCCGGCAGGTGCCGCCGGCGCTGATCGAGGCGGCGAAGGTTTCGGGCTGCACGCCGCGCCAGACCTTCTTTCGGGTGCAGCTGCCGCTGGCGCTGCCGGAGATCATGCTGGGCGTGAACCAGACCATCCTGATGGCGCTGGCGATGATCATCATCTGCGCCATGGTCGGCACGCGCGATCTCGGCCAGGAAGTGTTCATCGCATTATCGAAGGCCGATTCCGGCCGCGGCATCGTCGCGGGCCTGGCCATCGCTTTCATCGGCATCGTCGCCGACCGGCTGTTCAATGCGTGGACGGCGAAGGCCCGGGCAAGGCTGGGATAGTCAGCAAGATGCGCCGCGGCTACTCCGCCGCGACGCCCTTCACCTCGAGATAACTCTCCATGGAGTCGTCCAGCGCCTGTAGCCAGGGCGTGTGGTGCAGCGGCGCCATGGTGCCGGTCATCAGCGAGCGGTAGGCGTGGTCGCGGAAGCTCATAATGTCATCCGCCTTGTGATGCTCCCACTCCATGAAGGTCTGGTTGACCGCCTCGACGTCGAAGCCGGGATAATCGGTCTGGTCCATCAATTCCTTGGTGTAGTCGCCCTGGAACCAGATCATCTGCTCGGCGTCCTCAAGCGTTTCCTCGCGGGCGCGCCATTTCGCGCCGTGCGCCGCCATCGCCTCGGCCGAGGGCAGCTTGATGCGGCCCATGATAACGTCGCGCGCGAACCAGGCCTGCGCGTCAAACATGTTGAAGGTGTAGAACTGGTCCTGCATGCCGATGTAGGAAAGCTTCGGGTTCTTCTCCCAGACCACGCCCTCGTAGAGCGAGTCCGGCCACATGCGGTTGGCGGTCTTGAGCTTGAGATCGTCGGTGAGGAAGGGGAAGGAATGGAGGTAGCCGGTGCACAGGATGATGGCGTCGACATCCTTGGTCGTGCCGTCCTTGAAATGCGCGGTCTTGCCGACGACCTTCTGCAGCAGCGGCACCTCTTTCCAATTCTCGGGCCATTTGAAGCCCATCGGCTTCGAGCGATAGCTGGAGGTGATCGATTTGGCACCGTATTTGTAACATTGCGAACCGATGTCCTCGGCCGAATAGGAGCGGCCGATGATCAGGATGTCCTTGCCCTTGAACTCCATGGCGTCGCGGAAATCATGGCTGTGCAGGATGCGGCCGTTGAACGTCGAGAAGCCCTCGAAATAGGGCACGTTGGGCACGGAGAAGTGCCCTGAGGCGACGACGACATTATCGAACTCTTCCGAATAGGTGACGTCGTTGGTGCGATCATGCGCGGTGACGGTGAATTTCTTCGTCTCGTCGGAGAAGGTGACCATGCGCACCGGGCTGTTGAAGCGCACCCATTTGCGCAAGCCCGATTTTTCGACGCGGCCCTTGATGTAATCCCACAGCACGGCGCGCGGCGGATAGGAGCCGATCGGACGGCCGAAATGCTCCTCGAAGGTGTAGTCGGCGAATTCGAGACACTCCTTCGGACCGTTCGACCAGAGATAGCGGTACATCGAGCCGTGCACGGGATCACCGTGCTCGTCGAGGCCGGTGCGCCAGGTGTAGTTCCACAGGCCACCCCAATCGGACTGCTTTTCAAAGCAGACGATCTCGGGAATGTCGGCGCCCTTGTCGGCCGCCGATTTGAAGGCCCTGAGCTGGGCCAGACCGGACGGTCCGGCTCCGATGACGGCAACGCGAGTTTTCATTTCCGGGCCTCCATTTTTTTGATTTCCCCAGCGAAACAAATTTCACTGGCAGTGACAGTAATTGGCCGCTTGGTGCTGTCAACAGACATCTGCGGGAACGGCGTTTACGCGCAGCGGATTCCTGGCGAAAAACCCACGGCGGCCGCGATGGCCGCACTGCCGCGTGCGACATAAGATGGCTTGCCGTTGCGGTTGCGCTCCGTATCGGCACCTGACATGTTCACCTTGAGTGAAATAAATCCTGACGATTGGGGGGCGACATGGCAAAGGCAATTTCGGATACCAAGGCTCCCGCGAGCGCAAAGGCAAAACCGTCGCCGAAGGTGTCGGCGGACGGCAGGACCATCCGCGCGCCGCTGACACAAAACCCGCACGCCATTCGCGACACCCGCGAAAAAGTGCTGGAGGTCGCGATCGGCCGCGAGGTGCGGGCCTTCCGCAAGAAGCTCGGCATCACCGTCGCGGATCTCGCGGTCGCCACCGACATTTCGCTGGGCATGCTGTCGAAGATCGAGAACGGCATCACCTCGCCGTCGCTCACCACCTTGCAGGCACTGTCGCGGGCGCTGGGCGTTCCCGTCACCGCCTTCTTTCGCCGCTTCGAGGAGGAGCGAAGTGCTGTCTTTGTCAAGGCCGGCCAAGGCCTCGATGTCGAGCGCCGCGGCACGCGCGCCGGCCACCAGTACAACCTGCTCGGCCATATCGGTTCCAACACCAGCGGCGTCGTCGTCGAACCCTATCTGATCACGCTGACCGAGGATTCGGACGTGTTCCCGACCTTCCAGCACGAGGGCATGGAGTTCCTCTACATGCTCGAGGGCGAGGTCGTTTACCGGCACGGCAGCAATCTCTACCCGATGAAGCCCGGCGACAGCCTGTTCTTCGACGCCGACGCGCCGCATGGGCCGGAGCAACTGACGAAACTGCCGATGCGCTATTTGTCGATTATTTGTTATCCGCAGAACAGTGCGGGTTAGGCGGGCCGCCGCAGCCTCCCTCACCCGGATTGCCAACCGAATTGCGAAGAGCAATTCGGGGCAATCCGACCTAGGGGAGAGGAGTGCGCCGGCGCCAAGTCTCTTCTCCCCTCGGGGAGAAGGTGGCCCGAAGGGCCGGATGAGGGGGCCTTGCTTTCAATCCGGCCCAAATCCCGCTGATGTCGGGCTGCCGTCATCCAGCTTCGACAGCCATTCCACCAGCGTCGGCCGGTAACGCGTGAGCCCCTTATAATTGGCGAGTTCCTCGGGCAGGTCGCGGATCACGCGGTGCAGGCGCCGTGCCCATTTCGGCTGCGTCACCAGCTCGTCCATCTTGATCAGGTAACAGCGGATCGGGAAGACGATGCCGTTGGAACGCGGCAGCCGCCAGAAGCTTTGCAACTCGACCCGCAGATGCACCTTGTCGCCGACGTTTTCGGGCGTCACGGTCGTACGATCCGGTCCCCACTTGTGATAATTTTCGGGGCTGGTGTCGAGGCGCGGATTGATGGTCATCGTCCAGTTCAGCCGCCGCGCCGGTTTGCCCTGCTGGATATTGGTGAGGAATTTCAGCGCCCTGACGAAAATCCCCTTCTCGTGCGCCAGCGGCACCGGCGCGTGCCACTCGAAGAAATTCATGCCGATGTCGAAATCGAGCGACCAGTCGGCCTGGGTGGTGACCATGCCGGCATCCATCCACAGATTGCCGTCGCGCTGGTCGAGGATGCAGAAATCGCCCTGGCTCTGGCGGGTAATGTATTCCATCGGCCCGTAAGGCAAAGTCGAGGTGTCACCGAAGGTGAAGGTGTCGTCGATGCCGAGCGGCCGGTTGATCCAGCGCCAGCGATCGCCGTCCCGCGTCAGCGTGAAATGCTCGGGATAGCCCAGCGCCTGCTGCTCCATCAAAAGTTCGAGCAGGTCCCAGCCGGCGAGCGTCATGTGCGGCAGCGACTGGCAGCGCAGCGGATCCTCAGCCAGCACCATCGCGCGGTCCTGCATCTCGGCGACATAGTGCTCGTCGACGTCGATCAGGTTCTCCAGCACCGAGCCTTTCGGGCCGACGACATGCGGCTCTATGTTGACCGCATACATGTAGCTGTCTTCGTGGAACGGAAACGGGAACCGCCTGATGTGCTCAGGGCTGTTCCTGAAGGTGAAGTCGTCGCGGAACGTTTCCTTGCGAAAGGTGATGCCCAAGCTCGCCTCCTATCTTTCCAAGACCAACGATTTGCCCTCGAAGCGCGAGACGCACGGCATGATCTTCCTGCCGGAACGGTGGTCTTCCTCGCTCAGCCAATGGTCGTTGTGGATGAACTTGCCGTCACAAGAGATGACGTTGGTCTCGCACTGGCCGCAGACGCCGCCACGACAGAGATAAGGCGGATCGACGCCGGCCGCCTCGATGGCTTCGAGCAGGCTCTGCTGCTCGCCGACGCGGATGATCTTGCCGCTGACGGCAAGCGTCACGTCGAATGGCAAACCGGGCTGCGGCGCCGCGAAATGCTCGAAATGCACGGTCTCCGGCGGCCAGCCGAGCGCGGCGGCACGGTCGCGCACCCAGTTGATCATGCCGGCGGGGCCGCAGACATAGAGATGAGTGCCCAGCGGCTGCGAGGACAGCAGGCGGTCGAGCTCGATACGCTCCTCGCGGTCGTCATGATAGAGCCGGACGCGACGGCCGTAGCGTTCGCTCAGCACATCGGCATAGGTGCCGAGCGAAGCGGTGCGGCAGGTGTAATGCAGTTCGAAATTGCCGCCTTCGCCTGCCAGTTGCGCGGTCTGCGCCATGAAGGGCGTGATGCCGATGCCGCCGGCGAGCATCAGGTGCTTTTTGGCGCGCAGGTCGAGTGAGAACAGATTGACGGGATAGCTCACCACCATCTCCAGCCCCGGCCGGACCTGGTTGTGCATGAACAGCGAGCCGCCACGGCCGACATCGTCGCGCCGCACCGAGATCGTGTATTCGCGCGTGTCGAGCGGCGAGCCCATCAGCGAATAGGGATTGAGCCTGGTGCGCTCGCCATCGCGCATCTCGACCACGACATGGGCGCCGCCGGAAAAGGTCGGCAACAGCTCGCCGTCACGCCGGCGAAAATGGAACCGGGTGACCAGTTCGTTGACCGGGACGACATCGCTGACGACGACGTCGAGCTTGGTGGTTCCGGTGCTCATCGGAAGATCTCCTCCATCGGAGGAATTTCACTGCGGTCTTCGGCATTGATGCAGACGCCCTGGAAGGCGGCGAGGCGCCGGGAGTAGTGATCGCGTACCAGGAGAAGCAGGCCACAATGCGAGCAGGTCGCCGGCTGCGTCGTCACGTTCTCGGTGATGCCCTTGCAGTGCACGCACTGCATGCGCCGCGCCAGCGAGCCGCGATGCTCGGTCTGCATGGAGGTGTGGTCGATGCCGGCTTCGAGCGCCACCTGCATGGCCTGGCCGATCAGCCCTTCGGTGCCGGCGAGATAGAGGCGCAGACCCATATGCGCGTTGGCCAGCGTCTGCTTCAGACGCGGCAGCAGACTGGCGAAGGACGGCGCGATGTGCAGTTGCGCCGGCTTCAACGCTTCGAGAGCGGCACCATATTTGCCGTCAGGACCGGCAATGAAGACGATTTCGGCGCCGTCGAAGAACCCGGCCGGAGCCTCCGCGGCCATGTCCGTTATCGCGAGCGCGCCTTCCGCATCCGCCACGAAAAGATGATGCTTGCCGGGTTGCGGAGACAGGGTCCCGTAAATAGGCCGGCTGATGATGGTCTTGGCTGCCATTCTGTCTTTGTGCCTCGAAACCCCTCGCTGTCGATTATGCCTCAGCCTTTCGTCGTGCGCTTGGTCTTCTTGGGATCGTCGAACGGCAAGGGCTGCGCCGTCGCCTTGATCGACCCGCTCTTGTTGCGGATTTCGAGCTTGGTGTCCTTGACCGCGCAGTCGACGTCGAGCCGGGCGATGCCCATCGATTTCTCGACCAGCGGCGAATACATGGCGCAGGTGACAACGCCGACTTGTCTGCCGTCGCGATAGACCGGAGCGCCCTCGTCGGCCGGCTCCTTGCCGTCGAGCAGGACGCCGTAGATCTTGAAGCGCTCCTTGCCTTTCAGGCGATAGTGCTCTTCGGCGCCGCGGAAACCGGTCTTGCCGGGGCTGACGGTGAAGTCGAGGCCGAGTTCCCATAGCGTGTCGCCGGGACCTTCATTCTCGAACGGGTATTTCTGCGAATTGTCATAGGGATAGAACAAGAGGTAGCTCTCGACGCGCAGCATATCGAGGGTGGTAAAGCGGCACGGAATGATGCCGGCGCTCTTGCCCTCGTCGAGGATCCTGTCCCAGATCGTGCCGGCATCCTGGCCGCGGCAGAAGATCTCGTAGCCGCGCTCGCCGGTATAGCCGGTGCGCGAGATCATCACCGGAAAACCGAACAGTTGCGTCTGCATGTGGTGGAAATAGTTGAGGTCGCGAATGCCGGGCACGTGCTTGGCCAGATAGTCGACCGCAGTCGGCCCCTGCAGCGACAAATCGTGCAGATTGTCGTCGAAGCGCAGCGACACGTCCCGGCCCATCGCCGCTCGCTGCAATTCCTCGTGGCCGGTGCCCGAGCCGTGCACCACCATCCAGGAATTTGGTCCCGTGCGGTAGAGGATGCAGTCGTCGGTGAATTTTCCTGCTTCGTTCAGCATGCAGGCATAGGCCGACTTGCCGGGATAGATTTTTTCGACGTCGCGCGTTGTGGCGAGGTCGATGAGATGCGAGGCGTGCGGCCCTGTGATGTGCACCTTCTTCAAGCCGGAAACATCCATAAGCCCGGCCTTGGTGCGGATGGCGGTATATTCCTCATCGGCATCCTTGTCGTAGGTCCAGGCGGTGCCCATGCCGCTCCAGTCTTCGAGTTTCGACCCCAGAGCGCGATGGCGGTCCGCCAGGGTTGAAAATCTCCAGGATGCCGTCATCCGCTCGTCCTCCGTTCGAAAATCCTGATGTTCCCTGCTCCTTTGCCCAAGGCCGGAGCTTTGGATTGAATATTGACCGCAAACGCGGGAAGCCTGCAATCCCCTTGAAGCAAATAATTTCATTGTCAGGCAAAATTGTTCACTCGAAACGAGCGGTTAACGCCACGTAAATTCGTCTTGACAAGTCCGGGATTCGGGCGGAGTTTATGAAACAAATTTCACTCTCTTGAAAGAGAGCGGCGGGCGGTGGATTCGGAACCGGGCGCCGGCGAAGAAGGGGAAAACCGATGTCAGACCTGCATCAGCGCATCGAGGCGCTGTATCGCTCCGATTTGCGCGGATCCGCGCTCCTGATCGTCTGCCTGTGGGCGACGATCCTCTTCGTCCTCTTCATGACATGGCCATACATTCCGCAGGGCGGCATCAAGGCCGTCGTCGCCATGGCCGCCGCCGCGGTGCTCATCTTCAACACGGCAGCCATCCTGGCGATGGTCAAACACTACAAGGAAGACAAGGAGTTCATCTACGGGCTCGACATCAAGAACGCCGACGCGTCCCGCAACCGCAAGTCCTGAGGGGAGAAACAATGTCCCGCTATACGCCGCCGGAACAGAGCAAGGCCGGGCAAGTCTTCGACATCGCCGTTGTCGTGGTCGCCATTTTCGTGGCGCTGTGGCTACCGCTGAAGCTTGGTCTTGCCGGTGCCGCGAAATCCATCGACGCGCTCGATGCCAAGACCTGGGAAGCGCTCGGGCAGAATCCGACCATGGCGTCGATCTGGGAAAAGCTCGGCTATACGCCGGAGACCGCGCACGACGTCATCCAGAACCGGTTTCACTACATCATCGACTGGCCGACGCTGATCATCATGGCGGCCGTGCTGATCGGTTATTTCGTGTTCCTGTTCCGGGCATCCGACCGCGAATATCGCGATGTCATCAACGAAAAGTTCGACGACAAATAAAGTCTGGCGACGAAGAATTTGGGGACACGATCATGTGGGTGGCACTCTCTTACGCATGCTGGGGCATCTCGATCGTGCTCGCGCTGTGGATGCTCTACGACTGGTTCAAGGTCGATACGAACTACTCCGAGGACGTTCTGACCTCGTCGCGTGAAGGCGAGCTCGAAGCTGTTTCCGAAAAACACCGGATCTGAGTGGGGATTGATCGATGACGGTCGCGCTTGAAAACACCACCACCACCACAATTCACGGCGACCGTGTATCGCTGCTTCGGGTGCTTGGCCCGGCCCATGTCTGGGCGCTCGGTGTCGGCATCGTTCTGGTCGGCGAGTTCACCGGCTGGAATTTCTCGGCCGACAAGGGCGGCGCGCTGGCGGCCCTGATCGTGTGCTGGGTCGTCGGGCTGCTCTACACCTCCGTGGCCATGATCGATTCCGAGGTGACGTCGACGGTGGCCGCCGCCGGCGGCCAGTATGCGCAGGCCAAGCACATCGTCGGCCCGCTGATGGCCTTCAACGTCGCGCTGTTCCTGGTCTTTGCCTATACGATGCTGGAAGTATCCGACGCCATCCTGCTCGGCGACACCATCGTCGCCAAGGCGGGAGTCGAAGGGCTGACCCACAATTCCTTCATCGCCGCCACCATAGTGGTCCTGGCCTGGCTCAACTATCGCGGCGTGCTGATGACGCTCAACGTCAACTTCGTCATCACGGCCATCGCCTATGTCTCGATCGTCGTCCTGTTCTTCTCGGTCAGCCCGTGGACGCAAGGCGCGGTGCTGAAGCTCAACGAACTGGTCACTCCAGGCAATGCGCTGCCCTATGGCTGGATCGGTGTCATCGCCGCCTTCCAGTTCGGCATCTGGTATTATCTCGGCATCGAAGGCACCACGCAGGCGGCCGAGGAAGTGCGCTCGCCGGCACGCTCGCTGCCCTACGGCACCATGGCCGGCATGATCACGCTTCTGATCGCCGCCGCCATGACCTGGTATGTCTGCGCCTCGCTGATGCCCTGGGAATATCTCGGCATCACCTATTATCCGCTGTGGGATGCCGGCAAGCTGACCGGAAGCCCGCTGCTCGAGAACCTTCTGTTCATAGCGACACTGCTCGCCGCGCTTGCCTCCGCCAATGGCTGCATCAACGACGCGGCGCGCGCCTGGTTCTCGCTCGGCCGCGACCGCTATCTGCCGAGCTGGTTTTCGGCGGTGCATCCGAAATATCGCACGCCCTACCGCTCGATCCTGTTCCTGCTGCCGATCGCGCTGGCTTTCGCCTTCATCGCCGATCTCAACCAGGCGATCACCTTCTCGATCCTGTCGGGCGTGCTGCAATACACTTTCATGAGCATCAACATCATGATGTTCAGGAAGAAGTGGCCGCTGGGCTCGATCCGCCGCGGCTACACGCACCCCTTCCATCCGCTGCCGGCAATCGTCCTGTTCTGCCTGTGCGTGGTGACCTTCTTCGCCATCTTCCTCGGCTTCGGCTCGCAGTTGATCGCCATGGTCGCCTTCTATTTCCTGATCTCGCTGTGGTTCCATTTCTACCGCTACAAATTCGTGCGGCGCGGCGACCAGTTCACCATGCCGTGGCCGAAACCGCAGGGCTATTGATGGGAGTAGGCCCGCCCAGGATCTGGACGGGCCTTGAACAATAAAATGTCCGAGGTGACATCAGCACTGCTTGCCGGGGCAATCGTCCTGGCTCTCGCCCTTCATTTTGTGTGGCTGGCACGCCGCAGCCGCGACAGGGCCTCGGCAGCGCTCGCCGCCGACGAGGCCAGCATTCGCACTGTCGTCGCGGACGCGGCCAATGTCTCTGACGGCACCGCCGGCGTCATCACCTGGGAAGGATCGTGGAACAGCCAACGCGTGCAGGTGCGCACCATCGTCGACACGCTGGCGACGCGGAAACTGCCGGCGCGCTGGCTTAGTGTTTCGATCACCGAGAAGGTCGCGGTGTCAGCCATTTTCGACATGATGATGCGGCCGGGCTCGCCGACGACGTTCTCGAATTTCGATCATCTGGACCATACGCTGCCGAAAGCTCCGGGATTTCCAGCCGAGGCGGTGCTGCGGACGGACCGCCGAGGCACGCGCTTCCCCCAAGGCATCATCGCCGGTCATCTCGAAGCCTTTGGGGATGGCCGCGCCAAGGAACTGCTGATCACGCCAAACGGAGTGCGCATCGTGTGGCTGCTAGCCGAGGCCGAGCGGGCACGCTACGGTGTCTTCCGGCAAGCCGCGTTCGGTGACACGCGGATCGATGCGACGCTGATCGAGCGGCTGCTCGTCTCTCTCTCGAAGCTGCGCGACGCCATCAACCGAAGCGAACGGCAGGCCGCATGAGCACTTCAAACACTTCGCCGGCACCAGTGAGCCCTTATCTCGTCCTGGGCGCCGCAATCGTGCTGCCGGCAAGCGGTCATGTCATTCTTGGCGTGCCGGTGCGCGGATTGCAGTTCCTTTTCTTCATGGTGATCCTCGCGTGGGTGACCGCCAAGATTTCGCCGCCGGATGCCAGCTTCGTCGGCCGTCACGCCGGCGGCTTCCTGATCTATGCGCTGTCGATCCTCGACGCCTACAAGATCGCTCGTATTCGTACCGCCAAATGGGCTCACAATGCCCGACCGGAGGGCGATGATGTGCCGAGCGACATCGAGCCGCACGCGTAACCAGAGGAAAATTTTTTTCATCCCATTGAATTCAAGGATTTCATTCGGTACATCATCTCTAGTCACAAACGTCGGGAGGCTGACATGTGCGGAATCGTTGGACTTTTCCTGAAGGACAAGGCGTTGGAGCCGAAGCTCGGCGCGATGCTGTCGGAGATGCTGGTATCGCTCAGCGACCGCGGCCCTGACAGCGCCGGCATCGCCATCTATGGCGCGACGTCAGGCAACGAGGCCAAGATCACCATCCAGTCGCCGAAGCCGGAACGCGATTTCCGCGGCCTGGACGCCGAACTCGCCAGGGCTCTCGGAGCGCCAGTCAGCATTGCGGTGAAATCGACCCACGCGGTGGTCAGGACCGCGCCCGACAAGGTCGACGCGGCGCGTGAAGCCCTCCAGTCGCTGAGACCCGACATCCGCATCATGGGCGCCGGCGAAGCGGTGGAGATCTACAAGGAGGTCGGCCTGCCCGAAGCCGTCGTCGATCGCTTCGACGTGCGCAAGATGACCGGTACGCATGGCATCGGCCACACTCGCATGGCGACGGAATCGGCGGTGACGACGATGGGCGCACATCCCTTCTCGACCGGCGCCGACCAGTGCCTGGTGCACAATGGTTCGTTGTCCAATCACAACAATGTCCGCCGCGAACTGGTGCGCGAGGGCATGAAATTCGAAACCGAGAACGATACCGAAGTGGCGGCCGCCTACCTTTCCTCGCAAATGGCGCATGGCAAGAACCTCGGCGAGGCGCTGAAAGGCACGCTCTCCGACCTGGACGGTTTCTTCACCTTCGTCGTCGGTACCAAGAATGGTTTTGGCGTGGTGCGCGATCCGATCGCCTGCAAGCCCGCCGTGATGGCCGAGACCGACCAGTATGTCGCCTTCGGCTCGGAATATCGCGCGCTGACCAAACTGCCCGGCATAGACAATGCGAGGGTCTGGGAACCGGAGCCCGCAACCGTCTATTTCTGGGAGCATTGAGTTCATGCCGGCAACCTCCAAGGCAATGCGCGACAGCCATGCGCGCGTCTTCGACCTCGACATCCTGTCGCTGCGCGAACTCAACCAGGCGCTGCACAATCTGGCTCCCGGTTCGAACGAGACGGCGTGGGAAGTTCTCAACCCGAAAGGCAACCATTCGGTCGCCGTCGGCGTCGACCAGCCCGTCAGCATCGATGTGCGCGGCAGCGTCGGCTATTACTGCGGCGGCATGAATTCGGGCAGCACGATCACCGTGCACGGCTCGGCCGGCCCGGGCGTCGGCGAGAACATGATGGCGGGTTCGATCGTCATCAAGGGCGACGCCAGCCAATATGCCGGCGCCACCGGCAAGGGCGGGCTGCTGGTCATCGAGGGCAATGCCTCCTCGCGCTGCGGCATCTCGATGAAGGGCATCGACATCGTCGTGCACGGCAATATCGGCCATATGTCGGCCTTCATGGCGCAGTCCGGCAACCTCGTGGTGCTGGGCGATGCCGGCGACGCGCTGGGCGATTCCATCTACGAGGCGCGGCTCTTCGTACGCGGCAAGGTCGACAGCCTGGGCGCCGACTGCATTGCCAAGGAGATGCGGCCCGAGCATCTGGAGTTGCTGCAGGGCCTGCTCGATCGCGCCGGCGTGACCGGCGTCAAGCCGTCGGAGTTCAAGCGCTACGGCTCGGCGCGCACGCTCTACAATTTCAATATCGACAACGCCGACGCGTATTGAGGCAGCATGACCTATCGCAACCCGCCGACGACGCCGCGCAAATCCGCGACTTTCGACGACTACACGCTTTCCGAAATCCGCCGTGCCGCTGCGACCGGCATCTACGATATCAGAGGTGCCGGCGCCAAGCGCAAGCTGCCGCATTTCGATGATCTTCTGTTCCTCGGCGCCTCGATCTCGCGCTATCCGCTGGAAGGCTACCGTGAGCGCTGCGACACGTCAGTCGTGCTGGGGTCGCGCCATGCCAAGAAGCCGATCGAGCTGAAAATTCCGATCACTATCGCCGGCATGAGCTTCGGCTCGCTGTCCGGCCCGGCGAAAGAAGCGCTCGGGCGCGGCGCGACGCTGGCGGGCACCTCGACCACGACCGGCGATGGCGGCATGACCGAGGAAGAACGCGGCCATTCCAAGCAACTGGTCTATCAATACCTGCCGTCGCGCTACGGCATGAACCTGCGAGACCTGCGCCGTGCCGATGCGATCGAAGTGGTCGTCGGCCAGGGCGCCAAGCCCGGCGGTGGCGGCATGCTGCTCGGCCAGAAGATTTCCGACCGCGTCGCCGAGATGCGGACGCTGCCGAAGGGCATCGACCAGCGCTCGGCCTCGCGCCATCCCGACTGGACCGGCCCGGACGATCTCGAGATCAAGATCCTCGAACTGCGCGAGATCACCGACTGGGAAAAGCCGATCTACGTCAAGGTCGGCGGCGCCCGCCCCTATTACGACACGGCGCTTGCGGTGAAAGCCGGCGCCGACGTCGTCGTCGTCGACGGCATGCAGGGCGGCACGGCGGCGACGCAGGAAGTGTTCATCGAAAATGTCGGCCAGCCGACGCTCGCCTGTATCAGGCCAGCCGTGCAGGCGCTGCAGGATCTTGGCATGCATCGCAAGGTTCAGCTCATCGTCTCCGGCGGCATCCGCAACGGCGCCGATGTCGCCAAGGCGCTGGCGCTCGGCGTCGACGCGGTGTCGATCGGCACGGCGGCACTCGTGGCGCTCGGCGACAATGATCCCCGCTGGGAGGCGGAGTACAACGAACTCGGCACCACGTCAGGCGCCTATGACGACTGGCATGAGGGCAAAGACCCTGCCGGCATCACCACGCAGGATCCGGAACTGATGAAGCGGGTCGACCCCGTGGCCGCCGGACGCCGGCTGGCGAACTATTTGAAGGTGATGACGCTGGAGGCGCAGACCATCGCCCGCGCTTGCGGCAAGAACAGCCTGCACAATCTCGAACCCGAGGACCTCGTCGCATTGACGATCGAGGCAGCCGCCATGGCCGGCGTACCGCTGGCCGGCACCAACTGGATACCGGGGAAGAACGGCTTCTAGAACACACCCAAAGACATAGCGAGGAACTATAATGGGGAACGATCTCGCCGCATTCGCCAAAGAGAACGGCGTCAAATATTTCATGATTTCCTATACGGACCTGTTCAGTGGCCAGCGTGCCAAGCTGGTGCCGGCGCAGGCGATATCAGACATGCAGAAGGATGGTGCCGGCTTCGCCGGCTTTGCCACCTGGCTCGATCTGACGCCGGCGCATCCCGACATGCTGGCGGTGCCGGATCCGACCTCGGTCATCCAACTGCCGTGGAAACCGGAAGTCGCCTGGGTCGCCGCCAACTGCATCATGGACGACAAGGAGGTCGGCCAGGCGCCGCGCAACACGCTGAAGCGGCTGATCGCCGAGGCAGCCGCCGACGGCATGCATGTCAAGACCGGCGTCGAGGCCGAGTTCTTCCTGATCTCGCCGGACGGCAAGGCGATCTCCGATGAATACGACACGGCATCGAAGCCTTGCTATGACCAGCAGGCGGTGATGCGCCGTTACGATGTCATCGCCGAGATCTGCGACCACATGCTGGCGCTCGGCTGGGGCGCCTACCAGAACGACCATGAGGACGCCAACGGCCAGTTCGAGATGAACTGGGCCTTCGACCACGCGCTGCCGACCGCCGACAAGCACTCCTTCTTCAAGTTCATGGTCAAGTCGATCGCGGAAAAGCATGGGCTGCGCGCGACTTTCATGCCCAAACCCTTCCAGGGCCTGACCGGCAATGGCTGCCACGCCCATATCTCGGTGTGGGACGAGACGGGCAAGACCAATGTGTTTGCCGACAACTCGATGGAACTCGGCCTCTCGGCCAAGGGCAAGAACTTCCTCGGCGGCATCATGAAGCACGCTTCGGCGCTCGCCGCGATCACCAATCCGACGGTGAATTCCTACAAGCGCATCAACGCGCCGCGCACCATTTCGGGCGCGACCTGGGCGCCGAACACGGTGACCTGGACCGGCAACAACCGCACCCACATGGTGCGCGTGCCGGGGCCGGGCCGCTTCGAGCTGCGCCTGCCCGACGGCGCGGCCAACCCGTATTTGCTGCAGGCCGTCATCATCGCCGCCGGCCTCGACGGCATCCGCTCCAAGGCCGATCCCGGCAAGCGCTACGACATCGACATGTACCAGCTCGGCCATACCGTCACGGATGCGCCGAAACTGCCGCTCAACCTGCTCGACGCGCTGCGCGAGTTCGACCACGACAAATCGCTCAAGGCGGCGCTGGGTGAGGAATTTTCGTCGGCATACCTAAAGCTGAAGCAACAGGAATGGAATTCCTATGCTTCGCACTTCACGCAATGGGAGCGCGACCACACGCTGGACATCTGACCTCCAACGCGTAGGGCGAGTGGCCTTGGAATGATCTTATGAAATATTCGATTTTCTCGCTCGCCCGCGCCGCTCTTTCCGGCCACAAGAACTGGCAACGCACCTGGCGCGACGCCGCCCCGAAGGATCGCTACGACGTGGTGGTCATCGGCGGCGGCGGCCATGGGCTCGCCACCGCCTGGTTCCTGGCCAGCGAGTTCGGCATCAAAAATGTCGCGGTGCTGGAAAAGGGCTGGATCGGCTCAGGCAATGCCGGCCGCAACACCACCATCATCCGCTCCAATTACGGCCTGCCCGGCAACACCGGCTTCTACGAATTGTCGATGAAGCTGTGGGAGCGGATGGAGCAGGACCTCAACTACAACGCGATGGTCAGCCAGCGCGGCGTCATCAACCTCTACCACTCCGACGCGCAGCGCGACGCCTATGCGCGGCGCGGCAACACCATGCGCATCAACGGCATCGACGCCGAACTGCTCGACCTGGCGGCGGTCAAGAAGATGATCCCGTTCCTGAATTTCGACAATGCGCGCTTTCCCGTGCAGGGCGGGCTGCTGCAACGCCGCGGCGGCACGGCGCGGCACGACGCGGTGGCCTGGGGCTACGCCCACGCTGCCAGCGAACTCGGCGTCGACATCATCCAGAATTGCGAAGTCACCGGCTTTGTCAGGGACGCCAACGGCAAGGTGACCGGTGTCGAGACCTCGCGCGGCAGGATCGGCGCCGGCAAGGTTGGCCTGGCGGTGGCCGGCTCTTCGTCGCGCGTCGCGGCGATGGCCGGCCTGCGGCTGCCGATCGAAAGCCATGTGCTGCAGGCCTTCGTCTCGGAGGCGATCAAGCCGCTCATTCCCGGCGTCATGACGTTCGGCGCCGGCCATTTCTATGTCAGCCAGTCTGACAAGGGTGGGCTTGTCTTCGGCGGGGACATCGACGGCTACAATTCCTATGCCCAGCGCGGCAACATGCCTGTCATGGAAGATGTCTGCGAGGGCGGCATGGCGCTGATGCCGATGATCGGCCGCGTGCGCCTGCTGCGCCAGTGGGGCGGCATCATGGACATGTCGATGGACGGCTCGCCGATCATCGACAAGACCCCGGTCGACGGGCTCTACCTCAACGCCGGCTGGTGCTATGGCGGCTTCAAGGCGACACCCGGCTCAGGCTTTGTCTTCGCCCATCTGCTCGCCCGCGATGAATCGCATGAGGAGGCCGCCCGCTTCCGACTCGACCGGTTCCGGTCTGGCGCTGTCATCGACGAAAAGGGCCAGGGCGCCCAACCGAACCTGCACTGAAGGCGGCTGGAACCATGCGCATCACCTGTCCCTTCTGCGGCGAACGCGAACTCGGCGAATTCACCTACCTCGGCGACGCCAAGCCGGTGCGGCCGGCACCTGGAGCATCGGAAGACGAGGTCTACGATTACGTCTATCTGCGCGACAATATCGCCGGCGTGATGGACGAGAACTGGTATCACGGCGGCGGCTGCCGAGCCTGGCTGAAGGTCACTCGCAACACGCTGAAACACGAGATTTCGGCGGTCGAACCGGCCGCTGGTGCTGGGGCGAGGCAGGTTGCGAAATGAATATCTTCTGTCAGGTTGGCGCTGCCCCTCATCCGCCTGCCGGCACCTTCTCCCCGTATAGTGACGGGGAGAAGGGAGCTGGCTGCTACTTCGGCGCCCATTCTGCAGCGTCGATGATCGGCGAAACCACCGACGAAGACGTCCTTCTCCCCGTCACTATACGGGGAGAAGTGCCCGGCAGGGCGATGAGGGGCAGCGCCGACCTTCCGATTGTGAGGCGTGCATCGTGACTTCCTTTCAACCCAATCGCCTCACGTCCGGCGGTCTCGTCGACCGTTCGGCGCCGCTGAATTTCAGTTTCGACGGCAAGAGCTTCTCCGGTTTCAAGGGCGACACGCTTGCCTCGGCACTGGTTGCCAACGGCGTCAAGCTGGTTGGCCGCTCGTTCAAATATCATCGCCCGCGCGGCATCCTGACCGCGGGGTCCGAAGAGCCCAACGCACTGGTCGAACTGCGCAGCGGTGCACGGCGCGAGCCGAACACCAAGGCGACGACGGCGGAGCTCTATGAAGGGCTCGACGCCGCCAGCCAGAACCGCTGGCCGTCGCTCGGCTTCGACGTGATGTCGGTCAACCAACTATTCGCGCCGATCTTCGTCGCCGGCTTCTACTACAAGACCTTCATGTGGCCGGCGAAGTTCTGGGAAGCGATCTATGAGCCGGCAATCCGCCGCGCCGCTGGCCTCGGCCGCGCCGCGGGCATCGCGGATCCCGA
The DNA here is from genome assembly GCF_006442545.2 of Mesorhizobium sp. B2-1-8. Classification (NCBI taxonomy): domain Bacteria; kingdom Pseudomonadati; phylum Pseudomonadota; class Alphaproteobacteria; order Hyphomicrobiales; family Phyllobacteriaceae; genus Mesorhizobium; species Mesorhizobium sp. B2-1-8. The sequence goes on from NZ_CP083952.1 coordinate 5,498,064, forward strand.
CCATTACGACAAGGCGTGGGCGCATTGCGACGTGCTGATCGCCGGCTCAGGCCCGACCGGCCTCGCGGCCGCCCTCGCAGCAGGCCGCAGCGGCGCCCGCGTCATCCTGTGCGAAGAGGATTTTGTCCTCGGCGGCCGCCTGCTCGCCGATGGCGGCACGATCGACGGCATGCCGGCGGCCGAATGGCTTTCACGGACGCTGGCTGAACTCGGCTCCCTGCCCGACGTGCGCATCATGACCCGCACGACGCTGTTCGGCGTCTATGACGGCGGCACCTATGGCGCGATCGAGCGTGTCAACGACCACCTGCCCTCGCCGCCGGAGCACCAGGTGCGCCAACGACTGTGGCGGATCGTGGCCAAGCGCTGCGTCGTCGCGGCAGGCGCGCTCGAACGGCCAATCGTCTTTGCCGGCAACGACACGCCAGGCGTGATGATGGCGTCCGCCATGCGCAGCTATATCACCCGTTACGCCGCGGCACCGGCCAAGCGCATCGCGCTGTTCACCAACAACGAGGATGGCTGGCGCACGGTCGAGGCGGCACTCGGCGCCGGGCTGCAGGTCGCCGCCGTGATCGATGCGCGCGCGGAAATCTCGCCCGAGCACCGCTCGCTTGCCACCAAGGGCGGCTTTCCCATCCTGCATGGCTCCGTCAGCGGCATCGATGGCGGCAAGAATGGCGTGCGCAAGATTTCCGTCTCGCTCACCGGCGGCGCGCGCGCCGAAGTGGAAGCCGACGGGCTTGCCGTTTCCGGCGGCTGGAACCCGGCTGTCGGGCTCACCTCCTATCATCGCGGCCGGCCGAAATGGCGCGATGACATCGCCGCCTTCGTGCCCGACGGCGCGCCTCCGGGAATGGTCGCGGCTGGTGCCGCCAACGGTGCCTTCGGACTTGGCGCCTGCCTGCGCGAAGGATTTGCGGCGGGCGCGGCGGCGGCACGCGATGCCGGACACGGCAATGGTTCAGGTTCCACGCCGGTCGCCGATGACGAGGCCTTTTCGCTCACACCGCTGTGGCATGTCGCCGGCAAGGGCAAAGCTTTCGTCGACCAGCAGCACGACGTCACCGCATCGGATATCGAGCTGGCGCAGCGCGAAGGTTTTGAATCGGTCGAGCACCTGAAGCGCTACACCACGCTCGGCATGGCGACCGACCAGGGCAAGACCTCGAACGTCGCTGGCCTCGCGATCATGGCGGCGGTCACCGGCAAATCCATTCCAGAGACTGGTACGACAATCTACCGGCCGCCCTATGTGCCGGTAGCCATCGGCGCCTTCGCCGGCCATCATCGCGACGAGACTTTTCACGCGACGCGGCTGACGCCGTCGCATCATTGGGCGGCCGAGCAGGGTGCGATCTTCGTCGACACCGGGCTGTGGAAGCGCGCGCAATGGTATCCGCGCGCTGGCGAGAAGGACTGGCTGGAATCCGTGACCCGCGAGGTCAAGGCAGTGCGCAGCGGCGTCGGCTTCTGCGATGTCTCGACGCTGGGCAAGATCGACGTGCACGGCGCGGACGCCGGCGCCTTCCTCGACCGCGTCTACATCAACACTTTCTCCAACCTTGCGGTGGGAAAAGCGCGCTACGGGCTGATGCTGCGCGAGGACGGCATCGTCTACGATGACGGCACCACGTCGCGGCTGGCCGAGGACCACTATTTCCTGACCACCACCACGGCCAAGGCCGGGCTGGTGATGCAGCACCTCGAATTCTGCCGGCAAGTGCTGTTCCCCGAACTCGATGTGCAGCTGACCTCGGTTTCCGACCAATGGGCCCAATTCTCGATCGCCGGACCCAAAACGCGTGACCTGTTGAAAGAGATCGTCGATCCTTCGGAAGATCTTTCCAACGAGGCTTTTCCGTTCATGGGCGCACGCGAAGTTGCGTTGCGCGGCGGCGTCAGGGCGCGGCTGTTCCGCATCTCCTTCTCCGGCGAAATGGCGTTCGAGATTTCGGTGCCGGCGCGCTATGGCGAGGCGATCGCGCGCAATCTGATGATTGCGGGCCAGCCGTTCGGCGTGACGCCTTACGGCACCGAAGCGCTCGGCGTCATGCGCATCGAAAAAGGCCATGTCGCCGGACCGGAACTCAGCGGCACGACAACCGCCACCGACCTTGGCCTTGGCAAGATGATGTCGACCAAGAAGGATTTCATCGGTCGCGTCATGGCCGGCCGCGAGGCGCTGGTCGCACCGGATCGGCAGGTCGTCGTCGGCATCAAGCCGACCGACAAGGCGCGGCGCCTGCGTTCGGGCGCGCACATCATTCCGAAGGGGCAGACACCCGGGCCCGGCAATGACCAGGGCTACGTCACCTCGGTCTGCTTCTCGCCGACATCAGACCAATGGATCGGGCTTGCCCTCGTCGAGCGCGGCCGCGAGCGTATCGGCGAGATCGTGCATGCGCACGATCCGCTGCGCGGCGAAGACTATGACGTCGAGATTTGCAACCCCGTCTTCTACGATCCAGATGGAGGGCGCCAGCGTGGCTGAGTTTTTCTGGGAAACCCGCAGTCCGCTTGACCGCGCGCTGGTTTCGGGACCGTATGGCGCGCAAGGCGAGGCCGGCGTCACCCTGACCGAAATCCGCAATTTCGATCTCGTCCAGGTGATGGCGCGACGCGGCAAGGCGGCCGAGATGGCCAAGGCCGCCAAGGCGCGCTTTGGGCTTGCTGCGCCGGAAACACCGAAGACGGCTGGAGCAGCCGAAGCCACGCTCATCTGGTCGGGACCGGATCAGTTCTTCGTGCTGTCGAAAGGCGGCAGACATCAGGCGGCGTCGCTGTCCCCGGTTTTCGCGGCCTCGGCTTCGCTGTCGGACCAGTCACATGCGCGGGTGTTGATCAGAATTTCCGGCGCCAAGGCGCGCGCCCTGCTCGCCAAGCTGTCGTCGATAGATCTGTATCCGGCGACGTTCCCGGTCGGAGCCGCGGCAGCCACCTCGATGGACCACACCAGCGTCACGCTGTGGCGCGGCAACGATGCGCCGGACGGCCAGGCCGTGTTCAACGTCCTGGTGTTCGCGACCTTCGCCGAAAGCCTGTGGCACACGATGCTGGACTCGGCTGTCGAGTATGGAATCGAGATCGGGCATTCGGAGGACTTGGCGTAGCACCGCGCTTCTACCGCCGCCTTGCCAAACTCCGCTCCGCTGCTATTCTTGGTGCTAAAATAATTTCACGCACAGGCAAACTTGTTTCTCGAACCGCAAGGCTGAGATGAGCCAGTCGCCCTACCCCGCCGTGACAGCCGGACCGCCCCGGCCAAGCCTGATCCTGCGGCCCGGCCAGATCGCACTGCCGGCCGGCATGGAGCGCTATACCGTACCGGGCAACGGCGCGGTGCTGATCGAGGTCGAGGCCGGCGATACGATCACGGTTCGCAATGTCGAGGGCGGCCAGGCTTGCGAGTTGCTGGCCTGGGACGAGTCGGGCGTCACCGATCCCGGCATTCTCGGCGAAAAATCAAACAGCAATGCCGCCGGCATCAAGGCGCTGCTCGCCGACGGCGACGACAGTCTCGGCACACTGCGCCGTGGCCTCGAGCGTCGCCAGGTTCAGCTCGACCAGGCCAAGGCTGTGCGCGTGTTTGGCGGCACCACTCCGGCCGGTGCCGAGCAGGCATTCGCGATAGCGCGCGATGGTGCGATGCTGATTGCCGCGCCCGGCGGGCCTATGCTGGTCGACGGCCACGACACGGCGACGCCGCTCAGCGCCATCGTGCGGCGCAACACGATCCGCCCGAAAACAAAATCCCGGCTTGCCGATCCACTGGTCGATCCGGTGCTCGATCTGCGCGTCCATTCGGCGACGGCCGAATCCTATTTCGTCAAGGCGGGCGACTATCTGCAGATCATCGATGTCGACGGGCGCCAGTGCACCGACTTCCAGTGTTTCTCGGCACGCAAACTGGACAAGGGGCTCGACCATCCGCTCGACGTCACGACGACGCGCACGCTGATGGGCGCGAGCTATCCGATGCCCGGCCTGCATTCCAGATACTACGACCAGGACATGGAGCCGCTGGTCGAAGTGGTGCAGGACACGTGCGGCCGGCACGACGCCTTCGCGCTCGCCTGTGCGGCGAAATATTACGACGACATCGGCTATCCCGGCCACACCAACTGCTCGGAGAATTTCAACCGCGCGCTTACCGGCAAGGGCGTCAATCCCCGCGCCGGCTGGATGGCGATCAACTTCTTCTTCAACACGGCGATCGACGCGCATGGCGTGATGGTGTCGGACGAGCCATGGTCCCGGGCCGGCGACTATGTTCTGCTCAGGGCCCTGACCGACATCGTCTGCGTCTCCTCCGCCTGTCCTGACGACACGACGCCGGCCAATGGCTGGGACCTGACCGACATCCATGTGCGGACCTATTCCGGCCAGCACGAATTCTCGCGAGCGATCGCCAGACGCATGACGCCCGATTCGGAACCGAAAATGACCCGCGAGACAGCTTTTCATTCGAGCTTTGCCAAACACACGCGCGACTTCGTCGAGTACAGGGGCTATTGGCTAGCCAACTCGTTCGCCAAAGAAGGGGCTATCGCCGAATACTGGGCCTGCCGGCAGGACGCGGTGATCATGGACCTGTCGCCGCTGCGCAAATTCGAGGTCACCGGTCCGGATGGCGAAGCGCTACTGCAATACACGCTGACGCGTGACGTCAAGAAGCTCGGCGTCGGCCAGGTCGTCTACTCCGCCATGTGCTACGAGCATGGAGGCATGATCGACGACGGCACGCTGCTGCGGCTCGGCAAGGACAATTTCCGCTGGGTCGGCGGCGACGATCTATCCGGCGAATGGCTGCGCGAGACGGCGACGAAGCTCGGCCTCAACGTGTTGGTGCGCTCGTCCACCGACCAGATGCACAACATCGCCGTGCAAGGGCCAAAGAGCCGCGACATCCTCAAACAGGTGATCTGGACCTCGCCGCTGCAGCCATCGATCGAGGAACTCGAATGGTTCCGCTTCGCCGTGGCGCGCATCGGCGGTGGCAACGGCATTCCCATCGTGGTTTCACGCACCGGCTATACCGGCGAACTCGGCTACGAGATCTGGTGCCATCCGCGCGACGCCGAAAAGGTGTTCGACGCCATCTGGGAAGCCGGCCAGCCGCACGGGCTGAAGCCGATGGGCCTGCAGGCGCTCGACATGGTGCGCATCGAGGCCGGGCTGATCTTCGCCGGTTACGAATTTTCCGACCAGACCGACCCGTTCGAGGCCGGCATCGGCTTCACCGTGCCGCTGAAGACCAAGACCGACGATTTCATCGGCCGCGAGGCGCTGATCCGGCGCAAGGACCACCCGCAGACGAAACTGGTCGGCCTCGACATAGACAGCAATGTCGCCGTCGGCCATGGCGATTGCGTCCATATCGGCCGCGCCCAGATCGGCGTGGTCACGTCGGGCATGCGCTCGCCGGTGCTCGGCAAGACCATCGCGCTGGCGCGGCTCGACGTCACCCATGCGGCAGTCGGCACGGAGGTCGAGATCGGCAAGCTCGACGGCCATGCCAAGCGGCTGCCGGCGCGGGTCGTGGCCTTTGCCCACTACGATCCGCAGAAGACCAAGCCGCGCTCCTGACCTGCCCTTTTTGGGTTCGCAAAACGCCCGCCGGCCACGCCGCCGGACACTTTTTCATCCACGCGCGCAAGCGTGATGTGCACGGCTTCACAAATCGCTTGACGTGAAAGCGCGCCGGATCGATCTTCACTCCTAAGAAAAAAATACGACTGAGTGGAAACACTGCGGCCGGAACGATCATTTGCCGGGGAGCAAGCTTCGCGTAGCCGAGGCATCGCTGGCGGGGAGCATCGAAAAAGGGGAACTCATCGACATGAGCACGATAAGTACGGTCCTGGACCAGCCTGCCGAAAGCAAGCTGCTCAGGCATATCGACTGGCGCGGCGCCTTCTGGGTGGCGAGCGGCGTTCCGGCGCTGGTCCTGTTCTCGATCGGCGGCATTGCCGGCACGACGGGAAAGCTGGCCTTCCTGATCTGGACGGTGTCCATGATCATGGGCTTCCTGCAGTCCTTCACCTATGCCGAGATCGCCGGCCTATTTCCGAACAAGTCCGGCGGCGCCTCGATCTACGGCGCCACGGCCTGGCTGCGCTATTCCAAGTTCATCGCGCCGCTGTCGGTGTGGTGCAACTGGTTTGCCTGGTCGCCGGTCCTTTCGCTCGGCTGCTCGATCGCCGCCGCCTACATCCTAAACGCCCTGGCGCCGGTGCCGCTGTTCACCGAAACCTCGCCCGATGTCGTCGCCTACATCGCCGCGCATGCCGGAACGAGTGCCGCCGATGCGATCACTGCGGTGACGGCCGCCGCGACGCCGGCGATCCGTAACTGGACGCTGTGGAGCCACACGCTGGGTCCGGTCTCGTTCACGCTCAACGCCACCTTCTTCATCGGCGCGGTACTGATGTTGATCATCTTCTCGATCCAGCATCGCGGCATCCTGGGCACCGCCAGCGTGCAGAAATATATCGGACTGCTGGTCATCATCCCGATGCTGATCGTCGGGGTGGTGCCGATCTTCACCGGCCAGATCGACTGGTCGAACTTTTCGCCGCTGGTGCCGCTCGCCGCAGCCTACGCACCCGAGCCCGGTTCCTGGAACATCGCCGGCTGGACATTGGCGCTCGGCGGCATGTTCATCGCCGCGTGGTCGACCTATGGTTTCGAAACGGCCGTCTGCTACACGTCGGAATTCAAGAACCCCGGCACCGATACGTTCAAGGCGATCTTCTATTCCGGCCTGCTGTGCATGCTTTTGTTCATCCTGGTGCCCTTCACCTTCCAGGGCGTGCTGGGCCTGAACGGCATGCTGGCAACGCCGATCGTCGACGGCTCCGGCGTGGCCGATGCGCTGGCCGGCATGGTCGGCGGCGGCAGGCTGATCCACAGTCTTCTGGTGATGCTGATGATCCTGGCGCTGGTGCTCTGCATCATGACGGCGATGGCCGGCTCGTCGCGCACGCTCTACCAGGGCTCGGTCGACGGCTGGCTGCCGCGTTATCTCAGCCACGTCAACGAGCACGGCGCGCCGACGCGGGCCATGTGGACCGACCTCTGCTTCAACCTGATCGTGCTGGCCATTGCGTCGGCCGACGCGACGAGCTTCTTCTTCATCCTCGCCGTGTCGAACTGCGGCTACATCATCTTCAACTTCCTCAACCTCAACGCCGGCTGGATCCATCGCATCGACAACGGCCATATCGCACGGCCGTGGAAAGCGCCGAGCTGGCTCTTGGGGATCGGGGCGATCTTCGCCTATGTCAACGCCATCTTCATGGGCGCAGGCGCCAAGGTGTGGAACCCGATGGCGCTGTGGGCGGGGCTGATCACGGCCGCGCTGATCATCCCGGTGTTCTGCTTCCGCCACTACATCCAGGACAAGGGCAAATTCCCCGACCACATGCTGGCCGACCTCGGCATGGCGGGAGCCGACCTTTCGATCAAAAAGGCGGGCATGCTGCCCTATCTGACGCTGGTCGCCGGCGTGGCGGTCATGCTCATCGCCAATTGGGTGTTCGTCATCTGATGGTCTGACCGCCAGGCGGGCCAAGCTGTTGCATCAAGAAAAACCGGCCGGTCGCAAATCGACCGGCCGGTTTTTTTCTTATTCGGCCGCCAATGCCAGTTGCGGACGTTCGATGCCTTCGATCTCCCCTGGCTCCGGCGCATGTTCGTCGGTCTTGGCCTTCTTGGGCTCGCGGCCGAAGAAGAGCGCATACCCCGCCGGCAGCACCAGGATGGTCAGCACGGTGGCGACCATGATGCCGCCCATCATGGCGTAGGCGAGCGGCCCCCAGAACACGGCACGCGAGATCGGGATCAGCGCCAGCACCGCGGTCATCGCCGTCAGCACTATCGGCCTGAAGCGGCGCACCGCCGAGCCGATGATCGCCTCGGAACGGTCCATGCCCCTGGCAATGTCCTGATCGATCTGGTCGACCAGGATGATCGAGTTGCGCATGATGATGCCGAGCAGCGCGATGACGCCGAGGATGGCGACGAAGCCGAACGGCGCGCCGCTGATCAGCAGAGCGGCGGCGGCACCGATGATGCCGAGCGGACCGGTGGCCAGCACCAGCATCGCCTTGCCGAAGTTCTGCAGCTGGATCATCAGGAGCACGACGATGATGGCCAGCATGATCGGCGCCTTGGCGGCGATCGAAGCCTGGCTTTCGGCCGAATCCTCGGCCCCGCCCTGGATCTCGATCTTGTAACCAGGCGCCAGGCCGTCACGCAGGCCCTGCATGTCCTTGTACATCTTGGTGACGACGTCGTTGGACTGCACGCCGTCGGGCAATGTGGCGCGCACGCTGATCGTCGGCAGGCGGTCGCGGCGCCACTCTATGCCCTGCTCCATCACCGGCACCACCTTGGCGACCTGCGACAGCGGCACGAAGCCGCCGAAATCGGTGGGGATATAGACCGAGTCGACCGACGACAGCAGGCTGCGGCTGGCATCCGGCTCGCGGGCGACGATGGACACCGTCTCCTCGCCATCGCGGAAATCGTCGAGCGGCGCGCCGGACATCGCGGCCTGCAGCATCTGGCGGATGCGCTGCGAGGTGACGCCGAGCGCACGGGCGCGATCCTGGTCGATGACCAGTTTCATCGCCGGAACAGGCTCCAGCCAGTCGTCATGCACCGCGCCGAGCAGCGGATTCTGCCGGAACTTCGCCTTCACCTGGTCGGCGATGCGGCGCACCTCCTGGCGGTCCGGACCCATGACGCGCATCTGCACGGGCCAGCCGGTCGGCGGTCCGAGGAACAGGCGGTCGACCTTGGCACGGATCGACGGGAAATCCTGCGCCAGAACCGTGCGCAGCTTGACGATCAGCCGCTCGCGCGCCGGCTCGTCATTGGCCATGACAAGCATCTGGGCGAAGTTCGGATTGCGCAGCTGCTGGTCGAGCGGCAGGAAGAAGCGCGGGGCGCCCTCGCCGATGTAGGTGGCGATGAAACGCTTGTCCTTGTCGTCCATCATCTTGGCTTCCAGGGCCTTGGCCTGTGCCTCGACCTCCTTGATGCTGGTGCCTTCCGGCAGCCAGAGGTCGACGAGGATTTCGGGCCGAGACGATTGCGGGAAGAAATTCTGCGGGATGAACTGGAACGCCCACAGACTGGTGCCGAAAGTCACCAGCGTCATCACCAGGACGATGATGCGGTGGCGCACGGCCCAGCCGACCGTGGCGCGCAGCCGACGATAGAAGCTCGTGTCGAAGGCGTCGTGATGGCTGCCGGCATGCTTGCGCTGCTTCAGGATCATATGCCCCAGCCACGGCGTGAAATAGACGGCCACGAACCACGACACGATCAGCGCGATGCCGACGACATAGAACAGGGTGCGCACATATTCGCCAGCCGTCGAAGCGGCGAAGCCGACCGGGATGAAGCCGGCGGTGGTGATCAGCGTGCCGGTCAGCATCGGGAAGGCGGTCGAGGAATAGGCGAAGCTCGCCGCCTCGATCTTGACCAGCCCCTCCTCGAGCTTCCGCTCCATCATCTCGACGACGATCATGGCATCGTCGACGAGCAGGCCGAGCGCGATGATCAGCGCGCCCAGCGAAATGCGCTGCAGGTCGATGCCGATCTCGTACATGATGGCGAAGGTGGCGGCGAGCACCAGCGGTATGGCGATGGCGATCACCAGGCCCGAGCGCCAGCCGATCGACAGGAACGAGACGACAAGCACGATCAGCAGCGCTTCGCCGAGCGCATGCATGAATTCGCTGACGGCATCCCTGACGACTTCAGGCTGGTCGGAAATCTGGTCGACCGAAACGCCATAGGGCAGCGCTTCCTCGAAGCGCTTGTAGGTCGCCTCGACATCCTTGCCGACGTCGGTGACTTTGAAACCCTTGGCCATGACGACGCCAAGCTGCACGCTGTCGTGACCATTGAAGCGGTATTTGCGCTGGAAGGGGTCTTCCAGCCCCGAAGTCACGGTGGCGATGTCGCCCAACCGGGTGACCTGGCCGCCGGCGCGCAGGCGCAGTTCGCGGATGTCGGCGGCCTTGGCGACGTCGCCTTCGACGGAGATGCGCACCGAATTGGCGCCGGTGTCGACGGAGCCCGCGGGGTCGACGTTGTTCTGGCCCTTGATCGCATTCTGCAGGTCGGTCAGCGTCAGTCCGCGTTCGGCCAGCGCCTTGGACGAGACATCGATGTAGAGTTTTTCCGGCTGGTCGCCGATGATGACGGCCTTTTCGACGCCGGGCGTCGTCAACAGCATATCGCGCGCCTGGATGGCGAACTTCTTCAGCTCCGGATAGGAGAAGCCGTCGCCGCTGATCGAATGCAGCGTGATGAAGGTGTCACCGAACTCGTCGTTGAAATACGGACCGAGCAGGCCCTGCGGCAGATCGCCTTGGATATCGCTGACCTTCTTGCGCACCTGATAGAAGGCGTCCTTGACTTCTTCGGCATTGGTGTCGCCCTTGATCTGCACGGTGATGATGGCGCTGCCGGCCCGGGTGAAGGAACGCACGAAGTCGAGATGCGGCGTCTCCTGCAATTTGCGCTCGATCTTGTTGACGACCTGGTCTTCCATCTCCTGGATCGAGGAGCCCGGCCAGATCGCCTGCACGACCATGACGCGGAAGGTGAAGTCGGGATCCTCCTTCTGGCCCATGCGCATCAGGCCGAGCGCGCCGGCGATGATGATCAGCCCGAACAGGAAGCGCGCAATCGAGGGATGGCCAATTGCCCAACGAGAGAGATTGAAGGGCCGCTTTTCTTCAGTGGAGGTCGTCATCGGTGCTGGTCCACTTTGCTTGGTTGCCGGCGCCATTGTGCTTCGAGGAAGGTGCTCCGAAGAAGCGCGGCGCGCGAAACGAAATCATCTGCGTTCGGTACTGGTTTCCGGGCGGCGTCGCTCTTCGAGCGGAGAGACACTCATCGCGGTGGGACGCGAGGATCGATGCGGGGGTACATCGGTCTTGACGTCTCGACCTTTCGGGCACGCCGCCCGGAAACCTGCGGCCGCGGGAACGCGCGGCCGACCTGTCTGTCGTCAGCGCAACTGGCTGGCTTCCCCGCCCTCGGCCGAGGCGGACTGCTGTGTGATGCCGCCGGCGAGCTTCACCTTCAGGTCCTCGGTCATGAACTGCGTACCGGCGGCGACCACGATATCGCCCGGTTTCAATCCCTCCGCGACACGCACGCCGTCGGCGGCGAACTCGGCGACCTTGACCGGACGGGCATGAACGGTGTCGGCGCCACGATCGACGGTCCAGACGATCGATTGGCTGTCTTTCTCGGCGAGCGCACTGAGCGGGATGGACACGAGCTGCTTTTCGTTGGCTGCCGACGCCTCGATATTGGCGGTCATGCCGAGCAGCACGCGCGGGTCGTTGGGCAGGCTGACGCGGACGGCAAAGGTGCGCGACTGCGGGTCGGCGCTGCCGGCGACCTCGCGAACCTTGCCGTCGAGCTTCAGCCCATCGTCTGACCAGAAACCGGCCTTGACGTCCTTGCCCGGCTTGAACTGCGCGATCTCCATTTCCGGAACCGCGATCAGAACTTCCTTTTCGCCATCGACCGCGACGGTAACCACTGGCGTGCCCGACCCGACCACTTGGCCGACATCGGCGTTGACCGCCGTGACGATGCCGTCCCTGTCGGCCTTGAGGTCTGTATAGCCGACCTGGTTCCTGGCCTGGGCAAGGGTCGAGCGGGCGGAGTCGCGTGTGGCGACGGCCTGGTCATAGGTCAGCGTCGCCTGTTCGAGCTGCGATTTCGGCGCGAAGTTCTTGGCGAATAGCTGCTCGGCGCGCTTGCGGGCGAGTTCGACGGTTTCAACCTGCCGTTCGGCGGCATCCAGCGCGGCCTGCGCGCTCTTGACCGACAGGTCGTAGTCTGACGGATCGATGCGGGCGAGAACATCGCCAGGCGCCACGCGCTGGCCGATGTCGACGAGACGCTCGGTGATCTTGCCGTTGACGCGGAAACCCAGCGTGCTCTCGGTGCGGGCGCGCACCGATCCGGAATAGGACAGCGTGCGGGTATCATGCGCCTGGGCGATCTCGACGACCTTGACCGGGCGGATGATGTCCTTCACCTCCGCTTTTTCCTGCGAGCAGCCGGCGAGCCCAAGCGATGCGACGATCAGGCCGGCAACTGGCAGCTTGCGAAGGATGGAACTGGGCAAAAACATCGTGATACTCCCGACTGGAGACGGACTGTCGACACCGGCACCGGCTGGCGGCGGCTATTTCAAGGCTCTGATTGCGTAATCGATGAGGTCGTCGGGCATCGCCCGATTGGTCTTGGCGAGGCACTGCGCCACCATCTGCGGATGGCACAGGATGACGGTGGCGGCACCGAAACAGCGCGACGCGGTCACCGGGTCCTGTTTCCTGAACTCGCCGGCCTCGATACCCTCGCGGATCACCTCGGCGAAGAGATCGTGGATGCTGTCGACATGCTTGTCGATGACGCCCCAATCGCGCTCAAGGGCGACGATGACCATCTCGTGCACCTTCTGGTCGTCGAGCATCACCTCCATCGTCATCTTGTACTGTGCATGCACGTAGCGCCGCAGCCTCTCCTCGGCGCTGACCGGCAGGTGCATGATCTCGTAGGCCATGTTGTAGCTGGCGCCGAGCATCCGGCCACAGACGGCCTGGTGGATTTCAACCTTGGAGGCAAAGAAACGATAGATGTTGGCCGGCGACATGCCGAGTTCGCGGGCAATGTCTGCGACGTTGGTCTTGCCGTAGCCATAGTGCCGGAACAGGCGCTCGGCGCAATCGAGAATGCGCGTCACATTTTCCTGTCGGGCGACGTCGGCGACGATGTTGGCGGCTTCGGACATAGCTCTCTGTCAAATAACGAGTGACGAATTTCGATTTTCATCACTCGTAAATCGAAAAGAGCACTGTGTCAACGCAGATTCGATGTACGCGTACGATAGGTGACAGATGGTGACATCCAATAGACGTCACAAGGCGCCCTCAGGATGCGGGCCTCTGAAAATATTCTCTCGAAAGGCCGCCGGACGGATTCAGGCGACCTTGGCCATTTCCCGCAGCCGGAATTTCTGGATCTTGCCGGTCGAGGTCTTCGGTATCTCGGCGAAGATCACCGCTTTCGGCACCTTGAAGCGGGCGAGCAGACCGCGGCAGTGCTCGATGATCTCGGCCTCGCTCGCCTCCTTGCCCGGCTTCAGTTCGACATAGGCGACAGGCACCTCGCCCCATTTGTCGTCATGACGTGCGACGACGCCGCAGGAGGCGATGGCGGGATGCTTGTAGAGCGCGTCCTCGACCTCGATCGAGGAAATGTTCTCGCCACCGGAGATGATGATGTCCTTGGAGCGATCCTTGAGCTGGATGTAGCCGTCGGGGTGCATGACACCAAGATCGCCGGAGTGGAACCAGCCGCCGGCGAAAGCCTCGTCCGTCGCCTTGCGGTTCTTCAGATAGCCCTTCATGACGATGTTGCCCCGGAACATGACTTCGCCGATGGTCTCACCGTCGGCGGGTGTTTCGGCCATGGTTTCGGGATCCATCACCGTCAGGCCTTCGAGCGCGGCATAGCGCACGCCCTGCCGTGCCTTCTTGCCCGCCCTCGCCCCTTTGTCGAGCGCGTCCCAAGCATTGTGCCATTCGTTGACCACGGCGGGACCATAGGTTTCGGTCAGACCGTAGAGATGGGTGACGGCAAAGCCTGCGTCCGCCATGCCCGACAGCACGGCTTCGGGCGGAGGGGCGGCGGCTGTGTTGAAGGTGACCGTCTGCGCAAACGCGCGCTTGTCTTCCTCCCTGGCGTTGATCAGCACCGACATGACAACCGGCGCCCCGCACAGATGCGTGACGCCGTGGTCCGCGATGGCGTCATAGATCGGCTTCGGCCGTACCCAGCGCAAGCAGACATGCGTGCCGGCCTGGACGGCGAGCGTCCAAGGAAAACACCAGCCATTGCAATGGAACATCGGCAAGGTCCAGAGATAGACCGCGTGCTTGGCCATGCCGGCATGGATGGTGTTGGTGTAGGCCATCAGCGCCGCACCACGGTGATGGTAGACGACGCCCTTGGGATTGCCCGTCGTGCCCGACGTGTAGTTGAGCGAGATGGCGTCCCATTCGTCGTCGGGCATCGACCACGTGAAATCCTCGTCGCCGCCAGCGACAAAATCCTCATAGTCCGACGTGCCGACCCGCTCGCCTTTCGGATAGGGCGCGTCAGCGGCGTAATCGGGATCGTCGTAATCGATAACCAGCGGCTTGACCTTGGCCAGACCGAGCGCCTCCCGCACGACTCCGGAAAACTCGCGATCGACGATGAGCACCTTGGTCTCGGCGTGGTCGAGTTGGAAGGCGATGACCGCGGCGTCGAGGCGCGTGTTGAGCGAGTGCAGCACCGCCTTGGTCATCGGCACGCCGAAATGCGCCTCCAGCATCGGCGGCGTGTTCGACAGCATGACCGTCACCGTATCGCACTTGCCGATGCCGTGCTTGGAAAGGGCCGAGGCGAGCTTCAGCGAGCGGCGCCAGAAATCGCGGTAGCTGATGCGCTGGCCGCCATGGATGATGGCAATGTGGTCGGGATAGGTTTTCGCCGCGCGCTCCAGATAGGTGAGCGGCGTCAGCGGCTGGTGGTTGGCGGCGTTCCTGTCGAGATCCTGTTCGTAGGGATTGGCCATCCCGTCCTCCCCAAAGTCTTTTCGAGCTTTCTAACCCCGGGCTCGTCGTCACGCTATCCCCCCTGAAGGGCTGAGAATGCTATACTGCGCCGACTTGCTGGAATGGTGATCTCGATTGTGCCACGACGGCAGAAGATCCCTTCCCGTTCATCCGAATTTGACTTTTGTCGAGAGCCGTGACTAATGTCAGCCAAGGAGGCGGCATGGCGATCCGACCGGCAGAACAGCTCATCCACAAGGCGGCCTGGCTTTACTATGCCCATGGGCTTCGCCAGGACGAAGTGGCCAATCAGCTCAACATTTCACGCGCTTCCGTCGCCATGTATCTGCGCAAGGCGCGCGAGACGGGGATCGTCAACATCTCGACCTCGACGCAGCTCTTCACCGACGACGTCATGGCGCGCAGGCTGGAAGACGCCCTGAAGCTCGACGCCGTCTGGATAGCGCCGGAAAGCGCCTATCTCGCCGACCCCTCGACCGATATCGCGGTGCTGGCGGCAAGCGTCTTCCTGGAACTCGTCAGGAAAGGCGATCGCATCGGCGTCGCCTGGGGCCGCACCGTCTACACGATCGCCGACATCATGTCCTATGCCGACCTGCAGGACGTCACCGTGGTGCAGCTCTGCGGCAATCTCGGCGCGCCGTATTCCTACCGGCCCGACCAGTGCACCATGGAAATCGCGCGGCGGCTCAATGCCAAGGGCCTCAACTTCTACGCGCCTCTGGTGCTGTCGACCGAGGAACTGGCGCAAGGCCTGCGCGCCGAGCCGGTGATCCGCGATCAGCTTGCCGGGATCAGCGACTGCGATCTTGCGCTCTACTCCATCGGCGCGGTCGATGCCGACAGCCATCTGGTGAAGTGCGGCGCGCTGACGGCAGCCGAGATGGCGGCACTGCGCGGGGAAGGTGCCGCCGGTGTCATTGCCGGGCAGATCATCGACGCCGGTGGCGAGTTGCTCGACTGCAGCTACAACCGGCGGGTCATCTCGGCTGGGCTTGCCTCACTGCGCGTCATCGAGAAGCGGCTGATGGTCGTGCAGGAAGACAGTAAGTTCGAGCCGCTGCTCGCGGCCATCGCCGGCGGCCTCTGCACGCATCTGGTGGTCGGCGCACGCATGGCGCAGCGGCTGCTCGATCATGCCGGAACGTCAGCAGAAAAGGCATCCTGAAAACCAATCCTTTGCCGACGCATCGTCATCAAGGCGTCGTGGCATTCCTGTTTCACCATCAAAGACAGCAACTGGACGAAGCGAACATGAAGAATTTGTGGAACGACGACGCGGCCGAAAAACTCGTTGCCGACTATGCGAAGAAGGGCGTCGGTCGCGACTTGGCCTTGCGTGTCTACACGACGCGGCTTCTGGGCGGCGTGCCACAGCTGGTCCTGCATGGCGGCGGCAACACCTCCTGCAAGATCAAGGCGACCGACCTCGTCGGCGACGAGTGGGACGTGCTGTGCGTCAAGGGCAGCGGCTGGGACATGGCCGTCATCGAGCCGCAGGGTCTGCCCGCCGTCAAGATGGGCGCCCTGCTCAAGGCGCGCAAGCTGGACAGGCTTTCCGACGAGGACATGGTCGCCCTGCAGCGGGCAAACCTGATCGACCCCGCCTCGCCCAACCCTTCGGTCGAGACCCTGCTGCATGCGTTCCTGCCGCACAAATTCGTCGACCACACCCATTCGACCGCCATCCTGGCCATTGTCGACCAGGAAGACAGCAAGCCGCTGGTGGCAAAGGTGTTCGGAACAAAGATGGGCTACGTGCCCTACATCATGCCGGGCTTCGACCTCGCCAAGGCAGCGGCCGATGTCTTCGACGCCGACCCAACGGTAGAAGGCCTGATCCTCGACAAGCATGGCATCTTCACCTTCGGCGACGACGCCAGGCAAGCCTATAACCGGATGATCCACTATGTGAACGTCGCCGAGGACTATGTGGCCAAGCATGCCAAGCCCAAGGCTGCAAAGGCGGCATTGCCGGCAAGGCTCGCGTCACCGGCGGAGATCGCGCCGATGCTGCGCGGCGCTGTCGCGGCGCCACGCGGCGAAGGCCGCTTCGACCGCATGATCAGCGATTTCCGCACCTCGGACGCGATCGTCGATTTCATCAATTCGGCAGAGATCGCCGACTATGCCGGACGTGGCGTGTCGACGCCGGATCTGTCGATCCGCATCAAGACCGGGCCGATGGCCGTGCCTGCGCCCGATGCTGACAAAATCGGTGACTACAAGGTGGTGATCGAGAGCCATGTCGACGGCTTCGCCAGCGATTATCGCGCCTATTTCGAGACCAATGACGCGCTCGACGACGTCAAGCGCACCATGCTCGACCCGATGCCCCGGCTGACGCTGGTGCCGGGGCTCGGCATGTTCGGCCACGGCCGCACGCTGAAGGATGCCAGGATCGCATCGGACGTCGGCGAGATGTGGATCGAGGCAGTGCGCGGTGCGGAGGCGGTCGGGCGCTTCCACCCATTGTCCAAGGCCGACCTGTTCCCGCTCGAATACTGGTCGCTTGAACAGGCCAAGCTCGCTTCCAACAAGCCGAAGCCGCTGACCGGACAGGTGGTGCTGATCACCGGCGGCGCCGGCGCGATCGGTGCGGCGACGGCAAAACTGTTCGCCGACAATGGCGCTCATGCCGTCGTCGTCGATCTCGACGCCGAAAAGGCCGCTGACGCCGCCAGGAAGGCCGGCAACAATTCGATCGGCGTTGGCGCCGACATCACCGACCCGGCTCAGATGCGCGCCGCCTTCGACAAGGCGGTGGCCGTGTTCGGCGGCGTCGACATATTGGTGTCCAATGCGGGTGCTGCCTGGGAAGGCCGCATCGGCGAGCTTGACGATGCGCTGCTGCGCAAGAGCTTCGAGCTCAATTTCTTCGCCCACCAGTCGGCGGCGCAGAACGCCGTGCGCATCATGCTCGAACAGGGCACCGGCGGCGCTCTCCTGTTCAACACCTCCAAGCAGGCGGTCAACCCCGGCCCGAAATTCGGCGCCTATGGCGTGCCGAAAGCGGCGACACTGTTCCTCTCCAGGCAATACGCGCTCGACTACGGCGCCCATGGCATCCGTTCGAACGCCGTCAACGCCGACCGCATCCGCTCCGGGCTGTTGACCGACGCCATGATCGCCAGCCGCTCGGGCGCGCGCGGCGTGTCGGAGAAGGAATACATGTCCGGCAATCTGCTCGGCCAGGAGGTAACGGCACAGGATGTGGCACAGGCCTTCCTGCACCATGCCCTGGCCGACCGGACGACCGCCGATGTGACGACGGTCGACGGCGGCAACATCGCGGCGGCGCTGCGATAGGCTTGCTGCCTGAACGTTCGCAGCGATCCGCTTGTAAGAGTTGCGAATCGTAGCTACATTGTGGCTCAACATGAAGGAGCCACGATATGGCAACGGATTCAGTGGTCCGCGCTCGCATCGACAGCGCTACGAAAGATCAGGCAACGGAGGCCTTGGCAGCCATGGGCTTGTCGGTCTCCGATGCCATTCGCCTGCTTCTGGTGCGCGTCGCCGCCGACAAGGAATTCCCTTTCCCAGTGAAAGTGCCGAACGCCACCACTCAAAAGGCCATGGCCGAGTTGGAAAAAGGCAAAGGCAAGCGCTTTGCCTCGGCTGATGAGTTGTTCAAGGATTTGGGAATCTAAGCGTGCCAGTGCCCATTCACTCCGGGCAATTTCGCCGGGACGTGAAGCGTATGGAAAAACGTGGCAAGAACCTGGGCAAGTTGCGCGATCTGTTAGGCCTGCTCATCGCCGGACATGAACTGCCGGCGATGTATAAGGATCATCCTCTGAAAGGGGATTGGAAAGGCTTTCGTGACGCGCATATCGAACCAGACTGGCTCCTGATCTACCGCGTTGTCGGCGACGAATTGCAGCTTGCCCGTACCGGTTCCTGTTCAACGAGTGAACGTCATCGAAAAAGCCGCCCGCAGCGATTTGCTGCAGGGCGGCTTTCATTTCGTCTCAACTCAGCAACCAGCAAGAGTTTTGTGCCGAAAGCTACTTCGCGTTCGGGTTCGGCATCCAGGCAGGCATGGCGACATCGGCATGGGCGAACTGCGGCAGCTTGGCCGACAGGTCTTCCATGTTCTTGATGTCCTTGTCGATCAGCTCCTTCTGGGTGATCAGCGTCGGCGGCACGATGACGTTGTGGCCGGGATCTTCGCCGGCGAGCAGTTGCGCCAGGGCGCGCACCGAGACCTGGCCGACGACGGCCGGGTTGGTCGCCGCGGTCGCCGCCCACGCACTGTCAGGCTCGCGCATCGCCGCGATGTCGGACGTCGAAATGTCGGCCGAATAGATCTTGATCTTCTTGTTCAGGCTCGCTTCGTCGACGGCGATCTTCACGCCCTTGGCGAATTCGTCATAAGGGGCGAACATCACGTTGATGTCGGGGTGCGCCGACAGCACCGAGCGCGCCTGGTTGGCGACCGAGTTGGCGATCGGATTGTCGAGCGTGCCAAACATGGCGGCTTCCTTGATGCCGGCATATTTCTTCTTCACGTCGACCCAGGTTTCGTTGCGGCGGTCGAGCGGCGCGATGCCGGCGACGTAGACATAGCCGGCGTTCCAGCTTTCGCCATTATCCTTGACCGCCTGCTCGAGGGCCAGACGCGCCAGGTCCTTGTCCGACTGTTCGATCTGCGGGATCTTGGGGTTTTCGACATTGACGTCGAATGCCACCACCTTGATGCCGGCGTCGACGGCGCGCTGGGCGGCGTCCTTCATCGATTCCGTCAGGCCGTGCTGGATGATGATGCCCTGCACACCGAGCGCGATGGCCTGGTCGACCATGTCGGACTGAAGGGCGGCGTCCTGGCGGCTGTCGAGCACGCGCAGATCGATGCCGAGCGCCTTCGACTGCGCCTCGACGCCCGACAGGTAGGCCTGGAAGAAGTCGCCGGTCGAGAGATAGCGCACCAGCGCGATCTTGACGCCGGGCTTGTCGAATGGCGCCGGCTTGTCCGCGGCCAATGCCGGGACCTGCATCAGCATGGTTGCGCCGGCCAGCCCGAGCGCCACCTTCCCCAGAAGTCTTCTTGTGATGTTCACCTTGTTTTCCTCCACTTTTGTTGAACCCAAAATCCTATCCGGCCGAATGCTAGCTCCTGCCCCTGCCCGAAAGGGCAAAGGTGAAGACAAGGGCGACGACCAGAACCACGCCCTTGACGAAATCCTGCGTGTAGTAAGGCGCGTTCATCATCGTCAGGCCTTGCAGCAAGATGCCGACGAACAGCGCGCCGACGGCGGTGCCGAAGGCGTTCGGCTTGGCGGCGCCGAGCACCGCGTAGCCGATCAGCGCCGCGGCAACCGCATCGAGCAGCAGATTATTACCCGAGGCGATGTCGCCGCGTCCAAGCCGGGCGGCGAGCAAAATGCCGCCGATCGAGGCAAAAACTCCTGAAATGACGTAGGCCCAGATCTTGTATGCCTTGACAGGCGCGCCGGCGAGTTCGGCGGCGCGCTCATTGGAGCCAACGGCATACATCATGCGGCCGAAGCGGGTATATTCGAGGAAGAACCAGATCAGCACGGCCAGCACCAGAAGCACGACGACCGACACCGGGATGAGGTTCGGGATGAAGAAGTCGAAGCGGTGGCGGCCAAGCGCCAGGAAGGAATCGGAGAACTTGCCGTTGGCGACCGAGCCGTCGGGCATGGTCATGCCGGTGGCGATCGAGCGGCCTTCTGTCGGGATGCGCTGCAGGCCGACGAGCAGGAACATCATGCCGAGCGTCGCCAGCAGGTCCGGCACGCGCATGTAGACGATCAGCCAGCCATTGATCAGGCCGACAATGGCGCCGATCAGCAGGCAGACGATGACCGCCACGAAAGCGTTCTGCTCCAGCACCACCATGACATAGGCCGCCGCCATCATGGCCGAGGTCGCGACCGAACCGATCGACAGATCGAAGCCGCCGACAACCAAAGTTGCGGTAACGCCGAGCGCCAGCACGCCGGTGATGGCGACCGACTGGAAGATGAAGACGGCGCTTTGCGGCGAGACGAACCCGTCGGCGGCGATCGCGAAATAAGCGACCAATCCGAACAACAGCACTATGAACCCATAGCGGATGGCGTAGTCGCGCAGCGTCATTGCGCGCACCCCGGCGCCGCTGCCGTCCCAACTCCAACCCATGATCTCTCCATTCCAATTCCATCGTCCGCCACGCTCAGGCGGCGCTGTGCAGCGGCCCGCCCGCGACCTCGGCCAGCAGGCGATCTAGATCGACATCGGCGTTGCGGTGTTCGCCGACGATTGTGTGCTCCGACATCACCAGGATGCGGTCGGCCGTCTCCAGCGCTTCGTCGAGTTCGGTGACGAACAAAAGCGTGGCGCGGCCATTGGCGCTTGCCCTCAGCTTGGCTGCGATATCGCGCCGGGCCGAAATGTCGACGCCCTGGAACGGCTCGTCGAGGATGAATAGCGCGGCATTCTGCGCCATCCAGCGGGCGACCATCACCTTCTGCTGGTTGCCGCCGGACAAGGCCGACATCTCATCCTTCTCCGAGCGGCAGACGATGCCGAGTTGCTCGATCTGCCGGCGTGCGGTGGCGCGTTCGAGGCGGCGTTTGAGGACACTCAGACTGGACATCCGCTTGAGGAAGGGCAGGCTGACATTGCGCTCTATGTTGAAGCCGCCGACAATGCCGCTGGTGGCGCGATCCTTGGCGACGAGGAACACGCCGGCGGCGATCGCGTCGCCCGTCGAGCGCGGCGCGTAAGGCTTGCCGTTCATCGTCATGGTGCCGGCGAGCGGTCGGCGCACACCGAACAGCGTCTCGGCAAGAGCGGTCTTGCCGACACCGACGAGACCGGTGATGGCGACGACTTCGCCATCGCCAAGCGTCAGGGAGATCGGCCGGGCACCCTGCGCGATGCGCAGCTCTTCGACGCTCAGGACCGCCCTGGCCGAACTTCTGGCGACGATCCGGTCGAGATGGATCTTGCGGCCGAGCATGGCGTTGACCGCACCCTCATAGTCGAGCGGCTTGGTGTCGAAGGCGCCGGAGACGACACCGTCGCGCATCGAGACGATGCGGTCCGCGAGCCGCCTGATGTCCGACATGCGGTGCGAGATGTAGAGGATCGCCACGCCTTGCTCGCGCAGCCGGTCGACCAGCGCGAACAGCCTGTCGGCTTCGGCACTGGAGAGCGACGAGGTCGGCTCATCGAGGATCAGCACCTTCGGCTGATGGGCGAGCGCTCGGGCAATCGCCACCATCTGGCGATCGGCGAGCGAAAGGTCGCTGACGCGGGCCTTGAGATCAATGGCCAGCCCCATGCGGTCTGCGACCGCCTTGGCCTCACGGCGCACGCGAGCGGGATTGAACAGGGTCGGCACGCCCCGGCCGCTCAGCCTGTCGAGCGTGAGATTGGTGGCGACATCGAGGTCGGCGACGACGCCGTCATTGATGTTCTGGTGCACGGTGACGACGCCGGCGCGGATCGCTTCCGCCGGCGTGTTCGGCGTAAAATCCTGCCCGGCAAGCGTCATGCTGCCGCCGCCACGCTCGTAGACGCCACTGACGATCTTGACGAGGGTGGATTTACCGGCGCCGTTGGCGCCCATCAGCACGGTCACTTCACCGGCATGGAGGTCCAGCGCGATGCCGCCAAGCACCTCGTTGCGGCCAAAGGATTTCCTCAGTCCCTCTACGCGGAACACGGCATTGCCGACCATGCGTTCCTCCCTGACCATGACGCTATGGTCAATGTCGGCAATTGTCAACACGATTGACAATTGCCAGACAGCTTCCTAGCTTGGCCTCGCCGCCAAGGCTCCCTTATGATCGGAGCACATCGGCGGGAGGGACAAGGATGACTGGGAAATTGCCGTTCGAAGCATTGTCAGTGGAGACCCTCGCAACACGTCTCGGTACGAACGAGGCGCTGTGCGCGAAGATCGGCAAGGATGCTAGCGCCTGGAAGGTCCGCGAGGTCGGGGACGGCAATCTGAACCTGGTGTTCATCGTCGAAGGTGCCAGTGGCGGTGCCATCGTCAAGCAAGCCCTGCCTTATGTCCGCCTCGTCGGCGACAGCTGGCCGCTGCCGCTCAAACGCTCCTTCTTCGAGTATCACGCGCTGACCCGCCAGGAGGCGCGCGCGCCGGGCTCGGTGCCGGCGATCTACTACTTCGACGAAGTCCAGGCGCTGATCATCATGGAGTATCTGGCGCCGCCACACATCATTCTGAGGCGCGCCCTGATCGACGGCCGCCAATTGCCCAACATTGCCAGGGATATCGGCCTGTTCATGGCCCGCACGCTGTTTCGCGGTTCCGATCTGTCGATGGCGACCAAGGATCGCAAGGCGGACCTGGCGTTGTTCGCCGACAATGTCGAACTTTGCGACATCACCGAGAACCTGGTGTTCTCAGACCCCTATTTCGACGCCAAGATGAACCGCCACACCAGTCCGCAGCTCGACGGGCTGGTGGCCGAACTGCGGGCCGACCGTGACCTCAAGGTGGAGGCGCAGCGGCTGAAGCAGATCTTCGCCGCCAATGCCGAGACGCTGCTGCATGGCGACCTGCATTCCGGCTCGATCATGGTCACGGACCAGGAAACGCGGATGATCGATCCGGAGTTCGCCTTCTACGGTCCGATGGCCTTCGATGTCGGCATGCTGCTCGCCAATTTCTGGATGTCGTTCTTCTCGCAACGCGGGCATGAGCAGAAGGGCAAGCGCGACGCCATGCGCGCCTATCTGCTCGATGTCGTCGTCGAGACATGGGCGGTGTTCCGCGCCGAGTTCTCGCATCTGTGGCGCACCGAGCGCGCCGGCATGCTCTATCAAAAAAGCCTGTTCGAGGATCAGGGCGACAGGCTGGGCGCCGAGCAGGCGCTCGATAATGTCCTGCACCAGATCTGGGACGATCTGCTCGGTTTTGCCGGCATCGAGGTGCACAGGCGCATCCTCGGCCTCGCCCACAATGCCGACTTCGAGACCATTGCCGATGAAGATCTGCGCGCCAGTTGTGAGTCGAAGGCGCTGAAATTCGGTCGTCACATCGCCGTCAACCGGCGCCAGATTCACAGCATCGACGAGGTCAACACACTGGCCGCGCTGATCGAACGGGAGAACAGCATTTGAACGTCGGCGACCGCCACTATCGGACCATCTGGCTCAGCGACGACGGCCGCTCGGTGGAGATCATCGACCAGCGCTGGCTGCCGCATGAATTCCGCATCGAGAAGCTCGGCACGGTCGCCGACATCGCCACCGCGATCCGCGACATGTGGGTGCGCGGCGCACCGTTGATCGGGGTCACCGCGGCCTATGGCGTCGCCATGCAGATGGCGCACGATCCGTCCGACGAAGCGCTCGACACTGTGTGGGAAACTCTGCACGAGACACGGCCGACGGCGATCAACCTGCGCTGGGCTCTGGACGAGATGCGGCGTTTCCTGCGACCGCTGCCGGCCGGACAACGCGCCGCGGCCGCCTATCGGCGCGCCAGTGAAATCGCCGACGAGGATGTCGGGCTGAACCGCGCCATCGGCGAGAACGGTCTCGCCATCATCAAGGCGATCGCGGCGCGCAAGCAGCCGGGCGAGGCGGTCAATATCCTCACCCACTGCAACGCCGGCTGGCTGGCGACAGTCGACTACGGCACAGCGACTTCACCGATCTACCTCGCCGTCGAAGCCGGCATTCCCGTCCATGTCTATGTCGATGAAACACGGCCGCGCAACCAGGGCGCCCAGCTGACCGCCTGGGAGATGGCTGGCCACGGCGTGCCGCACACGCTGATCGTCGACAATGCCGGCGGCCATCTGATGCAGCGTGGCGCGATCGACATGGTCATCGTCGGCACCGACCGCACGACAGCCGATGGCGATGTCTGCAACAAGATCGGCACCTATCTGAAGGCGCTCGCCGCCGCCGACAATGACGTGCCGTTCTACGTCGCGCTGCCCTCGCCCACCATCGACTGGACCGTGGGCGACGGCCTCGCCGAGATCCCGATCGAGGAGCGCTCGGGCGACGAGGTGTCGCTGGTCTGGGGCAAGACCGCCGAGGGCGAGATCGCCCAGGTGCGTGTATCGCCCGAAGCGACGCCGGCAAGGAACCCCGCCTTCGACGTGACGCCGGCTCGGCTGGTGACCGGACTGATCACCGAGCGCGGCATCGCCAAGGCTTCGCGCGAAGGGCTGAAGGCCATGTTCCCCGAACGCGGATAGTCGGGACGCGCTCAGAACTCGACGTCCGGGATCTCCAACGCGTTCACGAAATCCAGCGAGCGCCGCAAGGCGCCGCGAATGGCGGCGATGTCGACGGGCGTGTTGCGTCGCTCAGGATCACGGCGTCCCGGGCGCTCCAATCGCAATGGCAGTTCGATGCTGACCGGCAGCATCGCGGGAAGCATCGCCCAATAGGGTTCATAGCCGACCGAGCCGTCGCCGATGGCGCAGAACGCCCATCCTGCCCCGGTGCTGACGACATCCTTCAGATGAGCATGGCCGACCATGTCGATGGCATCGGCGATATCTTGCGACGGCTGCATCGTCTCGCCGCTGTAGGTGAAAATGTTGCCGGCGTCGTGGTTCAGGCGGATGTGCGGCGATCCGATGGCGCGGACGAAGCTTGCCCCTGATCGCGCGCTGCCGAGCAGATTGCCGCAGCCATGTCCGGGGTTCTCGAGCGCCAGAACGATGTCAGCCTGTTCCAGCCTCGGCAGAACGGCATCGATCGTCGTGCGGATCGCCGCGCTGTCCGTCATCGGGCCGGCATTGGTGATCAGGAAGGATGCGCCAAGGCCGGCGGCAAAGCCGATGCGCCGGGACAACGCCTCGATGGCATCAGGCCCAGACAGGTCGAGATGAGCCGACACGGCATTGATGCCAAGCCCGGCATGTTTCGCCGTCCGGCGCAACCGCGACGCGTTCGCGTCGGCAAACATGCCTTCATCGAAATCGACATAGCCGCGAATGAAGGCCGGCTCGACATGGGCAGCACCCACAGCGGCAATCTCTTCGACGGCCAGGTCCATGGAGTAGCCGTCGAAGAGCGCGGTCGATACCGATATGATCCGCGAAGGCAGGGCTCAGGCCCCCTTGCCGTAGACGATCAATTCGGAGGCTTCCTTCACCTTGGCCGGCGACAGCGCTTCGCGCCAGTCGTCGCGGACCACGACGCCCTTGGCGAACCGCATCAAGCGCAGCGCCGCGTCGGACGGCACTTTCGGCGAGAAGCCGAACCACATGGCGATCTCGACGTTCAAATGGCCGATCAGAAAATCGAGCGCGGCCTGCCTGGGAATACCGTATTTGCGCTCGCACTCCTCGACCGCCTCGACCATCGTGTCGACGAAAGGCATGGCGACCATTTCGGACAGGCCGGGCTCCAGGATCGCCAGCTGTTCGACCGTGACGCGGTGGCTGTCGATGATCGGCGACCACATCGCTTTGCACACTTCCTCGCCAAGCGCGTAGTGCTCTTCGGGACCTTGCATCAGGGCGCAGACGATCGATTGCTTGGCGATGCCGCCATGATAGTCGCGACGCGCGGCCCACTCCGTTTCGTCGCCGAACAAGGGTGGATGGCAGGGGTGGCCGACGAAATAAGTGAGGTCCGGCCGGTCCTTCGGCAGGTCGCCGGCATAGGGTGCGGCCGCATCCAGAACGAGGATCATGGTGCCCTTGGCAAGCATGGGCGAGATCTGCCGCGTCACCTGGCCGATGATGTTGTCCGGCAAGGCCATCACCACGACCTTGGCGCCGGGAATACCTTCCTCCATGGCAACGGCGGCGATGCCTGATTCAGCCAATCGTTTGCGGCCCGCCTCGCCGACCTCCACGGCACGGACACCATAGCCAGCGCCGATCAGCTTTCCGGTTACGCGGAAGCCCATTTTCCCGCCGGCTCCAAGCACCGCTACCGATATCGACATTTGCTCTTCTCCCATTTCATCTTGATGGCGCGGTTGGCGCAGGTTCAGCCGAACGCCCGCAGCGCGGCCTCGAGGTCCGGATGCGTGGCGGCATAGTCGCGCGCGGGAATGCCGACCGCCGCGGCTTCGAAAGCATCATGCAGGCTTCGAACGCCCGCGGCCGGTCCGCCGGGATGCGCCATGATCCCGCCGCCGCAGCAATAGATGAAATCGTTCGAGCCGAGCCTTTCGTAGGTCTCGCCCGCCTGCACCGCTGTCTGTCCGGACGAAAACACCGGCATGACCGTATCGGGGCGGTCAGCCCGTCCGAGCATCGGAGTCAGGCAGGCATGGGCCGAGGCCATCACCGATTCGTCGGGTTCGCAGAATTTGTTGGACAGCCCGTTGACGTGCATGTGGTCGATGCCTGCCAGGCGCCAGAATTTCTGGTACGCGATATAGCTCATGCCCAGATCAGGGGAACGGCTGAAGAGGCCCCAGCCTGCCCGGTGGCCGTGTAGCGCAACGCCGGAATGACGACGCATCTCGACGACACCCGACAGGCCGACGGAATTCAGGACGAGCATCGCGCAGGTGCCGCTGCGGCGCTCGATCAGATCCAGCTGGCGGCGCATGGCGTCGATGTCGCCGGAAATGTTGGCAGCATACATGACCTTGCGGCCGGTTCTGTCCGCGTGCCTGTCTATCACCGCCATGACCGCCTCGAGCCGCTGTTCAAACGGCGAATGCGGGGGATCTCCCATCAGTTCGTCGTCCTTGATGAAATCGAGACCGGCGGCGATCAGCGTATCGGCAAGACCCGCCGTCTCTTCGGGCGTAAGGCCAACGCTCGGCTTGACGATCGTGCCGATCAGCGGGCGTCCCTCGACTCCGGTCAGGCGACGCGTCCCTTCGACGGCGAAAGCCGGTCCCGGATAGGCATCCGCGAAGACATCGGGAAAGGTGACGTCGAGCAGGCGCATGGCCGAGAAATGATGCAGCTCGAACAGATTGCCGAGGACCGTCGACCAGACCGAAGCCAGCACGGTGCCTGTATTCTCGATGTTCCAGGAAAGACCCACCTTGGCCCGGCGCGGTATGGCGGCGGCGGCATTCTTGGGCGAACGCGAAAACGGCAGCGCCTCGCCGTCAACCTCGACAACATCCTCGACGAATTCGACGCGCGCTCCGAACCGGCGCAACAGTTCCGGCGTTTCCCCGGGTATGGCGCGGAACGTCCCGCTCGATTGCTCGCCCGCCATCGCGGCCGCTGCAATCTCCGGCGGGTAGCGGGTTTCGATCAGGTAGGTGGCGCGGAGGCGACCGGTCAATGCAGGTTTCCCGGCTGGAATGAACTTCATGGCGGCGAGCGATACCACTAAAAAGACATCATGTCATCACATGAGTTTTCTGATCAAAAAATTTTGGCCGCCGTCAGCCCCCACCGCCATCGGCCAGTTTCGAATAGAGTTCATTGGCACGACCGATATGGTCGGCCATGGCGGCGCTCGCGCCTTCCGCATCGCCGCTGGCGATTGCCTTGTATATCCGTTCGTGCTCCTCGACCGTCAGGCGCTCGGCGCCTTTCACGGCGACGAGATCGCGCTTGAAGCGGGACAGCCATTCGAGCATGCCCTTGGCCACGGCAGCAATCATCGAATTGCCGCTCATCTCCGCTATGACGGCGTGGAATTCCATGTCGGCAATGACAAATCGTGCCTGGTCGCCCTTTGCGTCGCGCAAGTGGCGCAAGGTCTCGGCAAGCCGTTCCAGGCTCTTGGCGGTGGCCCGCCGCGTGGCTATCCGGACCAGCCCGGTTTCCAGCAAGAGCCTGACTTCCTTGAGTTCTTCGAGACCACGAGAGTTCGTCGCCAGCATCATGACCATTGCCGCGGAGACCTGGTCGACGATCACTTCGGGCGTCGGATTGATGACACGCGCACGTTCGCCGTGCGAGATCCTGATGAGCCCCATCTGCTGCAGCGTCAGCATCGCTTCCCTGATCGACGGCCGCCCGACGCCGATCATCGTCATCAGCTCCTTTTCCGACGGCAATTGGGAACCGGGCGGGAATTCGGACGTCGAGATCGCCGCCATCAGGCGGTCGAGCACCTCGACATACAACTTCTTCTTCTGGACCGGCTCCATCCGCATCTCCCCTGATCGTTCCCAGGCATAATCGATCCCGAGTCGCACCGACAGGCAAGGTCCCGGCATTTATTTGACATTACATATATGATGACATAACGTCCAGCCATAGCCAACGTCAGCGCGGCACATGCCGCAACGGACCGGCCCAACTGGCCAAGGGTGACACAGAAGAACCCGGCAGGCCGTGGTTCCGTCGACGCAATCAAATGAGTTCCGACCGGCTTGCCTATTTGGTATGCTGGTATAACATGCAGCTGGTATGGTGTCTTTCGGAAGAGACACGAAATGACGGACGAGCCGATCAGGTCGGCCGGGTTTTTTGGGAGGAGAAATCATGAAGTTTTCAATTGTGGCGGCGCTTGCCGGCGCCGCGTTCGCCAGTGTTTCGGTCTTGCCGGCGATGGCGTCGCCGGACGCACCGGTAATCGCGCTCGCCAACGCCTATTACGGCAACACCTGGCGGCATCAGATGGTGGAGGCTTTCGAGGCCTCGGCCAAGGAAGCCAAGGCTGCCGGTCAGATCGCCGACTATATCGTCATGAACGGTGACGGCTCGGTGGCGCAACAGAACAGCCAGATCGCCGAACTCATCCTCAAGAAGGTCGACGTGCTCGCCGTCGACGCGGCTTCGGAAACCGCGGTCAACGGCATCATCGAAAAGGCCTGCAAGGCCGGCATCATCGTCGTTTCCTTCGATTCGGTTGCTTCGGCGCCCTGCAATTACCAGCTCAACTTCGACTTCAAGGGCTACAAGGCGGCCCAGGCCGAAGCCGTCTTCAAGATGATCGGCGGCAAGGGCAACGTCATCCAGGTGCGCGGCGTGAAGGGCTCGGCGCCCGACAACGACATGTTCAACGCGCAGCAGTCGGTGCTGGCGAAATATCCCGACATCAAGGTTGTCGCCACCGTCTATGGCCAGGCGACCGCCTCGGTCGCGCAAGCGGCGATCGCCAACGTCCTGCCCTCGCTGCCGCATGTCGACGCCGTGCTCGGCCAGGGCGGCAGCGACGATGTCGGCATTGCCCAGGCCTTCGTCCAATATGGCGGCGATTATGCCGGCAAGATGCCGATCATCGAAGGCGGCGGCGGCACCGACTTCGTCAAATGGTGGGCCGACGAGAATGCCAAGAACGGCTACCAGACGGTCTCGATGAACACCACACCGGGCATTGGCGGCGCCGCACTCTGGCTCGGCCTTTCGCTGCTCAAGGGCGGCAAGGCACCGAAGCTGATGATCATGCCGGTAGCGACCGTCGATGCCAACAATCTCAAGGAGTATGCGAAGCTGCCGGGCGGCCAGATCATCAGCCCCAGCTATTCGCTCAACTGGGTCAAGCAGAACCTGCTCAGCAAGTAAGGCTGCCATTGCCAGGGACCGGACGCAGCCAAACGCCGCGCCCGGTCCTTGTCCGTAAAGAAACGGAGGACGAATGTCCCATCTCGCCGTAGCCGATCCGGAAGGCGCAGCCGCTACGATGCCCGACATCAGGCCCAACGTCGTCTCGCTGTCGCAGATCACCAAGAGTTTCGGCCCGACGTTGGCGAATGCGCAGATCGACCTCGCCGTCTCGGCCGGCGAAATCATCGGCCTGGTCGGCGGCAACGGCGCCGGCAAGTCGACGCTGATGCGCATCCTGTGCGGGGCAACGTCGCCGACCCTCGGCTCGATTTCGTTCGCCGGACAAGGCGTGAGCTTCGCCGACTACGGCACAGCCGAGGCGCAAAGGCGCGGCATCCAGCATGGTGCATCAGGAACTGTCGCTGTGCGCCAATCTTTCCGTCGCCGAGAATTTCTTCCTGGAGACGCCCGGCGAAGCGACCAACCGGCCGGGCTGGCGCGCACTCTACCGGACCCGCGCCCGCGCAGCGCTGGACGCCGTCTTTCCCACCAACGGCATCGATGTGAATGCCGAAGTCGGCCACCTTTCCATCGCCGAGCGGCAGATGGTCGAGATCGCGCGCGCCGCCGCAACGCCCGACGTCAAGCTGATCGTGCTCGACGAGCCGACCTCCTCGCTCGACCTCGACCGCTCCAGGCAGTTGCGGTCGTTCATCCGCGAACGAGCCAGATACGGCCTCGCCTTCATCTTCATCAGCCACAAGCTGCAGGAAATCATCGACATCGCCACGCAGGTGATGGTGCTGCGCAACGGACGTACCGCCTGGCGCGGAGATGTCGCCGACACTTCGATCGGCCAGTTGGTGCAGCTCATGGGCGGCGACGCCAATTCAATCCACCAGCACAGCGCCGCCGTCGCCAGCAGCGGCGAGGCGCTGGTCAAATTGTCCGGCTTTCTGACCGCCGGCCTCGGCCGCGACATCGCGATCGGCCGCGGCGAGATCATCGGACTGGCGGGGCTCGAGGGCAGCGGCCAGAAGGACTTGCTGCACGCCATTTTCGAGCCGGATTCTGCCAGGGGAACCGCGGTCATCAGGAGCGGCGATGCCGGTTTCATTGCCGGCGACCGCCAGAAGGAAGGCGTGTTCCCGCTGTGGAGTGTGCTTGGAAACATCAGCATAGGCAGCCTTGCCCGCCGTCCGGCACTGGGGCTGGTTTCGGAGCGCGCCAGCCGCAAGGCGGCGGCCGATGCGGGCAGCCGGCTGCGGCTCGACGACAAACGCTTCGGCTCCAACATCCTCGAACTCAGCGGCGGCAACCAGCAGAAGGCGCTGGTCGCCCGCGCCCTCGTCGCCGACACGCCGATCCTGCTGCTCGACGATCCGACGCGCGGCGTCGACATCGCCACCAAGCAGGACTTCTACAAGCTCTGCAACGAGATCGCGCGCAGCGGGCGCACACTGGTCTGGCACACGACCGAAGATGCCGAGCTTTTGGCCTGCGACCGCGTGCTGGTGTTTTCGGGCGGGCGCATCGTCAAGGAATTGAGCGGCGAGGCGATCACGGAATCGGCCGTCGTCGGCGCATCCTTCACCCAGCAGGCGGACACCCGCGCCGACGCGCGGCACAGCACCGCCAGCGCCGGGCTTGCCCGCCGCTTGGTGAACGCGGCTCCCTTCATCGGCCTCGCCGCCGTGCTGGCGGTGATGATCTCGGCCAACCCGGCGGTCGCCTCGATCTTCGGGCTGGATCTGCTGTTGATGCCGGCGCTGTCGCTGGTGCTGGTGACGGCGGCGCAGATGTTCATCGTCGGCGGCAGCGAGATCGACCTCGGCGTCGGCGCCTTTGCCGGCCTCGTCAGCGTGCTCTCCGCCACGCTGCTCTACGATCAGCCATGGCTCGGCGCGCTGGCGCTGGCGGCGGCGGTCGCCGCCTATGCCGGGCTCGGCGGCCTGATCCAGGCACGCAAGATCCCGGCCATCGTCGTCACGCTCGGCGCCTCCTTCATCTGGATGGGACTGGGCTACGCGCTGCAGCCGACACCGGGCGGCGCCAGCCCCGAATGGCTGTCGGCGATGTTCAGCTGGTCGCTAGGCTTCCTGCCCACCTCCGTCATCCTCATCGCCACGGTCGCACTGATGGTGTTGGTGATCGACCGGCTGCCGCTCGGCGTGGTGCTGCGCGGCTTCGGCAACAATCCGACCGCCATGATCCGCTCCGGCTGGTCGCCGACGCGCTATGCGCTGGTGCGCTACCTGGTCGCCGGACTGTTCGCGGCTGCCGCCGGCCTGTCGCTGACGGCGATCAACACGGCAAGCGACATCAATTCCGGCAACTCGTTCACGCTGCTCAGCGTCGCCGCCGTGGTCATGGGCGGCTGCTCGCTGCTGGGCGGCGTCATTTCGCCGATCGGCGCCATCGCCGGCGCGGTCACGCTGGCCTTGATCGGCGCCCTGCTCGGCACGCTGAACGTGAGCAGCGACTTCAACGCGGCAACGCAAGGGCTGATCCTCATCGCCCTGCTGACGCTGCGCAGCCTGACCGCAGACCGCAGGAGCGAACAATGAACGGCCTCGCCGCCTTCAGCCTCTGGGCGCAGAAGAACCGCTGGGGCTGGTCGGCGATCGGCGTGCTTGTGCTTTGGCTGGTGCTCTCGGTGGTCACCAACCGCTTCAGCCTCTCCAGCCTGTCGGGCATCATGCTGTCGGCCTCGTTCCTGACCGTCGTCGGCATCGGCCAGATGTTCGTCGTCACCACCGGGCGCGGCAATATCGACCTTTCGGTGGCGTCGGTGATCACGCTCAGCGCCTTCGTGGCGCTGCTCACCATCAAGGGCCAGGACGCCAACCTTGCCATCGGCGTGGGTGCGGCGATCCTGCTCGGCCTCGCGGTCGGCGGCTTGAATTCGCTGCTCGTCGTCGGGCTGAACATACCGGCCATCATCGCCACGCTGGCGACAGGCTACGTTCTCGCGACCGCGACACTGCTATCGAACCGCGCCATATCGGGTTTTGCCGTCAGCCCGCTGCTGAAGACGCTAGCGACGGGCCGCGTCTCCGGCATGCCGATCATGGCCATCATCGCCATCGTTGGCGTGGCCGCGACCGCCTTCGTGCTGCGCTACACGGTGTTCGGACAATTGCTGTCGGCGGTCGGCCAGAACCGCACCGCCGCGCGGCTGGCGGCGATCCGCAACAACCGTGTCATAGCGTCGGCGTTCGTCATCTCGTCTGTGCTCGCTTCGCTCAACGGGCTGCTGCTCGGCGCCTATATAGGCGGCGCCTTCCTCGAAATGGGCCAGCCCTATCTCTTGCAGTCGATCGCCGCGGTGGTGCTGGGCGGCACGCTGATCTTCGGCGGCTCGGCGAGCGCCGTCGGCACGCTGTTCGCCAGCATCCTTTTGATCCTCATCGTCACCACCATGCAGATCGTCGGCCTGCCGCCGGGTGCGCAGGACATCGTGCAAGGCATCGTCGTCATTTTCGTTCTGGCGCTGGCCGGCCGGCAGGTGCTGTCGCGCCGAGCCGCCGTCGACCGCACGGACGACGACGGCACGGTGAAATCCGGGCCAAGCTCGACGGCAGCCCGACCGGAATGACAAGCGGATGATGATTCTTCTTGCCAAGTTGTGGTAGAGTGATCATACCAGTAGATAAGGTGACGATCGGCAACGCCATCGTCCACGACCAGGGAGCAAGGGCTAGATGACGACGATTGCGCTGTTCGGTGCCGGCGGGAAAATGGGCTACCGCCTTTCGACCAATTTCCGCGGCTCGCCCTATACGATCCGCCATGTCGAGGTCAGCGAGGCCGGGCGTGATCGACTGAAGACCGGACTGGGCTTCGACACGGTCAGCGCCGACGAGGCGCTGAAAGGCGCCGACGTGGTGATCCTGGCCGTGCCGGACACCCATATCGGCAAGGTCGCGACAAGCATCGAGAGCAAGCTCGCGCCGGGCACGATGGTCATCGTGCTCGACGCGGCCGCACCGTTTGCCGGCCATTTGCCCGATCGTCCCGACCTGACCTACTTCGTCACCCATCCCTGCCATCCGCCGATCTTCAACGACGAGACCGACATGGCGGCCAAGAAGGACTATTTCGGCGGTGTCAAGGCCAAGCAGCACATGGTCAGCGCCCTGATGCAGGGACCGGAAGCCGACTACGCCAAGGGTGAGGCCATCGCCAAGATCATCTGGGCGCCGGTGATGCGCTCGCACCGCGTCTCCGTCGAACAGATGGCGCTGCTCGAGCCAGGTCTTTCGGAAACCGTATGCGCTTCGCTGCTGGTCGTCATGAAGGAAGCGGTCGACGAGGTCGTGGCGCGTGGCGTCGACCAGCAGGCGGCGCTCGATTTCCTGCTTGGCCACATGAACGTGCTCGGCGCCGTCATCTTCGGCGAAACCAAGGGCGTGTTCTCGGACGCCTGCAACAAGGCGATCGAATTCGGCAAGCCGGTGCTGATGCGCGACGACTGGAAGCGCGTCTTCGAGCCGGAAGAGATCGCGGCCAGCATTCAGCGGATCACTTGAGCGCCTCAGGTACAGATCATCTGAATTTGTGGTTGACTCATCATACCAGTTGGCTAAGCTAATCTTCGCTCGGATCAATCACGCTTCGCCGGGAGTTCGAAGCTGAAACGGGTGGAGGATGGCGGGGAAAAGGAACTTGCTTTGGCGGAGCCGACCGACGGCTTGAGTCCAGGCGTTCCGCAACCTTCACAGCCTGACGGATTCAAACGCGGACAGTGGCCTCGATCGATCGAGACACAGACTTTTCAAACGGGAGGACTTCATGAAACTGACACGCAGAATGACGCTTGCGGCTTTCGCCGGCGTGCTGGCACTCGGCACGGCGATGCCCGCCTACGCGGCGGACCTCATCGCCATCATCACACCATCGCACGACAATCCGTTCTTCAAGGCCGAAGCCGTCGGCGCCGAGGCCAAGGCCAAGGAACTCGGCTACGAGGCGCTGGTGCTGGTGCATGACGACGATGCCAACAAGCAGTCCGAACTGATCGACACCGCGATCGGCCGCGGCGCCAAGGCGATCATCCTCGACAATGCCGGCGCCGACGCCACCGTCGCCGCCGTGCAGAAGGCCAAGGACGCCGGTATTCCCTCTTTCCTGATCGACCGCGAGATCAACGCCACCGGCGTCGCCGTGGCGCAGATCGTCTCCAACAATTACCAGGGCGCCCAGCTGGGCGCGCAGGAATTCATCAAGCTGATGGGCGAAAAGGGCAATTTCGTCGAGCTGGTCGGCAAGGAATCCGACACCAATGCCGGCATCCGCTCCAAGGGCTATCATGACGTCATCGACGACTATCCGGACCTGAAGATGGTCGCGCAGCAGTCGGCCAACTGGAGCCAGACCGAGGCCTATTCCAAGATGGAATCGATCCTGCAGGCCAATCCCGACATCAAGGGCGTCATCTCCGGCAACGACACGATGGCGATGGGCGCCTATGCCGCGCTCGCCGCCGCGAACCGCAAGGATGTCATCGTCGTCGGCTTCGACGGATCGAACGACGTGCGCGATTCCATCACCTCAGGCGGCATCAAGGCGACGGTGCTGCAGCCTGCCTATGCCCAGGCGCAGATGGCGGTCGAACAGGCCAACGACTTCATCAAGAACAAGAAGTCGCCCGAGAAGGAGAAGCAGCTGATGGACTGCGTGCTCGTCAACGGCGACAATGCCGCCAAGCTGGAAACCTTCGCGTTGAAGAACTGAGCCGGCGCAAAATAACAGGGAGGGGCGGACCCGTGTTCGCCCCTCGCCCAGTTTTGTTTTGACGCAATTCCGCACGGAAAACCGCTTCAGACTTTTCCTGGAATTGCTCCAGTTTCACGTTCCGGGTGATTTTTTTGACCGCCATGCCGAACAGATTGACCTGGCTGACCCCTTTCACTTGGCTGACGCTTGTCGCCCTCGCCGGCATCGGTCTCAGCGCCTGCAAGATCCTGCCGACGTCATCGGCACAGGAGGAAAGCAAGGCGCCCACCTTCAACCCGGACAAGATGGTCGAGGACATCTGGGCCTCGAAGGTCATCCCCTACCTCAGGCAGAAGGCCGGGCCGTTCGCCGAGGTCCATGCGCTGGCGAAAGCCGATCCGGCCGCAGCCGGCGCCAGATACGGCAACCCCAGGAAGCAGGCGAATTCGCCATGGACCTTCGCGGTGCGCGTCGAGGGCAAGATCGTCGCCGCCAACACGCAGTCGCGCGCGGCAACGATGGACATCGACGTGGACGGCGACGGCAAGGCCGATGCGCGCGTCCAGATCGGGCCGGCGATGCGCGGCACCGCACTGCGCGACAGCCTCGATTTCGTCCAGTTCAACGACTTCACCAACCAGATCGACTTCGCCCAGTTCGGCAAGGCCTTCAACGCCTATGCCGACAAGACCGTGCTGTCCAAACTGCCGCGCGAGGCACTTGAAGGCCGCACCGCCAAGGTGATCGGCGCCTACACGATCGAAGGCGGCCAGGACCTGCCGCTGGTGACGCCGGCGGAGGCCGAGATCGGGCCGAAGCCATGAGCATGGCGGCCGCTCATGAGGTGATCCTCAAGCTCGAGGACGTCTCGAAGGTCTATGCCGGCACGGTGGCGGTCAAGCAGGCGAACTTCGAGGTGCGCAGGGGTGCCGTCAACGTGCTGGTCGGTGAAAACGGCGCCGGCAAGTCGACGCTGATGAAGATCATCGCCGGCGTCGAGCAGCCGACCGCCGGCCGCATCCTGCTCGAAGGCGAAGAGGTTTCCTTCTCCTCGTCGGGAGATGCGGTGGCGCGCGGCATCGGCATGGTGTTCCAGGAGCTGAACCTGTTCGGCAACATGACCGTGGCCGAGAACATCTTCGCCACACGCGAAATCACCAACCGGCTGGGCAAGATCGACCGCAAGGAGCAGGAAAAACGGGCGGGCGAATTCCTCGACCGGCTCGAAGCCGGCATCCGGCCGGACATGCTGGTCGAGGACCTGCGCATCGGCCAGCAGCAGCTGGTCGAGATCGCCAAGGCGGTTTCGCTCGACGCCAAGATCCTGATCATGGACGAGCCGACCTCGGCGCTGAGCGCGGCGGAAGTCGAAATCCTGTTCAAGGTGATCGCCGACCTCAAGGCGCGCGGCGTCGCCATCGTCTACATCTCGCACCGGCTGGAAGAACTGATCCGCATCGGCGACACCGTCACCGTACTGCGCGACGGCCGCATCACCGGCCAGGAGGAAATGAGGAACGTCGACACGCAGTGGATCGTGCGGCAGATGATCGGCTCGGATGCCAAGGATTTCGCCAAGGCCGACGGACATCAGCCCGGCGAGGAAATCTTCCGCGCCGAGGAGATCTGCCTGCCGCGCGTCACCGGCGGACTGGCGGTCGACCATGTCTCGCTGTCGCTGCGCGCCGGCGAAATCCTCGGCATATACGGGCTGATGGGCGCCGGGCGCAGCGAGCTGTTCGACTGCATCATGGGCCGTCACGGCCATGCCAGCGGCAAGATCTTCATCGCCGGCAAACAGGTGAAGGAGCGCGACACGACGCGCCGCATCCAGCGCGGACTGGCACTGATCCCCGAGGACCGCCAGCGCGAAGGGCTGGTGTCGAT
The DNA here is from genome assembly GCF_006442545.2 of Mesorhizobium sp. B2-1-8. Taxonomy (NCBI): domain Bacteria; kingdom Pseudomonadati; phylum Pseudomonadota; class Alphaproteobacteria; order Hyphomicrobiales; family Phyllobacteriaceae; genus Mesorhizobium; species Mesorhizobium sp. B2-1-8. The sequence continues at coordinate 5,535,715 of NZ_CP083952.1, forward strand.
CCTCTCGGTCGCCAGCAACCTGACGCTGGCGAGCCTGTCGCGCTTCGTCAGCCTGTTTCATATCCGCGGCGGCGCCGAGCGGCAGGCCGTCGTGCAGATGGTGCGGGAACTGGCGATCAAGGTCGCCGATCCGGCGCAGGAAGTGTCGTCGCTGTCGGGCGGCAACCAGCAGAAGGTGGTGATCGGCAAGGCGTTGCTGACCGAACCGAAAGTGCTTTTGATGGACGAACCCAGCCGCGGCATCGATGTCGGCGCCAAGGCCGACGTCTTCCGCACTATGCGCAAGCTTTCGCGTGACGGACTCGGCATCCTGTTCGCCACCTCCGATCTCGACGAGGTGATGGCGCTGTCCGACCGCATCGCGGTGATGAGCAATGGCAGACTGACCGGCATGTTCGATCGCGCCGAGGCGACGGAAGCGGCGATCGTCGCGGCATCGGCGCTGGGTCACGGACCGGCACATGGAGAGCAACGCTGATGACTGACATTCCGGCCAAGGCGGCCGCTCCTTTCGCCTCCAGCGGTTCCGCGCTGCTGACGCTGATGAAGCTCAGGACCTTCATCGCGCTGATCGCGGTTCTGGTGTTCTTCTCGATCGCCGCGCCGAACTTCCTCTCGGCCGCCAATTTGATCCTGATGGCCAAGCACGTGGCGCTCAACGCCTTCCTCGCCATGGGCATGACCTTCGTCATCATCACCGGCGGCATCGACCTTTCGGTCGGTTCGATCGTCGGCCTATGCGGCATGGTGGCCGGCTATCTCGTGCTCAACGGCATCGACCTGCAGATCGGTTACACCGTCTATTTCAACGTCTTCGAGATCATCCTGATCACGCTTCTGGTCGGCATGGCGATCGGCGCCGTCAACGGCCTGCTGATCACCAGGCTCAACGTCGCGCCCTTCATCGCCACGCTCGGCGTGCTCTATGTCGCCCGCGGTTTCGCGCTGCTGTCCTCCGACGGCCGCACCTTCCCCAACCTCGTCGGCAAGCCGGAACTCGGCACCACCGGCTTCGGCTTCCTCGGCGCCGGCCGGCTGCTCGGCCTGCCGGTGTCGATCTGGATCCTGATCGTGGTGGCGCTGGGGGCTGCCTATCTCGCGCGCTACACGCCGCTCGGCCGCCACATCTTCGCCGTCGGCGGCAATGAGCGCGCGGCGCGGATCTCGGGCGTGCGTGTCAACATGGTCAAGATGTTCGTCTACATGTTCTCCGGCTTCTGCGCCGCGATCGTCGGGCTGATCATCTCCTCGGAGCTGATGGCCTCGCATCCGGCGACCGGCGAGAGCTTCGAATTGAATGCGATTGCCGCAGCGGTGCTCGGCGGTACCTCGATGTCGGGCGGGCGCGGCACGATCGGCGGCACCATCGTCGGCGCCTTCGTCATCGGTATCCTGTCGGACGGGCTGGTGATGATGGGCGTGAGTTCCTTCTGGCAGATGGTGATCAAGGGCCTGGTCATCATCGTCGCCGTCGTCGTCGACCAGGCGCAGCGCCGGCTGCAGCAACGCGTTACCCTGATGCAGATGGCGAAGGCGGGTTGAGCATGGCGAGCTTAAGTGGAGCGCTGATCGGCTGCGGCTTCTTCGCCGTCAACCAAATGCATGCCTGGCGCGGCATCGAAGGCGCCTCGATCGTCGCCATCTGCGACCGCGATGCCGAGCGGCTCAGGATCGTCGGCGACCAGTTCGGCGTGGCGCGGCGCTACACTGACGCAGCGGCGATGTTTGCCGGGGAGAAACTCGACTTCGTCGACGTCGCCACCACGGTGGGCAGCCATCGTGCGCTGGTCGAGATGGCTGCCACGCACGGCGTTCCCGTGATCTGCCAAAAGCCGTTCGCGCCAACGCTTGGCGATGCCAAGGCGATGGTGAAGGCCTGCGAAACCGCCGGCGTGCCGCTGATGGTGCATGAGAACTTTCGTTGGCAGTTGCCGATCCAGGCGGTGCGCGCGGTGCTCGACAGCGGCGAGATCGGCACGGCCTTCTTCGGCCGCATCTCCTTTCGTTCCGGCTATGACGTGTTTTCCGGCCAGCCCTATCTGGCGACGGGCGAACGCTTCATCATCGAGGATCTGGGCATCCATATTCTCGACATCGCCCGCTTCCTGCTCGGCGATGTGTCGAGCCTGACCGCCCGAACCGCACGCATCAATCTCGCCATCGCCGGCGAGGACGTCGCGACAATGCTCATGGACCATGTCGGCGGCGCCACCTCAGTGGTCGATTGCAGCTACGCGACGAAGCTTGCCGTGGAGCCGTTCCCGGAAACGCTCATCGAACTCGACGGCAGCGACGGCACGATCCGGCTGGCGCAAAGCTACAGGCTGACCGTCACCGGCAAGAGCGGAACCAGAGTGAGCGATGTCTCTCCGCCGCTGCTGCCCTGGGCCTCGCGGCCTTGGCACAACATCCAGGAAAGCGTTGCCGCCATCCAGCAGCACTGGATCGACTGCCTTGCATCAGGCCAGGAACCGGCGACCTCGGGCGCGGATAATCTCAAGACATTTGCCCTGGTCGAGGCCGCCTATGCGAGTGCCGCGAGCCGCGAGCCGGTGCAGATCGACGCCTTGCTGAGATGACACCAGACGCTTTCCAGCTCTACGGCACGCGCGCGGTCGAGCCCAAGCCGGTCACGCTGCGCGCGGGCGCATTGAGCGCGGAACTGGTCAACGGCAATCTGCGCACCATCCGCCATGGCGGCACCGAAGTGCTGCGCGCCATCGCCTATATCGTGCGCGACCGCGACTGGGGCACCTATGAGCCTGACCTGACGAACCTGACCATCGACCAGGAGGACGACCGTTTCTCCGTCAGCTACGCGGCAAGCCGCCTCGGCCCAGACGGCAGCCGGCTCGTTTTCCACGCCACGATCGAAGGCTCCGCCGACGGCAGGTTGGTCTTCGATGTGACCGCATTGCCGCAGAGCAATTTCGAAACCAACCGCTGCGGCTTCTGCATCCTGCATCCGATCGCTGGCCTCGCCGGCTGCCCGGTGACGGTCGAGCACATCAACGGCAGCGTGGTCGAGACGGAACTGCCCGATCTGGTCGACCCCTGGCAGCCCTTCAAGGATTTGCGCGCCATCACGCATCAGGTGCGACCCGGTGTTGTCGCGCAATGCCGTATGGAAGGCGACACATTCGAGATGGAAGACCAGCGCAACTGGTCTGACGCCTCCTACAAGACCTATGTGCGGCCGCTGGCGCTGCCCTGGCCCTATGTGCTGCCGGCCAGACAAGCCCTGCGTCAGACGATCAGCCTGCGCATTGCCGGCCAGGCCAATGTGCCTGCCTCGGCAGCGCCGGCCGAACCGGTCCGCGTCGAACTCGGCAAGGCCGGCTCGAAGCTGCCTGACATCGGCATCGTGATCTATCCCGAGGATGTCGAGGCGGCGTTTGCCGACCTGCCGATGCTGGGAAGGCTTGGTCCCCGGCAGCTGCTTTTCCACTTCGATCCGACGCGCGGCCACGGCCTCGAAGCGCTGCGCGCCCATGCCCGCCTCGCCGCCGCCTATTCCGTTTCGACGACGCTGGAATGCGTGGTCGCCTGCACCGGCGATCTCGACGCCGAACTTTCCGATGTCGCCGATATGGTACGCCGGGCGGGTCTGCGGCTCGACGCCATCGCGGTATCGCCCGCGGTCGACCGGCAGTCGACGCCGCCGGGGAGCGCCTGGCCGGCATGTCCGCCGCTCGAGGACGTCTACGCCGCGGCGCGCCGCGCCTTTCCCGGCCTCCGTCTCGGCGGCGGTATGTTCAGCTATTTCACCGAGCTCAACCGCAAGCGCGTTCCGGCCGACCAGCTCGATTTCATCACCCACTGCACCTGTCCGATCGTGCATGCCGCCGACGATCTCAGCGTCATGCAGTCGCTGGAGGCGCTGCCCTTCATCACCCGGTCCACCCGGGCGATCTTCGAGACAAAGCCGTACCGGATCGGGCCATCGACGATCGCCATGCGCCAGAACCCCTATGGCGGCGCGACCAAGGACAATCCGCAGGGACAGCGCATCGCCATGGCGAACCGCGATCCCCGCCATGCCGCGCAGTTCGCCGCCGCATGGACGATCGGCTATGCCGCGCGCGTCGCGCCGGCGGGACTGGAGATGCTGACACTGTCCAGCTTCAGCGGGCCGTTCGGCGTGGTCGCGGAATCGGGCGAACCCGTCGCGCAAGGAACGTCGCGGCCGATCTTCCGCGCCATCGAAGGGCTTTGTGAGTTGGCCGGGCTAACCTATGTTTCCGCCACGACGAGCGACGAGACGCGGGTTCTGGCGCTGGCCGGCCGCTCCGCCTCAGGGGAAACCATTGTATGGCTGGCGAACCTGACGGCCAACGACGTCCCGGTCGACGCTTCCGCGCTTGGCCAGGGCAATCTCATAATGTCGCCCTATGCGATTACCAAGATCGGTTAGGCAAACAGCCTTACTTCTCGGAATTCATCACATAGAGCGCACGCGAGCGTTCGAGGTGCTTGATCATCGCCTTCTCGGCGCCGTCGGCATCCCCGTGCTCGATGCGGTCGATGATCTCCTCGTGCTCGGTCAACGTGTATTTTTCCTTGCCGGTCCAGATCAGCATTTCAGTGTGGTATTCCTTCAGCCAGCCCAGCGTGGCTTCGCTGACGGCGACATAGATCGGGTTGCCTGAAATGGATGCGATCTGGGTATGGAACTTCATGTCGGCGGAGATGAAGGCTTCGGAATCGCCGCGCGCGGCGCGCTGTTCGGCCACGGTCGCCTTCAGCAATTGCACATCCTCGGATGTGGCTTTTTCCGCGGCTTCCCTGACCATGCCGCGTTCGAAAAAGATGCGCGCGGTCTTCAGGTGCTCCAGCGTGTCCCTGGACGAGGACAGGATGATCTTGGCCGCGCCGTCGACCTGCTTGATGATCGACTTGGCGGTCAGTTGCAGCACCTTCGCACGCTCGCCATGCGAGATGGCGACGAGCCCCATATTGCTCAGCGCCTGCATGGCCTCGCGGATTGCCGGCCGGCCGACCTCGAAGCGCTCCATCAACTCGCGCTCGGACGGCATGTCGTCGCCCGGCTGCAGTTCGCCGCTGGTGATCAGCCGCTTCAGTCTTGCAAAGACTTCGTCGGAAAGTTTGCGCCGGACGATCGGCTCCGAACGGTTCATCGTGACGAATCACTCCCTGGCCCGGTTCCTGTTTAGCATTCCCGGCAGGATTACCGGAATGCCCGCGCCTGGAGCGGGTCGCTCCAATGCCGAGGCTCGGATATTTCTTGCAATACTTATGTACTCATTATACCAGATTTCCTGCGCGACGAAACTTTTTTCGAACCCTTTTCGAGCGGCCGGCCGACCATGATCACGCTTACCTATCGCATCGAAACCCCTGGCAGCATCGAGGCGCTGGCGGCCAAGATCGCCAGTGACCAGTCGACCGGGACCTTCGTCGCGCTGCCGGGCGAGACCGAGGAACTGAAGGCGCGTGTGGCGGCGCGCGTGCTGGCGATCCGGCACCTGCCCGATGCCGCGCAACCGTCTCTCCCGGGATCCGGCAACGGGCCCTTCAGGCGCGCCGACGTCGACATCGCCTTTCCGTTCGACGCCATCGGCACCGACCTGTCGGCGCTGATGACCATCGCCATCGGCGGCACCTATTCGATCAGGGGCCTGTCCGGCATCCGCGTCATCGACATGAAGCTGCCGGAACAATACCGGGGAGCCCATCCGGGCCCGCAGTTCGGCTTGGCCGGCAGCCGCGGGCTGACTGGGGTCGAGGGTCGCCCGATCATCGGCACGATCGTCAAGCCGGCGCTGGGGCTCAGGCCGCATGAGACGGCCGAAATGGTGGGCGAACTGATCGAGGCCGGCGTCGATTTCATCAAGGACGACGAGAAGCTGATGAGCCCTGCCTATTCGCCGCTCGCGGAACGGGTGAAGGCGATCATGCCGCTGATCCTCGACCACGAGCAGAAGACCGGCAAGAAGGTGATGTACGCCTTCGGCATCTCGCATGCCGATCCAGACGAGATGATGCGCAACCATGATCTCGTGCTCGAAGCCGGCGGCAACTGCGCTGTGGTCAACATCAACTCGACCGGCTTCGGCGGCATGGCTTATCTGAGGAAGCGCTCCGGGCTGGTGCTGCATGCGCACCGCAATGGCTGGGACATCCTCACACGCCATCCCGGCCTCGGCATGGATTTCAAGGTTTGGCAGCAATTCTGGCGGCTGCTCGGCGTCGACCAGTTCCAGATCAACGGCATCGGCTCGAAATATTGGGAGCCGGACGATTCTTTCATCCGTTCCTTCGAGGCGGTGACGACGCCGCTGTTTTCACCAGACGATTGCGCGCTGCCCGTGGCCTGTTCCGGCCAGTGGGGCGGCCAGGCGCCCGAAACCTATGAGCGCACCGGCCGCACGGTCGACCTTCTCTACCTCTGCGGCGGCGGCGTCGTCAGCCATCCGGACGGGCCCGGCGCCGGCGTACGGGCCGTGCTGCAAGCCTGGCAAGCCGCCGTCGAGGGCATTGCGCTGGCGGACTATGCCCGCGATCACATCGAACTGGCCCGATCGATCGAAAAGTTCGGCGACGGCAAGGCAGCATGAGCATGGCCGTGCAAAACCTGCTCCTCAGTTACTACGGCGACGATCTTACCGGCTCGACCGACGTCATGGAGGCGCTCGAACTCGGCGGCGTGCCGACCGTGCTGTTCATGCGCCGGCCCGACCCTTCCTTGCTGGCACGGTTTTCGCATTGCCGCGCGGTCGGGTTGGCGGGCACCAGCCGAAGCGAAACGCCGCAATGGATGGAGGAAAACCTGACGCCGGCCTTCGAATGGCTGAAAGGCCTCGGGGCGGCTGTCTGCCACTACAAGATCTGTTCGACTTTCGATTCCAGCCCGGCAGTCGGCAGCATCGGCCGCGCCACCGAGATCGGCAGGCGCATCTTCGGCGGGGCAAGCGTACCGATGGTGGTCGGGGCGCCGCAACTCAAGCGCTACACCGCCTTCGGCCATCTCTTCGCGGCATTCCGTGGCGCGTATTTCCGCATCGACCGGCACCCGGTGATGAGCAGGCATCCGGTGACGCCGATGGACGAGGCCGACCTGCTCGTTCACCTGTCGCGCCAGACCAGCCTCGGTTCCGGCCTGGTCGACCTGGCGACCCTGCAGGCTCCCGATCTCGCGCGAACGGTCGACCAAATCCTGCAGGACAAGGACATCGTCCTGTTCGATGTCGATAGCCCCCAGACGCAGAAACGGGTCGGCGAACAGCTCTGGCGCATTCACGAGAAAGGCCATGGTTTCGTCGTCGGATCTTCCGGCGCCGAATATGCCTTGCTTGCCGAGTGGGCCGCCAAAGGCATCGTGTCGGGGCATGCGGCATTTGCACCGCCCGGTCCGGTGGATCGGCTCGCCGTGGTGTCGGGCAGCGTCTCCCCGACCACGGAAAAACAGATTCGCCACGCGCTTGCCCGCGGGTTCGACGGCGTCGAGATGGATGCAATGCGACTGGTCCGCGAAGGCGCCCGCGAAGCGATCGAGCAGGCAGTCGCGGCCGGGCTGGCGAGCCTGGCCAAGGGCCGCAGCGTCATCCTCTACACAGCGCTTGGTCCACAGGCCGATCGCGGCGCCGAGATCGACCGCATCGACGGCGCCCGGAACACGCTCGGGCGGGCGCTGGGGACCATTCTGCGCCGTCTGATCGCCGAGCAGAAACTCGAGCGCGCGGTGATCGCCGGTGGCGACACGTCCAGCCACGCGCTCGGACAATTGGCCATCGACGCGCTGACCGTGCGCATGCCGTTGCCGCAATCGCCGGGGTCGCCGCTCTGCGTCGCCCATGGCAGCGGTGCGATCGATGGCCTGGAGATCGCACTGAAAGGCGGCCAGGTCGGCACCGACGCCTATTTCGAGACGATCCGGCTGGGGAGCTAGACCATCTCTCGGCGCGATTCCGGATGGAAACCCGCTGCACATTTTTCCTGGAATTGCTCTAATACAGCGGCTTGCCCATGTGCTTCGGCGTCGGCCACTGCGCGGTGATGCCGGGCTGCACCGGCCGTTCGAGGTAGGTCGCCAGGACCACGTAGCTGCGCGTCGAGGTGACGCCGGGTGTCTCGTAGAGACGCAAAAGCAGTCCTTCGAGCGCCTTGGTGTCCTCGGTACGCACCTTGAGCAACACGCATGTATCGCCGGCGACGGTATGGATCTCCTCGACTTCCGGATATTCCGAGATCGCCATCAGTTCCGGGGTCTTGCCCCAGCCACTGGTGTCGATGTGAACGAAGGTGAGCAGCGGCTTTCTCACCGCGTTGGGATCGATGATGGCGGCGGTGCTGCGGATGGCGCCGCTGCGCCGAAGCCGCTTGACGCGCTCATGCGCGGCCGGCGGCGACAGGCCGACGCGATCACCGAGTTCGGCATAGCTGACCGTCGCGTCGTCGACCAGAACGCCTAATATCTTTCGGTCGGTCGCGTCGACATCCCGGGCCGCCGGCCTGTTCCGCTGAATGCCATCTGTTTCTTCATCCATATCGACATTCCCAATTGTCACGGAATTTAATACGGCCATTATGATGAAATGTCGAACAACGATCAAGCTACAGCCTTGGGCGCGGACACCAGGCCGCCCATCCCGGCCCTTGCCTATCTGCTGACCGGATGCATCGCCGTGATCGGCTCGAATTCGCTGGTGCTGGGCCCGATCGCTCCGGCGGTGGCCGTATCGTTCGCGACCAGCGTTCCGATGGTGATGATGGCGGCGGCGGCCTTCGGCCTCGGCACATCGGCGAGCGCCCTGTTCCTGGCACGCCATATCGACCGGGTCGGCGCGCGCCGGATGCTGCAGGCGGCCTTGCTGTTGCTGGCATTGGCCTTGGTCGCCAGCGCGGCTTCGCCGACAGTGAGCGCGCTGGTTGCCGCGCAGCTTGTCGCCGGCATTGCCGCCGGCGTCGCCATGCCGGCGATCTACGCCAGTGCCGCGGCCATCGCTCCGCCCGGGCGCGAAAGCGGCACGATCGGCGTGGTGCTGACCGGATGGACGCTCAGCATGGTGGCCGGCGTTTCCCTGTCGGCGGTGCTTGCCGATCTCGTGCACTGGCGCGCCGTCTTCGCGGCCGTGGCGCTGCTTGCTGCTCTCGCTTGGGCGGGACTGACAATGACCTCGCTCAGCGACGCCAGAAAAGCCGGGCCTGCGCCAGCCCCGCTGGAGGCGCTGAGCACGCCTGGCATCATCCCGCTGCTGGTCGCCTGTGCGGCATTCATGACCGCCTTCTACGGCGTCTATGGCTACCTCGGCGACCACCTTCATGTCGGTCTGGGAGAGCCGGTCAGCGCCAACGGGCTTGCCGCGCTTGCCTATGGGGTGGGGTTCGGCGCGGCGGCGCTCTTCGACGGCATCATCGATCGCCTGGGCGCCGGACGCGTCATGCCTTTCGCCTATCTTCTCGTCGCCATCGTCTATGTAGCGATTGCCGCGACCAGCGACAGCTACGGTCTCACCCTCGCCATGGTAGCGGCCTGGGGGCTTGCCAATCATTTCGGGCTGAACGTGCTGGTGATGCGCCTGTCGGCGCTCGATCCGTCACGACGGGGCACGATCATGGGCCTGAACAGCGCGGTGACCTACCTCGCGGTGTTCGTCGGCACCACCGGCTTCGGGCCGCTCTATTCCGGCTTCGGCTTTGCCACATGTGCGATGGTCGCGGCGGTGCTGATGCTGGTTGCCGCCTCGGCTGCAGCATGGCGCACTCGGTAGAGACAGCCTCGCATCGCGTTGCTCCAGTCGACGGAATGTGGTTGGCCACCGGCCGCTGGCGCGGTTGACAGCGGCACCCCTACCCTTCCATACAGAGCCGTTAATGTTCTCAGGGCGGGGTGAAAGTCCCCACCGGCGGTAACGGTTTCGGCCGAAGCCCGCGAGCGCTTTCCGGCATCGGAAAGGTCAGCAGATCCGGTGTGATTCCGGAGCCGACGGTTAGAGTCCGGATGAAAGAGAACGAAACGAAACGGACCGCCCCGGCGGGCCGGATTTCGTATCGTGCGTCCTGATTCTGGTTCGAAACGGAAGGATGGACCCATGAATCAGCATTCCCACAAAGACTATGAAACAATCCGCATCGCCGTCATCAGGGCGCGCTGGCACGCCGACATCGTCGACCAGTGCGTGCAAGCCTTCGAGGCGGAGCTGGCCGAGATCGGCGGTGGACGCTTTGCCGTCGATGTCTTCGACGTGCCGGGCGCCTACGAGATTCCGCTGCACGCCAAGACGCTCGCCGGGACGGGCCGCTATGCTGCGATCCTCGGCACGGCGTTCGTCGTCAATGGCGGCATCTACCGGCACGACTTTGTCGCCGGCGCCGTCATCGACGGCATGATGAACGTGCAGCTTTCAACCGGCGTGCCGGTCCTTTCGGCGGTGCTCACGCCGCACAATTTTCACGACAGCGCCGAGCATCACCGCTTCTTCTTCGAGCACTTCACGGTCAAGGGCAAAGAGGCGGCCAAGGCGTGCGTGGAGATTCTCGCCGCGCGGAAAAAGATCGCGGCCTGAAGTACCGAAGCCGGGTGGAAATCCCGATGACAGCCGGTAGTATCGGATGCACGTCGCCCAAAGCGCGCAGTGGTTTTGGGATAAGGACGTGCATAGAAAAAGACCTGGAAACGCGACACGTTTCCAGGAACATGCCGAGTTCGGGAGGATGCTGGTGCAGACCAAGAAGATCATCAATGACGGCAACCGCGCCGTCGACGAAATGCTCGAAGGGATACTGGCCGCGCATCCTCGCCATCTCGCAAGCGTGGACGGCAGCCCGCGCTCGATCATCGCCCGCGACGGACCACGGCCCGGCAAGGTCGGGCTGGTGATCGGCGGCGGCTCCGGCCACGAGCCCACCTTTCTCGGCTTTGTCGGCAAGGGGCTGGCGGACGCAGCGGCCATCGGCAACGTCTTTGCCTCGCCACCACCGGATCCGATCCTCGAATGCGCCAAGGCGGTCAGCGGCGGCGCCGGTGTCCTGTTCATGTACGGCAACTATGCCGGCGACGTTATGAATTTCGACATGGCGGCCGAGATGGCCGGCATGGACGACGTCGAGGTGCGCACCGTGCTCACCACCGACGACGTCGCCTCGGCACCGCTCGACCAGCGGCAGAAGCGCCGGGGTGTCGCCGGCAATTTCTTCATCTTCAAGGCGGCCGGTGCCGCCTGCGATCTCATGCTCTCCCTCGACGAATGCGAACGCGTCGCGCGCAAGGCAAACGACCGCACCTTCACCATGGGCGTGGCGCTGTCGCCCTGCTCGCTGCCGCAGACGCGGCGGCCGAATTTCGAGATCGGCGCCGACGAGATGGAGATCGGCATGGGCATCCATGGCGAACCCGGCATTGCGCGCGGCAAGCTCGGAACCGCCGATCAGATCACCGACGAGATGCTCGACAAGATTTTCGCCGAGATGGCGCCGAAGCGCGGCGACAAGGTCGCGGTGCTGGTCAATTCGCTGGGATCGACGCCGCTGATGGAGCTCTACATCATGAACCGCCGGGTCAAGCAGAGATTGGACGCAATCGGCGTTTCCATTCATGCGACCTGGGTCGGCAATTATTGCACGTCGCTGGAAATGGCCGGCGCTTCGGTGACGCTGTTTCATCTCGACGAAGAATTGCAGGCGATGCTCGACCACCCCTGCGACTGCGCCATGTTCCGTGCCGGCTGAGGAGCGCTCCATGACGATCGGTGTCTCCGACCTGAAGAGAATGTTCGACGCGATCGCGATCGCGATCGAGGCAGACAGGGACCGGCTTTGCCAGCTCGACGGCGTCATCGGCGACGCCGACCACGGCATTGCGATGGCGCTCGGATTCAACGCCGTGCGCGATGCGCTGGCATCGCTCGACCTTACGGCGACCGAACCGACCACGCTCCTCAACACTGCGGCGAAATCGTTTCTCAATGCCGTCGGCGCGTCCTGCGGCCCGCTCTATGCCACGGCCTTCATGCGCGCCGGCGCCGCCGTCAAGGGCAAGGCGACGCTGGCGGATGCCGAATTCATCACGCTGCTGCAGGCCATGGCGCAAGGCATCAAGGATCGCGGCAAGGCAGAGATCGGCGAAAAGACGATGGTCGATGCCTGGCAGCCGGCGGCAGACGCGGCTGGCGCTGCAAATGCGGCCGGCAAGCCTTTGCCGGAAAGCCTTGGGGCAGCCCTTGCCGCCGCCGAGCGCGGCGCGGAAGCGACAAAGGACATGATCGCCGCCAAAGGCCGTTCGTCACGGCTTGGCGAGCGTTCGCTTGGCCACATGGATCCGGGAGCTGCATCGACCGTCACCGTCATCGGCGCTATGCGCGACAGTCTCGCTTAGCTCTTCGCCGCGTCGAGCTTGTTGATCGCCTGGACGTTGCCGGCCGATGGCCCCTTCTCGTCGAACTCCGAGGCCAGCCACGTATCGACAATGGCCTTGGCCAATTCCGGGCCGACGACGCGGGCGCCCATGGTGATGATCTGGGCGTTGTTGGATTTCGCCGCGCGCTCCGCCGAATAGGTGTCGTGGGTGAGCGCGGCGCGGATGCCCGGCACCTTGTTGGCCGAGATCGAGACGCCGATGCCGGTGCCGCAGAACAGGATGCCGCGGTCGTTCTCGCCTTCGACGATCGTCTGGGCAAGTTTCTGCGACAGGTCGGCATAGAAGCCGGCCTGGCTGAGGTCGCTGACGGTGAGGCCGGGCTTGGTTGCCAGATGCGCGGCGATGACGTCGAGCAGCGGCTTGCCGGCGCTGTCGGCTCCGATGGCTATTTTCATTTTTTGTCCTTTCCAGTTCGATTGGTTCAGATTGCCGCCGAGGCGCGGCGCAGGATGTCGATGTAGCCTTCGGCCCGCCAGGCGGAGCGGCCGATGAACAGGCCGTCAATGTTGGGCTGGCCGATCAGTTCTGCGGCATTGCCAGGGTTGACGCTGCCGCCATAGAGCACCGGCGGCACGGACGGGAGCAGACCGCCGGCGATCTTCTTGATCAGCGCCTGCTGCTTGTCGGCATAGTCGGAGCTGGCCGGAATGCCCTTGTCGCCGATCGCCCATACCGGCTCGTAGGCGAACAGGATTTCTGCTCGCCTCGCCTCGCCTTCGAGGAATTGCAATGCACCCTCGACCTGGCTGGTCAGCACCGCATCGGCCTTGCCGCTTTCGCGCTCGGCCAGCGTCTCGCCGACACAGACCAGCGGTATCAGTCCATGCCTGACCGCTGCCGCCGTCTTCAGCCCGACCGTGCGATCGGTCTCGCCGAAATGCTCGCGCCGCTCGCTGTGGCCGAGTTCGACCAGGTCGAGGCCGCAATCGTTCAGCATCACCGGCGAGATCTCGCCGGTCCAGGCACCGGCATCGGCCCAATGCATGTTCTGCGCGCCGACTTTGATGCGCGTTGCCGACAGTGCCTGACTGACCTCGCGCACGGCCGTGAAAGGCGGAATGACGAAAGGCTGGACGCGATCGTCGAAACCCCGCGCGAAGCCGGCCAGCGCCCCGGTAAAATCAAGCGCCTCGGCGAGCGTCTTGTTCATCTTCCAGCTTGTACCGACCCAGTAAACCACGCGTACTCTCCTTGATCCTCAATCCTTGTCGGCGACCACCGTCAACGAAACCCCGGCCGCATCCAGCGTCGCGCGCATCCCGAGTTCCGGCTCGCGTCCGGTGAAGACGGCGTCGAATGCCTTGAGGTCGGTCAGGAAATGCAGCGCGCTGCGGCCAAACTTGCCGTGATCGACCAGCAGATATTTGCGTGTCGCCGCGGCCATCATCAGCCGCTTGGCCTGCACCACTTCCTGGTCCTGATGGAAGGCGGAGGCGCCGTGGATGGCGGATGAGGACAGGAAGGCGACGTCGGCGCGCAGCGATCTCAGCGAAGCCTCGGCGAGCAGGCCGAAGAAGCCATGGAATTTCTTCGAGTACTGGCCGCCAAGCGCGATCAGGTTGATGCCTCCGGCACCGGCCAGGTCCTGGATGACGGCGAGGTTGTTGGTGATCACCGTCAGCGGCCTGAGATCGGTGAGATGCCGCGCGATGCCGCCCGCCGTCGAACCGTCGTCGATGACGACCGTCTGGCCAGGCTCGATCATGGCCACGGCCGCAGCCGCAAGGCGCTGTTTTTCCCCGATCGCCTGCTTCTGCCGGTAGCGGAAATCGCTTTCGAAGAGGCTGCTCGGCTGGATCGACGCGCCGCCGCGCACCTTGCGCAGGAAGCCGCTCTCCTCGAGTTCGTCGAGGTCGCGGTGCACAGTCATCCTGGAGACGCCAAAACGCGAGGCGAGGTCGTCGACGCTTGCCGCGCCGGCGTCCACCAGGAAATCCATGATGCCTTGCCGCCTGTTGTCGCTCTTCATTGCCACAGACCTGCCAACGCAGAAGCCTGGCTCCTTGATCGAACCCAGATATAACAGATATCACCGCAAAAGTATCATAATTTTTGTGATAATGAGACATTTCCGTGGGATATTTCGCCGGCTTTTATCGCGACGCTGTAACAAGAATTGCGGCCGGTACCCTCTGTCACGGTTGCGGTTGCGCGGAATTCCGGCCAGAAGCATCGGTGGGCTGAACGATGCGCGGACAGCCCGCAACCACAGGTTTGAAACCAGATACGGGAGACTAATCGTTGGCTCGCATCACACTGAGACAATTGCTCGATCACGCCGCCGAATACGGCTATGGCGTGCCGGCCTTCAACATGAACAACATGGAACAAGGCCTCGCCATCATGGAGGCCGCGGAGGAGACCAAGTCGCCGGTCATCCTGCAGGCAAGCCGCGGTGCGCGCGCCTACGCCAATGACGTGGTGCTGGCCAAGCTGATCGACGCGCTGGTCGAAATCCACCCCGACATCCCGGTCTGCATGCATCTCGACCATGGTAACAACGAAGCCACCTGCGTCACCGCCATCCAGCACGGCTTCACCTCGGTGATGATGGACGGCTCGCTCAAGGAGGACGGCAAGTCGCCGGCCGACTATGCCTATAATTCCGGCATCACACGGCGCGTCGTCGACATGGCGCATTGGGGCGGCGTCTCGGTGGAAGGCGAGATCGGCGTGCTGGGTTCGCTCGAGAGCGGCGGCGGTGAGCAGGAAGACGGCCATGGCGTCGAAGGCGCGATCAGCCACGACCAGCTCTTGACCGATCCGGTGCAGGCCGAACAGTTCGTGCGCGACACCCATGTCGATGCGCTGGCGGTGGCCATGGGCACCAGCCACGGCGCCTATAAATTCTCGCGCAAGCCCGACGGCGCGGTTCTCGCCATGAACGTCATCGAGGAGATCCACCGCCGCTTGCCGAACATGCATCTGGTCATGCACGGCTCGTCTTCGGTGCCGGAGGACCTGCAGGAAATCATCAACAAATATGGCGGCCAGATGAAGCCGACCTGGGGCGTGCCGGTGGAAGAGATCCAGCGCGGCATCAAGCATGGCGTGCGCAAGATCAACATCGACACCGACAACCGCATGGCGTTGACCGGCGCGATCCGCAAGGTGCTGACCGAAAACCCCAGCGAGTTCGATCCGCGCAAATACCTGACGCCGGCGATGGCCGCCATGCGCAAGCTCTGCAAGGAGCGCTTCGAGCAATTCGGTACCGCCGGCAATGCGCCGAAGATCAAGCCGCTGCCGGTCTCGGAAATGGCCAAGCGCTACAAGTCGGGCAGCCTCGATCCGAAATTCGCCTGAGTTCGCTCCCCGTTGCATTTCATGGACAGGAGCCGCATCGGCTCCTGTCCGATTTCTATCCGGCTTTCGGTAGCAGGCCAGGCCTGCCGGTCTCGATGAACGGCGCCCAATAGTCGACCGACTCGCGGATCATGGCGACCACCTGGTGGTCGACCGGCTCGCGCTCGCGGAACGACAGTTCGAGGCAGATCTCGTTGTCGGTGCCGCCGCCGCGTCGCACCGTTTCCAGCAGCTTCTCAGGCGTGATGCGGCCGTCCTTGTTGTGGGCTGCGGTGAACGGCCAGTGGCCGCCCTTGTTCATCGACGACTGCTTGATGTGGATGATCGGTGACTTCAGGGGGAAGGCCTCGGCCCAGGCATAGGGATCGATGTCGGCCGGGTTGGAGGAAGTCACGTCGCCATGGTCGATGTCGACCATCATCTCCAGCGGAATGGCCATGCCGGCAGCATCGATCGCATTCTGGAGCATCCGGCAATTCTCGATCGTATGGCCGAACTCGCGACCGACCGACATCGGCTCCCAGAACAGGTAGCTCAGGCCTGCCGCCCGGGCGTGTTCGGCGACCTCTCGCCAGCAGTCCAGCGCGATGTCGAACAGCCGGGCGCGGCGGTCGGGGTCATCATAGTCGCGATGCGTGAAGATGGCGAACTGCGTGCCCATGCCGCCAGCGCCAAGCTCGGACGAGATATCGGCGAAGGTCTTGAACCAGTCGACATAGTAACGGCGCACATCGGCATCGGGGTGGCCGAAATGGTTGAGCCGACCATAGGGGCCGGTCATGCCGGAGGTGACACGCACGCCGGTGCGATCCAAGGCATTACGGAACAGGCGGATGAATTTGACGATCGTCGCCGCCGGCCAGCCCGGGTTGACGAATTCATGTGTGAGCTGAATGTCCCTGATGCCGATGCCATAGGCGATGGTGTCGATTACATCGTCCGGCTCCGCGAAGCGGTTGACCAGCGGATTGGTGTTGAGGGAGAGCGTGAAGGCCAAGGTCGCGATCCCTTCAACGCCGTCGCCGAATAGGGGCAATGAGCGCCATCAGCCTGCCCTCGCCTGTCGGTTCGCGCACCAATGCTCGAAGGCCGACTTCTCCTCGGCGGACAGGTGCAGGCCATGCTTGGTGCGCCGTTCGAGAATGTCGGCCGCGTCTTCCGCCCATTCCTGTTCGAAGAGGTAGTTCGCCTCGCGCTCGAAGAAATCCCTGCCGAAGCACCGCCCCAGTGCGGCGAGCGAATGGGCGCCGCCAACCACGGACCGCGCCCGGGTGCCGTAGAGCCGGCCGTAATGCTTGAGCAGGGATGCCGGCATCCATGGATACTCGTTCGCGAGGTCGCCGAGAAACTGTTCGAAGTCGGCATTGGCGATGTCGCCGCCGGGCAGATGCGCCTTCGCGGTCCATGCTTTGCCCATCTTCGGAAAGAACGGCGCGATCCTGTCCAGCGCGTGCTCGGCCAGTTTGCGGAAGGTGGTGATCTTGCCGCCGAAGACGGAGAGCAGCGGCGCCTGCGCGTCCGGCGCGTCGAGTTCGAAAATATAGTCGCGGGTCACCGCACTGGGATTGTCGGCGTTGTCGTCGTAGAGCGGCCTGACGCCGGAGAAGGAATAGACCACATCGTTGCGCGCAAGGCCGCGCTTGAAATAGCGGTTGACCACCCTGATCAGGTAATCGATCTCGCTCTCGTCCGCCGTCACATCTTCGGGCCGGCCTTCGTAGGGAATGTCGGTGGTGCCGATCAGGGCAAGATCGTTCTGGTAGGGGTTGATGAAGATGACGCGCTTGTCGCTGTTCTGGACGAGATAGGCCTGCCGGCCTTCCCAGAATTTGGGCACGACGATATGGCTGCCCTTGACCAGGCGGACATTGCGCCTGGAATTCTGTCCGGCAACGCGGTTGACGATGTCGTTGACCCAGGGGCCGGCGGCATTGATCAGCGCGCGAGCCCGCACACTGGTCTTGTTGCCGGTCCTGACGTCGCGCATCTCGACGACCCAGAGGCCGCCCTCGCGGCGGGCAGCGGTGCAGGCGGTGCGGGTGAAGACCTTCGCTCCCCGTTCGGCCGCGTCCAACACATTGATGACGACGAGGCGGGCATCGTCGACCCAGCAGTCGGAATATTCGAAGCCGCGCTTGAAACTGTCCTTGATCGGCGCCCCCTCGGGCGCGGTGCGCAGGTCGAGCGTGCGGGTGGCGGGCAGCCGCCTGCGGCCGCCAAGATGGTCGTAAAGGAACAGGCCGAGCCGCACCAGCCATGCCGGCCGGTCGTCCGGGCTGTGCGGCAGCACGAAGCGCATCGGCCAGATGATATGCGGCGCCGATTCCAACAGCACCTCGCGCTCGATCAGCGCCTCGCGCACCAGGCGGAACTCGTAATATTCGAGGTAGCGCAGCCCGCCATGCACGAGCTTGCCCGAGCGCGAACTGGTGCCTTCGGCGAGATCATCCTTCTCGCACAGAATGACGGAAAGGCCGCGGCCGGCGGCATCGCGCGCGATGCCGGCCCCGTTGACGCCGCCGCCAATGACGAAGAGATCGACGATGTCAGGGCCGACGCTCATCTTGCCATCACCCCGCGACCGGACTCTCGCATCATGGCTCTCGCTCTCAGCACGGATTGACCGGAGGCAGGCCAGCGATGTAGCGGCGCACCTCCTCGGCGGCCTGCTCGGCGGCATAGGTCACGGTGCGCACCGAGGCGCCGGCGATGTGCGGCGTCAGCGTCACATTGGGAAGCTGCAGCAAAGGCCAGTCCGAGGGCACCGGTTCGACCGCAAAGGTCTCCAGCATAGCGCTGGCGATCCGCCCCGAAACCAGCGCCTCGTAGAGCGCGTCGTAGTCGACCAGCGGCCCGCGCGCGGTGTTGACGAAGATCGCGCCCGGCTTCATCCGCGCGAGGGTGTCCTGACCGATCAGGCCGCGTGTCTCCTGCGTCACCCGCGAATGCAGCGTAACCACATCGGAGCGCGACAGGAGATCGTCGAGCGCAACCAGTTCGACGCCGGCGTTGCGGTCCTCGGCGCTCAACTGCACATAGGGGTCGCTGACCAGGACATGGCAGCCGAAGGCGCGCAGCAGGCGCACCACTTTCGTGCCGATATTGCCATAGCCGACGACGCCGACTGTCATTTCACCGAGTTCGCGACCGGTGCGGTCGGCGCGGTAGAGATCGCCGCGCCATTCCCCCTTGCGCAGGGCCTCGTGACCGACCCGGATCAGCCGCGTCTCGGTAAGGATCGCGCCGATGGTGAACTCGGCCACGGCGGTGGCGTTGCGGCCGGGCACGTTGACCACGGTGATGCCGTTCGCCCTGGCCGCTTCCATGTCGATGTTGATCGGGCCGCCGCGCGAGACAGCGACCAGCTTGAGCCCCGGCAGGCGCCGCATCATGCCTTCCGACAGGGGCGCAAGCTGAGTAACGAGGATTTCGGCATCGCCGATGAAGTCGACGACCTCGGCGGGATGGCCGAAATATTCCTTGACCTTGTCGAGGCCGAGCGCCGGATCGCCGAACTCCATCGGCTCGTCGGGCCAGGCCGTCTGCAAGGTCCTGATATCGAGGCCGCCACTGACGACGTTCTCGATTTTGGCGCGAAACACCTCCGGCAGCATGAAGTTGTCGCCAATGATCGCTATTTTCCTGGGCATACTCGACTTCTCAATTTTCCTGCGATGTCGCCATGGCACGCCAGACCGGCCGCAGGGCCTGGTGCGCCAGCATGTAGGACGGGGCCATCCTGTCGTAGATCGCGGCAAGGTCCGGGTCGCTCGGTTCGGCCTCGCCGAGCAGCGGCGTCACCCATTCGCCGACGCATTCGTCCATCGAGGCGTATTGACCGACGCAGACCGCGGCGATCATCGCCGCACCGGCGGCGCCAGCCTCCTCGCGCGCGCTGGTGCGCGTATCGGCGCCGATGGCCGCGCCCAGGATCTTGCGCAGCGCCGGGCTTCGGGCGGCCCCGCCGGTCAGGCGGATTTCGCGTGGCAGCGGACCCATGGCGGCGTAGCAGTCGCGCGCCGCGAACGCCAAGCCTTCGAAGACGGCGCGCACCAGATCGGCATAGCCGTGGCGCGAGGAAATGCCGACGAAGCCCGCCCTGGCATTGGCATCGACGAACGGCCCGCGCTCGCCGGCTTCCGACACGTAGGGCTGGTAGAGCAGCGACGCCGGCTGCGATGCCGCGATCCAGGCATCGACCAGGGCGATCATCTCGCCATTGCTGCGGGTTATGCCTTGCGAGGCGAGAATGCCCGAGGCAAGGCCAAGCACCCAGTCGATGTTGAGCGTCGCCGCCATGTTGGACTGCATCTGCGCGAACACGCCGGGCGCCGGCATCGCCATGGTGTAGCCGGTCGCCGCTTCGTTGAGCTGCACATCGTCGGGTGTCTCGGCCAGCCGCATATGCATCCCGGTGGAGCCGATGATCGAGCAGCCGGGCTTGCGCTCGCGGTCAAGCAGGCCGGCGCCGAGCGCGGTGCAGACGACATCGACATAGCCAAGCACGACGGGTGTGCCGGCAAGCATGCCGGTGACGGCGGCGGCCGCAGGCGATAGTCCGGTGCTGTGCCTCGTGCCGTCGACAACCGGCGGCAGCAGGTGCCTGAGATCGGCGACGCCGAGCACGTCGAGCACCTCGTCGCTATAGTCGCGGGTGCGGAAGTCTCCGAAGGTGAAGGTCCCTTCGGACGGATCGGTGGCGCGTTCGCCGGTCAGCTTGAAATAGAGCCAGTCCTTGCAGTGGAACGCGGTGGCAGCCTTGCCGAGCATTTCGGGCATGGTGCGCTTCATGAAGACGAACTGCGAGCCCTGCTGGCAGGCGGCGAGCCCGCTGCCGGTCTTCTCGAAGCGCAGCCGGTCATCGGGCCGCGCGCGGATCTCCTCGACGACGCCGGCGGCGCGCGCATCGAGCCAGAGCCAGCCCTTGGCCACCGGCTCGCCCTTGCCATCGATCAGCCAGGTTCCGTCGCCCTGCCCCGTCACCGCGATGGCGACGGTCCGGCTGGCGAGGTCGGGCACCTTGTCGGCAAGCTGGCGCAGGGTCGTCGCGGCATCGGCCCATGTGCGCGCCAGATCCTGTTCGGCGCCGCCACCCGGCAGCGTCTCATAATGGTTCGGCGTTGCCGCGGCCGCGATCTGCCGGCCCGCCGTGTCGAAGGCGATGGACTTGATGACGGAGGTGCCGGCATCGATGCCGATCAGTATGTCGCGCATCACGCGAGCTCCATGCCGTGCGAGATGGCCTTGCCGCTTGCCTGGTCGAAGACGTGCAGGTTTTTCGGATCGATGCTGACGTTGATGGGCGCGCCGAGATCGAGCCGGGTGCGGTCATGCTCGACCAGCACCAGCGAGCCGCCGGCGAAATCGGCGGCGATATGGGTCTGGTCGCCGAGCCACTGGTTGGCCGAGACCCTGGCCGGGACACCTTCCTTCGAGCGCCGGACCGCGTAGGGCCTGATGCCGATGACCACCCGTTCGCGGCTGAGCAGCTGGTCACGCACCGGAGCGCTGAAAGCGTCCTTGTCGTAGTCGAGCGACAGCCCGTCGGGCAGCCTGAGATTGATGCGGCCGGCGGCGGTTCCGACAAAGGCCTCGAAGACGTTCATCGGCGGCTCGCCGACGAAGGTGCCGGTGAACAGGTTCGCCGGACGCTCCTTGATCCTGTCGGGAGTGTCGAACTGCTGCAGCACGCCGCCTTCCATCACCGCGATGCGGTCGGCAAGTGCATTGGCCTCGGTCTGATCGTGGGTGACCAGGATCGCGGTCAGTCCACGCTCCTTGATGAAGTGCTTGATACGGCCGCGCAGCACGGCGCGAAGCTGCGGCTCGAGTTGCCCCATCGGCTCGTCGAGCAGATGCAGGTCGGCTTCGCGGATGAGCGCCCGGCCAAGGCTGGCGCGCTGCTGCTGGCCGCCCGAAATGGAGCTGGGATAGCGCTCCAGTATGTCTTCGATCTCCAGCAGTTTGGCGATGCTGGCGACCTTGGCGTCGACCTCGCTTCTGGGCATCCGGGCGGCCTTGAGGGCAAAGGCCATGTTCTCGCGCACGGTCAGCGGGGGATAGAGCGAGTAGCCCTCGAAGGCCATCGCCACATTGCGTCTGACCGGCGGCAAGGTGTGTACCTTGCGGCCGGCGACCGCGATCGTGCCGCGCGAGACCTCCTCGAAGCCGGCAATCATGCGCAGCGTCGAGGTCTTGCCGCAGCCCGACGAGCCGAGCAACGCCACGATCTCGCCCTTGCCGATCTCCATCGTCAGGTTCTTGACGGCGTGAACGCCCCTGTCGATCGGGCCGTAGAACTTGTCGACGCCGGAAATGGTGAGTGCGCTGGCGCTCATGCCGCTTCTCCGTTGCGCAGTTTGACGACGTTCTTCGCGCCGATGCGCTCGCCGCTTGCCCGATCGAACAGCAAGGCGCTCTTCCCGTCGACGACGATATGCGCCTTGCCTTCGCTGCGGCCCGGCGTCCCGGCCGGGCGCGAGACCAGGATTTCGCGGCCGCGAACGGTGCGCACCAGGGTGACGATCTTCTCGTTGAGCGGCGTCTCGGCCTCGACCGTGACCGGAATGGCGCCGGGCTCGTTTTCGCCAACGAAATGCAGTGCCTCCGGCCTCAGCCCGATGATGCAGTCGCGACCGACGGCGGTATCGGGAACGTCGGCGAGATGGACCTGCACGTTGGACAGGCCGACATAACCTCCCCTGCCATCGCGCGCGGGCTTGACGTCGAGCAGGTTTATGGTCGGGTCGCCGAACAGCCGCGCGATCTCGATGTTGGCCGGCTCGCGATAGATCTGCTCCGGGGTGCCGAGCTGCCGGATGACGCCTTGCGACATCACCGCGATACGGTCGCCGAGCGCCATGGCTTCCTTGTAGTCCTGGGTGACGTAGACGACGGTGGCGCCGCGATCGGCGAGCAGCCTCGGCAGTTCGAGACGCATCTCGAAGCGCAGCTTGGCGTCGACATTGCGCAAGGGATCGTCGAGCAAGAGGAGCGGCGGCGAACCGACCAGAGCGCGCGCAAGTGCGGTGCGCTGCTTCTGGCCGTTGGACAGCGCGCGTGGCTTGTGGCTGAGCACATGGCCGATCTTCAACAGCTTGGCGACGCTCTCGACGCCGGCCTTGATCGCGCTCTGTGAGGAACGCTTGGCCTCGAGCGGCGTCGCGATGTTGTCGAACGCGCTCATGTGCGGAAACAGCGCGAAATTCTGGAACGCCATGCCGACGCCACGGAACTCCGCGTCGACATCGGTCATGTCCTCGCCGCCGATGAGGATCTTGCCTTCGTCGGGATCGATGACGCCGGCGACGAGGCGCAGCAGCACCGTCTTGCCGGCGCCCGAAGGTCCGAACAGCACCAGCGTCTCGCCATCCGCGACGGTCAACGACAAATTGTCGAGGACGGTCTGGCTCTTGTAGCGCTTGACGAGGTTTCTGAGTTCGAGGCTGGCCATTTCTATCCTTTCACCGCGCCGAGCGACAGGCCTTCGACCAGATAGCGCTGTGCGTAGAGGGCGAGCGCCAGCGTCGGCGTGATCGACAAGACGATGGCCGCCGAAATCTGGCCATACTGGATGCCGGATGAGGTGATGAAGGCGAGCGCGCCGACCGTCACCGGCTGCTTGTCGGCCGAAGCCAGCACCAGCGCGAAGACGAAATTGTTCCAGGCGAAGATGAAGGCGAGCAGGCCGGCCGCCGCGATCCCCGGACCGGCGAGCGGCAGCGCGATCTTGCGGAAGGTGGCGAACCACGAATGGCCGCCGATGCGGTAGGCGTATTCGATGTCGGCCGGGATATCCTCGAAATAGCCGCGCACGATCCACAGGATCAACGGCAGGCAGATCAGCTGGTAGACCCAGATCAGCCCGATATAGGTGTTGGCCAGGCCGAGCTTCTGGAAATAGAGGGTCAGCGGCAACAGCACCAGGAGCGCCGGCGCGAACTTGAACGACAGAAGCGTGAAGGCGATGTCCTCCGAACCGCGGAATTTGTGGCGCGCGAAGGCGTAGGCGGCCGGCACGCCGAGCAGCAGCGAGACGGCGACCGAGGTTACCGACAGGAACACCGAGTTCCAGAGATTGCGCATGAAGGCGATGTCGAGCGTGCCGGCTGCGGTCATCAGCTTGCCGGTGATCAGCGCCGTGTAATTGGCGAGCGTCGGTTCGAAGATGAGCTGCGGCGGGATGCGCAGGATGGTCTCGTTGGTCTGGAACGACATCATGAAAATCCAGACGATCGGGAACATGAAGAAGATCACCACCAGGGTCAGTGCTGCGCCGCGCAGGATGCGTTCGAGAAGCGAGGTGTGTTCCATCGCCGCCTCCTATGCTTGGCCACGGGCGCGTTCGCGCAGCCTGAGCCAGTTCTTGATGAAGATGTTGGAGAGTAAATAGGTGATCGCCCACAGGATGATCATCAGCGCCGCCGAGCGGCCGACATTGGTCGACTGGAAGAAGTTGAGATAGGCCTCGACCTGGAAGACGGTCAGCGTGTCGCCCGGCCCGCCCTGGGTCATCGCGTAGATGATGTCGAACTGCTGGATCGAATCGAGCAGTCGGAACAGCGTCGCCGTCAGGATGTAGGGCGTCAGCATCGGCAGCGTGATGCGGAAGAAGACGAAGCTCCTCGGCACGCCGTCGAGCGCCGCCGCCTCGAAGGGCTGCGTCGGCAGGCTGCGCAGGCCGGCGAGCAGCAGGATCATGATGAAAGGCGTGTAGACCCAGATGTCGACGAGCACGACGGTGAACAGCGCGGTCGACGGCGACGACGCCCAGCGGAAATCCTGCAGCCCGATGAGGCTGGCGAGATAGCTCAGCACGCCGAAGCCGGGATTGGTCATCAGCTTCCACATCAGCGCGGCCAGCGCCGGCGCCGTCATCAGCGGCATCAAGAGCATGATCGAGATGAAGTTGTTGAGCGTCGAGCGCTTCTGCAGCAGCAAGGCGATAGCGAGACCCAGAAGCAGTTCCAGCACGACCGTGGTGCCGGCATAGACCAGCGAGACTTTCAACGTGTTCCAGAACTTCGGATCGGTAAAGAAGGAGATGTAGTTGTCGCCCCAGTTGAACTGGCGCGCCCAGGGCTGGCTCAGACGGTAGCGCTGGAAGGAATAGACCACCGAGGTCAGGAACGGGATCAGGATGCCGATGCAGACCAGCAAGGCCGGCAGGCTGAGCACATAGGGCAGCACCCGCTTGCTGATCCTGAAGCCGGATGGCCTGGGCCTTTGCGATACCACCGCAGTCATCGAGCTGCTCCGTTGTTGCCTCGCCCTGCCGGCCGCCCAAGGGAGCAAGGCGGCCGGTCGGGCGAAATGGCGGTCACCTTTCGGCACCGCGTCGCAAACGTGAAAAGGTGTAACCAGGGCCGACCCGCCAAGCAGGCCGGCGTCCTTGCGACTTAACCGAGACCGGCTTCCTTGAGCTGGCCGTTGATGCTCTCGGCGAGCTTGTCGAGGCCCTCGTCTACCGGCACTTCCTTGGCCACCATCTTCTGCAGCGTCGCCGCCCATTCGGTGGTGAGGTCGAAGAACAGCGGCTGCGCCGTGAACTTGATCGACGCGCCGGCCGCCGAAGCGTCGAACATCTCGACATAGCCGGGATAGCTCTTGTTCAGCTTCTCGCGGAACATCTCGTCCTTCCACACCGACTGGCGGACCGGATCGACGAAGTCCATCTTGGTGGCGCCGAACAGCCCGTGCTCCGGTCCCGAGGCCCATTGCAGGAAGTACCAGGTCGCGTCCTTGTCCTTGGAGAAGTTGGACATCGCCAGCGACCAGATCCAGATATTGGGCGTCGAAGCCTTGGCTTCCGGGTTGGCGGTGAAGGCGGCATAGGCGAGCTTGCCGGCCATCTTGTTGTCGCCGCCATTCATGAAGTAGCCGAGGCAGTCGGCGTCGAAGATCATCGCCGAGGCGCCGGCGCCGAGATCGGTACCGACCTGGTACCAGGTGTAGGTCGACCAGTCCTTGGGGCCGCTCTCCTGGATCATCTGCACCCATTTGGCATGGAAGGCTTTTGAGCCGGCGGTGTTCATCGCCGCCGCGAGCTTGCCATCGGCGGAAACAGTCAGATCCTTCTCGTTGAAGTTCGAGTAGGCAGACAGGAAGCCCGGATGGATGGTCGCCCAGGAGCGCGAGCCGCGCACGCCGATGCCGTAGACGCCGCTGCCGATATCCTTCTGCAGCTTGGCCGCCGTCGAGATCATCTCGTCCAGATTGCCGGGGACGCCGACGCCGGCCTTGTCGAACATGCCCTTGTTGTAGGTGATGTTGTTCTGCTCGAAGGCCCACGGAATGCACCACTGCTTGGCGTCTTCCGAACCCAGAGCGCCACCCGGCTTGCCGTTCCAGGCGCAGGACGACTTCACGCCTGGGAGAAAATCGTCCCAGGCATAGTTCGGGTTGGTCTTGGCCGGATCCTTGATCCATTCGTTGAGGTCGGTGATCCAGCCGGCTGGGCCATAGGTCCAGGTCATGTAGGCGCCGGTCATGAAGGCGTCGTATTCGGGCGAGCTCGCCGACAGGGCCGCGGTCACCTTGTCGAAATAGACGTCTTCGGGGAAGACGTCATAGACGACGTTCATGCCGGTCAGCTTCTTGAAGTTCTCCAGGTCGGCGATCATCGCATCGGCATAGGGATGCTTGTTGAGCAGGAGCTTGATGGTCTTGCCCTTATGCGCCTGCCAGTCGAAGTCGGCGGCGAGCGCGCGGGTCTGGCCCAGGTTGAGCAGCGTGCCGGCGGTGCCGGCGGCCAGGCCCATGGCTCCCAGGCCCTTGATCAGTCCGCGACGGTCGACTTGTCCGCGCAGGAAGGCCTCTATGAGGTCTTTCTCTTTCTCATGCATTTCGTCTTCTCCTCCACAGGGTAGTTTCAACTGAACCGTTGCCGGCTACCCGACCGGCGTCTCTTCCACGAGCGATCGCGCCGTCCGCTCGTCTGTTATCAGGCCCTTGAGATAGCGCCCCTCCAGCACCGACTTGATGGCGCGAACCTTGATCCTGCCGCCGGCGACGGCGACGATCCTACGGCTGGCGATGTCCTCGCGCGCCAGCGCCAGCGCCCGGTTGGAAACGGTCGTCGCCACCGCCTTGCCGGCCTCGTCGAAGAAATGGCCGAGCAATTCGCCGACGCCGCCATTGCGGCGGATCTCCTCCATCTCACCCTTCTCGATCATGCCGGTGGCGACCAGCGAAGCCTCGCGTTCGGCGGTACCGATGCCGGCGAAAAGCAGGTCGGCGGATCTGGCGAGATCGAAGACCTCGCTAACGCCCTTCTGGCCCAGCAGCACGATGCGGTCCTCCGCCGTGTTGGCGAACATCGGCACCGGCATCACATAGGCTTCGGCGCCGGTGCGTTCGGCGAGACGGTGGATGACGTCATGCGGGTTGGCCGAGAATTTCCGCGTCAGGCCGCCGAGCAACGAAACGAAACGGATCCGGTCGGTGGTCGTGCGCGGCAGATATTCCACGCAAGCCGCGAGCGTGCGGCCATGGCCGACACCGATCAGCGCCTGCTCGCCGCGTTCGATCTCGCGCTTGAGGAACTGCGCTCCGGCAATGCCGAGCGCCTTGAGCGGCAGGTCCTCGGAATCGAAATCCGGGACCACCTCGCAATAGTCGAGGCCGTAGCGGCGGGACAATTCGTCCTCGAGTTCGACGCATTCCGACACTTCGCCGTCGATATAGACCTTCACCAGCCCTTCCTGGTTGGCCTTGGTGATGAGGCGGTGGGCCTTGAGGCTGGTCAGCCCGAGCCGCTTGGCGACCTCGGACTGGGTCAGGCCACCAGCGTAATGAAGCCACGCAGCCCGCGCCGCCATGCTGGCATCATCGTCGCGCAAAAGGCCGTTTCCAAAACCAACCACGTTTCCGTCCCGGTGATATTTTTATCAGTTGATGCAAAATTTTTCACATGGATTGACCGAAGTCAAGCGCCACCTTTCAAAATCGCATGGCGGTTGGCCGGCCGGCCGCGCCGCGGTTCGGCCGGAACTTCAGGAGGGCAAAGAGGTTCTTACATCGAGGTCGCGGCGCGCCGGCCGGCCGCCGGCGCCGAGCGGTGCCAAAAACCCGGGGGGAAGGTGGAGAGGCGGAGCAGTGGCGCCGCCTGACAGGACAATGTTCGAGCCGCTTTGCTGCGATATGCCGCTTCATCCGACATGGCCCGATCTTGTCGCACGGCTGCTGTTTGTGGTGCTGGCAGGTTTTCTCATTGGCCTGAACAGAGAAGCGCGTGGCCACACCGCCGGGCTTCGGACGACCATCCTCGTCGGCCTTGCGGCCGCGGTTGCGATGATCCAGGCCAACTTGCTGCTTGATACGACAGGCAAGGGAATGGATTTCTTCTCCCGCATGGACGTGCTGCGCCTCCCGCTTGGCGTGCTGACCGGCGTGGGCTTCATCGGCGGCGGTGCCATCCTTCGGCGCGGCGACCTCGTGACCGGTGTCACCACCGCGGCCACCATGTGGATCATGACGATGATCGGACTTGCGTTTGGCGGCGGCCAGTTCGGTCTTGCGGGAATTGCAACCGTGCTGACGCTGCTGACGCTTCAGGTATTGAAATGGGTCGATCTCAAGATCCCGCGCGACCACCATGCGATCCTGTCGGTTTCCTGGGCGAAAAGTTCACCGCCCGACCTTCAAGAGATGGTGCGGCCGCTCGGCTATGACGCACGCCTTGCCACGATGGAGCACGATTTCAGCCGCGACCGCTTCGTCTACTCGTTCAATCTCGAATGGAGACAGCCCGATGCGACCGAACCTTCAACGGAAATCCTGGCGCTGGTCGCCCGCGAATGTGAGATCGAGCGATTTGATCTAGTCGGCGAGAAAGCGTCCTGACCGATGCCAGCCGATTTGAATGGAGCAGCCCTTACTGCAAGGTCCGTGCGGCGGAAGGTAGGGAATGATCCCGCGCGATGCCGGCATCGGCGTCGCCCTCGGCGAGCGAACGATCGAGGCCGGTCGCCACCACCGAGACCCTGAAGCGGCCTTCCATGCTCTTGTCGAAGATGGCGCCGACGATGATGTCGGCATCCTCGTAGACTTCCTCGCGGATGCGCGTGGCAGCCTCGTCGACCTCGAACAGGGTCATGTCCCTGCCGCCCGAGATCGACACCAGGACGCCCTTGGCGCCCTTCATGGACATTTCGTCGAGCAGCGGGTTGGCGATCGCGGCTTCCGCCGCCTTCATCGCCCGGCCGTCGCCCGAGGCCTCGCCGGTTCCCATCATGGCGCGGCCCATGCCGCGCATCACCGATTTGACGTCGGCGAAGTCGAGATTGATCAGGCCTTCCTTGACGATGAGGTCGGTGATGCAGCTGACGCCGGAATAAAGCACCCGGTCGGCGATGACGAAGGCATCGGCGAAGGTGGTTTTGGCATCGGCGATCCGGAACAGGTTCTGGTTGGGGATCACGATGACCGTGTCGGCAGCCTCGCGCAGCCGCTCGATGCCCTCTTCGGCCATCTGCATGCGGCGCCTGCCCTCGAAGGTGAACGGCTTGGTGACGACGCCGACCGTCAGGATGCCGGCCTTTCGCGCCGCCTGGGCGATGATCGGAGCCGCACCGGTGCCGGTGCCGCCGCCCATGCCGGCGGTGACGAAACACATATGCGTGCCGGCCAGATGATCCATGATCTCGTCGAGCGATTCCTCTGCAGCGGCACGGCCGATCTCGGGCAGCGAGCCGGCGCCGAGGCCTTCCGTGACGTGTGCGCCAAGCTGGATCAGCCGCGTCGCCTTCGACATGGTCAGCGCCTGGGCATCGGTGTTGGCGGCAATGAACTCGGTTCCCTGAAGCTGTTCCACGATCATGTTGTTGATCGCGTTGCCGCCGCCGCCGCCGACACCGATCACGGTGATCTTGGGTCTCATCTCGGAGATTTCCGGCTTCTTGAACTCGGCCATGCCTGCTTCTCCTTCGCCAACTGCGTGTGCTTCACGACCCACAAGCAGACCGCCTGCAAGACATTGCAATCGAGCGGCATGACGCGAATCAGTCCGTTCGGATGGGTACCCCAAAAAGCCAGAGAGCGAGCGGACGTGCAAGTGCGGGAAGGTCAAGATTTGTGATGAAGAGGTCGAGCTACGAGAACGACTGTCCGGTTTCGGACGATCGCGATAGTGTCGCCGTAGATCAGGCACCACGCGGAGTGCCTGGCGATGGCTGGGTCGAACCCGCCTTGGCCGATCGTCTCAATGGCCAAGGCGAGATCTCCGCGGACTTCGTCACCAATCAAAGCTCGAGGGTATATCCCCTCCAGAATCCAAGGGTATGAGAGAATTGTCCAGTTTGTCATCCATGAGATTGCGACCGCGGGGATCGCAGCGCGGACGTTTGCGGCGATGAAACGCCCCGTCAATCACGGCGCCATGGCCGTCTCGGGCTATACCGTTCCCTGGCATACAGCGGCCGGAACACCGGTCGCCCTTCATGTCTCGTCAGCGCGGCAGGTACGCGACGTGCACGTCGTGCGGCTCGACACGCCCGCGGCCGAGCCGATGGGCTGGCGCGTCGAGTCGACAGGAAATGCCGTGTCGCATCGGGACTTCGATCATGGATCCTTCCTGAAGATCGCGGCGACCGAACTGGCCAAGGCCACCGAGATCGAAGGCGTCGCCTTCGAAGTGTACTTGACCCGCAATGATGGCGCCCGCGTGCTGTTCGAGAGCGGAAACCTGCGCCTCGGCCTGCAGGACGGGCGGCTGATGTCAGGCGACCGCGGCAAGCCGCTCGATAGCGGCGTGGCCTTGCCGGCAAACATCTGGCTCAAGCTCGAGATTTCGTCGAACGACGGCGCGACCGTGCTGCGGGTCGATTCGGACGATCTCCTGTCGCCGTTTCACCTGGATCATCGATTCGACCTGCCATGGCGCCCGCTGCCCGGTGACATGGTCTTCGGCACCAGCACGGCAAACGATGTCAGGTCGCTCAATGCGAAATTCTCTGCGATCTCCCTGCAAACCGCGGCTGGTCGTATCGCGTGGACGTTTCCGACCCTGCTGCCGAGCGGCCCGCTCGCCTCGACAGGCACCGATCGCGTCCTCTTCCTGGAAACGATCAACCAGCCCGCCTTCTGCATGACCTCGCGCCGCTGGGACGGGTCGAGTTTCGACCCCCGCCTGGTGCCGTCGCACTACGACGCCGTGCATTGCCACGACGACGACATGGGCGCGTTGCAGTGGCCCGCGTCCTACCAGCTGCAAATCCCCGCCGAAGCGCCGGCCGGCGTCTATGCCTTCGAGGTCGGCCAGGACGAAGGGGCGGAGCGTATCGTCTTCTTCATCACTTCGTCGGTACGCCGCACGCCACTGTTGTTCCTGGTGCCTACGGCCACCTACCTTGCCTACGCGGATGAATTCCTGCCGGCGCATCTCTACGAATGGATGTGCGAGGATCGCGGCCATCGCTTGGCGATCGACAACAACCTGAAGTCTCTCTACGACTACCACAGCGACCTCAGCGGCGTGTCGATCTGTTCCACCAGGAAGCCGAAGGCGACGCTGCGCGACGACTACAATTACCCGCTGTGCGGCTGTCCGCACAACCTACCGGTCGACCTGCACTTTCTGCGCTTCTGCCACAGCAACGGCATTGCCTTCGATCTCATCACAGACCGCGACCTGCATGAACGGGGCGTAGCCGGCCTGCGGGACTATCACGCGGTCATCACCGGCAGCCATCCCGAATACATGTCGGTCGAGATGGAACATGCCTTGCGCCAGTTCGCGGCGGCGGGCGGCAGCATCGCCTATCTCGGCGGCAATGGTTTTGCCGGCAAGGTGGCGTTCCAAGACGATCTGATGGAACTGCGCCGCTCGCCGCTCGAGGCGGGCCGGACCTGGGACGGTCCCATCGCCGAACAGTCGCTGTCGATCACCAACCAGCCGGGAGGCTACCTGCGCGCCAGCGGGCGCGGCGAGTTCTCGCTGACCGGCGTCGCCATCTCGCTGATGGGTTTCGAAGGCGCACGACCCTTCACGCGCACACCGGAAAGCCGCCACCCTTCCGCGGCATGGTTGTTCGACGGCGTCGCCAGCGAGACCTTTGGCGACGAGGGCATCGTGCTTGGTGGGGCTGCCGGCTACGAGGTCGATGCCACCGACCCGCATCTGGGCACATCCCCCGACACCATCGTCATTGCGCGCGCGACCGGTTTCCCGGACAGCTTCGTCCAAGACGCGACCCGTTGGTACGAGGGAGGTGACAGCGAGCGCGACGGGCGCCGCTGCGCGGAGATGACGCTGCGCCATCTGCCTTCGGACGGCCTGATCTTCTGCGCGAGTTCGGTCGCCTGGTGCGGCGCCTTGCCGGCGGGCGACGCCATGAACGACGTCGGCCGGATCACCAAGAACTTGCTGACGCGTCTGGCGGCGACAAAGAACCGGAAGGCCCCGGATCGATAGCCCCGGAAAGGTGGCACCCGCGGCACCGCGCCGGTTCCAGCAGTTCGCTTGCCGCGCAACGATCGAAGCGTCTATCATGCCTGATCAATCGGCGGCTTGGGTGTTCCCGCCATACCCGGCTCAAGGTTTGTCCGCGGCCGATGTCGTCAGGTCATTTTCAGAACAGATAAAGTAGCGCCCTCGCCAATGGCCGACAGAACACATTTCGGTTTGACCGCCGTCGACACCGTGCCCTTGCACGAGAAGGTCTATCTGGAGCTCGTGCGAGCCCTAATGTCCGGCCAATTCCTGCCTGGCCAGAAGCTGACCTCGCGCAAACTCGCCAAGGAACTCGGCACCAGCGACATGCCGGTGCGCAGTGCCTTCATGCGGCTGCAGGCATTGCGGGCGCTGAGCCCGATGCCGAACGGCAGTGTCGAGGTGCCGGTGATCTCGGCCGAGCGGTTTTCGCAACTGACCGCCGTGCGCACGCTGCTCGAAGGCCCGGCGACCGAGCTTGCAACGAAACTGATCAACGGCAACAATCTGCGGGCGATCCGACGCCATTGCACCGAATTGACCCTGGCGGCCCGCAAGGGCGATATCAGCGACTATCTCAGGAAGAACCACGACTTCAAATTCTCGATCTATCGCCATTGCGGCAATGAGCAGATGATCTTCCTGATCGAAACGGTGTGGATGCAGGTCGGCCCGTTTCTCAGAAATCTCGCCACGGGGTTCGAGGACGACCTCTCCTCCATTCTGGACATCGACTATCACGAGGAAGTCGTCGCGGCGATCGAGGCACAAGACGGCGCGCGGGCGCGGGCGGCCATCGTTCGCGACATCGACGAGGGCGCGGCCCACATCCTGCGGCAGGGCAAGTTCCCGGAAGCGAGGAGCTAGACCGGTGTCTCCTGGACACGTCACCAGATGCCCCTTGGCTTTCCCTTGCCTTGTCGCTATGTTGCGATCGCAAATCGCGCAATTGGTTCCTGAAATGCCTCCCGACATCCCAGCTAATGATTTGAAAAAATGAAGGAAACTCTTTCGACTGACGTCGGAGATACCTTCATGAACTCATCAGCTGTCTTGTCGTGAAATAGGGTGGCCGCCTCAGGCGCGGCACCGCAGGGAACCAGAGGTAACGGAAATTGAGCGATGCAATTGCGGACGTTTTGAATTGGCTTGAAACCCGAAGCGACATCCAGAGCCTGAGGGCCGCGGTGTGCGACCTCAACGGCATCATGCGGGGAAAGCGCATCCCGGTCGAGCAAGCGCGCAAGGCGCTGGAAGGCAAGTTGCGCATGCCCTATTCGCTGATCGGGCTCGATGTCTGGGGTGAGGACATCGAAGGCAACAGCCTGGTCTTCTCGACCGGCGATGCCGATGGCCTTTGCCAATGGACGGGACGCGGCATTCTGCCGGTGGAATGGACGGCGCATCCGACGGCGCTCGTCCCGCTCTGGCTCGCCGACGAGAGCGGCGCGCCCTATCTCGGCGATCCCCGGCGGGCGCTGGCCCGCATCCTCGATCGCTACCAGGCGCTCGGCCTCGCTCCGGTCGCGGCGACCGAACTCGAATTCTACCTGGTTGATCCGCAATCGCAGCGGCCGGTCGGACCGGTCTCGCCAGTCACCGGGCGGCGTCTCGATTCCGACGCGGCGCTGTCGATCGACGAGATCGACGATTTCGAAGCCTTCATCCACGACATCTACGAAGCCTGCCGCGCGCAAGGCATTCCCGTCGACACGGCGATCGCCGAAAACGGCGTCGGCCAGTTCGAGATCAACCTGAACCATGTCGCCGACGCTTTGCGAGCGGCCGACGATGCGGTGTTGTTCAAGCGCACGGTGAAGGGCATTGCCCGCAAGCACGGCTTTGCCGCCTGCTTCATGGCCAAGCCCTATGGCGACCGCGCCGGCAACGGGTTTCACGTCCATTTCAGCCTGGTCGACGACGAAGGGCGCAACGTATTCGACGATGGCACGGACCAGGGCTCGGACACCATGCGCCACGCGGTCGGCGGGCTGCTGGCTGCGATGGCCGAGAGCACGCTGGTGTTCGCGCCGCATTTCAATTCCTACCGCAGGCTGCGCCCGCGATCCTACGCACCGACCGCGGTCGCCTGGGGTTACGAGAACCGGATGGTCGCAATCCGCATTCCCGGCGGCCCGACCGGGGCGCGCCGCATCGAGCATCGCGTCTCGGGCGCGGACGCCAACCCCTATCTCGTGCTTGCCGCCATACTGGGCGCAGCACTGATCGGCATCGAGAAGCAGATGTCGCCGGGCGACCCGGCCGGCAATGACGGCCAAGGCGTTGTGCCTGCCAAGTTGCCGCCGGACTGGGCGTCGGCGATCGCGACCTTCGAAGGCGGGACGCATGTGGCGGAGATCTTCCCGGCGATCCTGCGCGACTCCTTCGTCGCCTGCAAACGCCAGGAATTGAACACGTTCGCCCTCAACGTCAGCGATTTCGAGATCGAGACCTATCTCGAAAGCGTCTGAGGCCTTTACGACGACCGCTCGGCCTTCAGCACCGTGACCGCCGCCTCGCTGTTGTGGACATAGTCGTTGGCGTCCGGCTGTTTCTGCACCAGCATTATGAACAGAAGATCGGTCAGCGTCAGCTGCGCGTCGCGCGCGGTGATGGAGGAGGAGCGCGCGCGTTCCTCGTCGGCGATGGTGTAGAGGCGGATGTCGGCGACGCGGCTCAGCGGATTGTCGTGCAGGCCGGTGACGGCGATCACCGACGTGCCGCGCTTGGCTGCAAGCTCGGCGATGCGCAAGGTTTCGATGCTGGCGCCGGAATAGGAGAGCGCGAACAGCACATCGCCAGGCCCGAGCGTCGAGGCGTTGGCCATCTGGATGTGGCTGTCGCTGTCATGCAGCACATTGCGGCCGAGCTTCATCAGCTTGTAGGAGAAATCGCGCGCCACCAGCGAAGAGGCGCCGACGCCGACCAGATGGATGCGCCGCGCGCCATCCAGCAGCTCAAGCGTCCTGGAGATGATGCGCTCGCTGTTGGCGGCGACGGTCCGCTGCATCGACAGCAGCTTGCTGCCGATCAGCTTCTTCAGGATGACCGGAAAGCCATCGCCGACCTCGATCGAGCCGTGGATGACACCGGCCGGCACCTGCCAATCCTGCGCCTTGGCCTCGCTGACAGCGAGCTTGAGTTCCTGATAGCTGGCATAGCCGAGTTTCTGGCTGAACTTGACGACGCTCGACTGGCTGCGGCCGATCTCGGCCGCGAGTGCGGCCGTCGACAGCCGCAGCATCTGGTCGGGATTGTCGACGATATAACGGCCGATCTCGCGATCGCTGGGCGCCATGCCGTCGAGCTTGGCATTGATCCTGCTTAAGACGGACACGGAATCCCTCGCTGTTCAGACTTGCCAGACGAGGAATAAATTATTCCAATTTCGATTGACAGCCAAGAACGCAGAATTAATTCTCAAACCTGACCCGGGTCACCGCTCGGGATTTGGAGCAGCTTTCCCAGGCAGGTTGCCGGTGTGAGCCTCATCGTCAAGGTATCAGCCATGGACAGATTGCGGATCGTCGGCGGACAGAGACTGCAAGGCGCGGTCACCATATCGGGCGCCAAGAATGCCGCCTTGCCGCAGATCGCGGCCGCACTGCTCAGCCCCTACCCGCTCGAACTGACCAACCTGCCCGATGTGACCGACGTCGAAAACATGCTCGGCGTGGCAAGGCTTCACGGTGCCGAAGTGACAAGGTCCGCCCATGCCGCGACCATCGACACAAGTGCCGCCGTTTCCAAGGAAACGTCCTACGACACGGTGCGGAAGATGCGGGCGACAGTGCTGGTCCTGGCGCCGTTGCTGGCGCGGTTCGGCCACGCCCGGGTTTCGCTGCCGGGCGGTTGCGCGATCGGCGCGCGCCCGGTCGACATGCATGTCGCCGCACTCGCCGCGCTCGGCGCCAGGATCGCCATCGAGAACGGCCTGATCGTCGCTTCAGTGCCGAACGGATTGACCGGCACGCGCATCGTGCTCCCCTCACCATCGGTCGGGGCGACGGAAACCGCCATGATGGCGGCGACCACGGCCAAGGGCGAAACCGAGATCCTCAACGCGGCGCGCGAACCGGAGGTGGCCGATCTCGCCGCTTGCCTCAACGCCATGGGTGCGCGCATCGAGGGCGCCGGCACGCATCGCATCCTGATCGCGGGCGACACCAACTGGCACGCCGCCAGGCACGACATCATCCCCGACCGCATCGAGGCCGGCACCTATGCCATCGCGGCCGCGATCACCGGCGGCCAGCTCGAACTGACGCACGCCCGGCTCGAACACATGGCCTCGGTGGTGCAACTGTTGGAGGCGACCGGCGTCAGCGTCTGGCCGGGCGACCGTGGCCTCATCGTGTCACGCGACCGGCCGCTCAAGGCAGCCGACCTCACCACGGAACCCTATCCGGGCTTTCCGACCGACCTGCAGGCGCAGTTCATGGCGCTGATGTGCTGCGCGCAGGGCGCCTCGCTGCTGCGCGAAACCATCTTCGAGAACCGCTTCATGCACGTGCCCGAACTGATGCGGCTCGGCGCCAACATCAAGCTGCAAGGCACCATGGCCCTGGTACGCGGCGGCGAGAAGCTGCATGGCGCGCAAGTGATGGCCACCGACCTGCGCGCTTCGGTGTCGCTGGTGCTGGCGGCGCTGGTCAGCGAAGGCGAGACCATCATCAACCGCGTCTATCACCTCGACCGCGGCTATGAGCAACTGGACCGCAAGCTGCGCCTTTGCGGCGCCGACATCGAGCGGCTGGGCGCATGAATACCGACGCGGATTATTTTCTCGGCGTCGATGGCGGCGGCACCGGTTGCCGCGCCCGCCTCGAGGACGCGCAAGGCGCGGTGCTGGGACAAGGCCTATCGGGCCCGGCGACGACGCGGCTCGGCATCGAGGCAGCCTGGGCCTCCATTGCGAAAGCCTTCGGCGCGGCGATCGAGGAAGCAGGTTTCGCGCCGGCCGAGACCGCCCGGATCCATGCCGGAATCGGTCTTGCCGGCATCGGCCGCAAAGGCGCGCTGGAGGCGTTACGGGCAATAGCGCACCCCTTTGCCAGCATCGACTTCGTCAGCGACGGCGTCGGCGCCTGCCTCGGCGCCCATTCGGGTCAGGACGGCGCCATCGTCATTGCCGGGACCGGCTCGATCGGCCTTGGCTTTGTCGAGGGCCGCGACCTGCGCGCCGGCGGCTATGGATTTCCGATCTCCGACGAGGGCAGCGGCGCCGACCTTGGACTGAAAGCCGTGCAGCTGGCGCTGCGCGCCCATGACGGCCGGCACGAACGGACGGCGCTGCTGGCGGAGGTCATGCAGCGCTTCGCGGGCGACCCCATGGAGGCCGTTGCCTGGATGGACCGCGCCAGCGCCACGGACTATGCCGCGCTTGCACCCATGGTGATGCGCCATGCCGACCAGGGCGACCCCGTCGGACGCCGCATCGTGCAAATCGCGGCAGAGCAGATCGACACGCTGGTTCGGGTGCTGTTCGAAAAAGGCGCGCCGCGCGTGACCTTGCTGGGCGGTCTCGCCAGCCCGCTCGAGCCCTGGCTTTCCCCCGATGTCCGGCGTCGCCTGAAGCCGGCCGACGGCGATGCCGTGGCCGGAGCGATCATTCTTGCGAAGAGGTCGGTCTACAAGGGATAGCTGGTAAGAGTAGGAATAAAATATTCCAAATCTCTGTTGACGATGCGAATATCAAATTCTAAAAAGTTAACAAAGAAAAACTGCGGTGACGGACCCAAGGTCCGTCTGCACTGGTTGCCCGTCGAGCCATGCCGGGCGCGCCGTGCAGTATGATTTTTGAGAGCACTGGGATGACCGAGCAAGGGTTGATGTCCGAACTGGACCGGCTGGTTTCCGAGGGCCGGAACCCAAGGACCGTCGACATCGACCTGCTGCCGACCATCGACGTGCTGCGCAGGATCAATGACGAGGACAGGCTTGTCCCGGCGGCCGTCGAAAAGGTCCTGCCGCAAATCGCCGCCGCGGTGGACCAGATCGTGCTCGCCTTCCAGAAAGGCGCGCGGCTCGTCTATATCGGCGCCGGCACCAGCGGCCGGCTTGGCGTGCTCGACGCTTCGGAATGTCCGCCCACCTTCGGTGTGCCCGAAGGCATGGTGGTCGGCCTGATCGCCGGCGGATTAGACGCGCTGGTGCGCTCGCTCGAAGGCGCCGAGGATGACCCGAAGATGGGCGCCAAGGCCTTGCAGGAGATCACGCTCACCGCTGACGACGTCGTGGTAGGTATCGCGGTCAGCGGGCGTACGCCCTATGTGATCGGCGGGCTGACCTATGCCAGGCAGATCGGCGCGACGACCGTCGCGCTGTCCTGCAATCCGGCATCGACCATTGCAGGCATCGCCGACATCGCCATCTCGCCCGTCGTCGGCCCCGAAGTGCTCACCGGCTCGACGCGGCTGAAATCGGGAACCGCGCAGAAGCTGGTGCTCAACATGCTGACCACGGCTTCGATGATCCGCATCGGCAAGAGCTACCAGAATCTGATGGTCGACCTGAACCCGTCGAACCGGAAGCTGGTCGCCCGCGCGGTCAGGATCGTCATGCAGACGACCGGCTGCACCGCGCCGCAGGCGCGACAGGCGCTCGAGCGGACCGGCAATGACGTCAAGCTGGCGATCCTGGTGACCATCACCGGCCTCGATGTCGAGGCGGCGCGGGCCGCGCTGGTCAAAGCCGGAGGGTTCCTGCGAAAGGCCATCAGCGACGAAGCGGCCTGAAGCAGATGGGACATGACGGCTGAAGCCGCTTTAGACAAGACGGGGTGAAGCCGCATAGACTGGGCCGATACTCCAAAGCACGTGTACCTTGGAAGCGGTCGACAGAAACTGCAAGGCATCAAGTCAAGTCATAATGGGAGACGAAAATGGTAAGGCACCTCACAAGAACACTGCTGTCGGGCATCACCCTTGCCGCTATGCTCGGCATCGCCTCGGTTTCGGCGCAGGCGGCGACATTGCACATGGCCTGGTCGCAAGACGCCACCGGGCTTGATCCGCACAAGCAGACGGCATTTTCCTCGCTGCGGCTTTTGGAGCTCATCTACGAGCCCCTGGTGCGGCTCGACGCCAGCCTGCAGATCATCCCTGCCGTCGCCACCTCCTGGGAGTTTTCGAAAGACGGCAAGGAGCTGACCTTCAAGCTCGATCCCAAGGCGAAATTCCAGGACGGCACGGCGGTGACCTCCGCCGACGTCAAGGTGTCGTTCGAGCGCATCCTCGACGAGAAGACGGGTGCCGCCGCCCGCGCCAATTTTCTGTCGATCGCCAGCATCGACACGCCGGATGCAGGCACCGTCGTATTCCACCTCTCGCAGCCCGACGCGCCGATCCTGACGGCGATGAGCGACGTCAACGCGGCCATCGTTCCGGCGGCTGAAATCAAGGCAGGCTCGATCGGCACCAAAGCGGTCGGTTCCGGCCCGTTCAAGCTCGACAAGTGGGACCCCAACGCCAAGGAGGTCTTGAGCGCCAACAAGGACTGGGCCGGCGGCGCGACCGGCGTCGATGGCATCGAGATCAGCGTGCTGCCGGACGAGGCGGCGATCCTCGCGGCCATGCGCACCAAACAGATCGATTTCGCCCTGCTCAACGACCCGCTGGTCGCCACGCTCGTGCCGAAGGAAGCCACCCTGCAGCTCAACCGCGTGCCCGTGCTTGCCTACAACGTGCTGCAGCTCAACCCGTCGCGCAAGCCGATGACCGAGCTCAAGGTGCGCCAGGCGATCTCCTGCGCCATCGACCGGCAGGAGGTGCTGGACACTGCTGCGCTGGGCGAAGGCAAGGTCACCGGGCCACTGACCATCCCGGCGTTCGCCACCGATCCGAGCCAGTTGTTCTGCTACAAGCGCGATGTTGAAAAGGCCAAGAAGCTGATGGCCGAGGCCGGTTTTGCCGACGGCTTTTCGGCGACCGTGATCGGCGCCACCGGCGAGCCGCCGACGGCGGCGGCGGAAGCCCAGGTCATCCAGTCGCAACTCGCCGAAATCGGCGTCAAGCTCGACATCAAGATGATGGAGCTCAACGTCTATGTCGACGCCTGGCTGAAAGGCGATTTCGACATGGCGATCGCGCTCAACGGCGGTCGTGCCGACCCCTATACGATGTACAACCGCTACTGGACCAAGGCCGGCAATCTGCAGAAGGTGGCGAACTACATCGACGACACGCTGGACAGCCTGATGCAGCAGGGCCGCGCCGAGACCGACCCGGCCAAACGCAAGGCGATCTTCGCCGCGTTCGAGAAGCATCTCGCCGAGATGTCGCCGTGGATCTGGCTCTACACCTCCTACAGCTACACGGCCCAGCAGAAAAACATCGCCGGCTTCGTGCCGACGCCGACCGGCACGCTGTTCAGCCTGAGCAAAGTGACGATCCAATAGCGCCGGATTCGGCAACGGGACGAGAGGTCTTCCTGGCGTGAACTATCTCTTGCGACGGCTGGCGACGTTTCCTCTCGTCCTGCTTGGCGTGTCCATCCTGGTCTTCGTGGCGATCCGGATGGTGCCCGGCGATTCGATCACGGCGATGCTGGGCACCGAGGCCGGCCTGCTGACGCCGGTACAACGCGATTCACTCGCCGCCTATTTCGGCATCGACCAACCCTGGTTCGTTCAATACTGGCGCTGGATCGGCGGCATCCTGCACGGCAATTTCGGCATCTCCGTCACCTATGGCCGGCCCGTTCTCGACGTCATCATCGAGCGCTTCCCGCTGACGCTGGAGCTCGCCCTCCTGTCGATGATCATCGCGCTTGCCGTCGGCATGCCAGCGGGCATCTATGCCGCCACGCACAATGAAAAGCCGTCCGACCTCGGGGTGCGCGTCGTCGCCATGATCGGCCAGTCGACGCCGAGTTTCGTGCTTGGGCTCCTGATCATCTACACGCTGTCGGCCGGCTTCGGCGTGCTGCCGGCGATGGGCGAGTTCACACCGCTCTGG
Source organism: Mesorhizobium sp. B2-1-8 (assembly GCF_006442545.2). Classification (NCBI taxonomy): domain Bacteria; kingdom Pseudomonadati; phylum Pseudomonadota; class Alphaproteobacteria; order Hyphomicrobiales; family Phyllobacteriaceae; genus Mesorhizobium; species Mesorhizobium sp. B2-1-8. The sequence continues at coordinate 5,576,783 of NZ_CP083952.1, forward strand.
CAGGATCCATTGCGCAACCTCAGCCAGCTGATCCTGCCAGCCATCACGCTCGGCTTTGCCTTCGCGGCGTCGGTCACCCGCATAGCGCGCTCGGCGATGCTCGACGTGTTGAGCGACGATTATGTGCGCACGGCCCGCAGCAAGGGCGCTTCGGCGCGCAGCGTCATCTGGCGGCATGCTTTGCCCAACGCGCTGATCCCGGTGGTGACGCTGAGCGGCATCGAGTTCGGCTATCTCTTGGGCGGCGCCGTCATCGTCGAGCAGATCTACGCCCTGCCCGGCCTCGGACGCATGGTGCTCGACGCCATCCTGCAGCGCGACTATGCGCTGGTGCAGGGAAGCGTGCTGTTCATCGCCTTCAACTTCATGATCGTCAATCTCCTGGTCGACCTCGCCTATGTCGCGCTCGATCCTCGCATCCGGCTGGGGGAACAGTGATGCGCATCCTGCGCGCGATCTTCGGCCATGGAAGCGGCCGCATCGGCGGCATCATCGTATGCGTCTATCTGCTGCTCGCCATCCTTGGCCTGCTGGGGCTGACGCCGCACAATCCGATCACGCAATACCGTATCGACCGGCTGCACGCGCCCAGCGCCGCCTACTGGATGGGCACCGACCTGTTCGGCCGCGATGTCGCCAGCCGCCTGATGGCGGGCATCGGCCAGTCCTTTACGGTCGCCTTCTTCTCGGTGGCGTTCGCGTCCCTTGCCGGAACGGTCCTGGGGCTCGCCGCCGCCTGGCTCGGGCGCCGCTGGGACGGCGTCGTGATGCGCATCATGGACGTGCTGCTGGCTTTCCCGGCGATCCTTCTGGCGCTGCTCATCGTCACCGTCGCCGGGCCGGGCACATGGACCAGCGTGGTGGCCATCGGCATCGTCTACACGCCGATCTTTACCCGCGTCGTGCGCGGCCCAGCCCTGTCGCTCAAGGCACGCGAATTCGTCGACGCCGCGCGCACCTTCGGCAGCAGTGCGAGCTATATCGTCACGCGCCACCTGCTGCTCAACCTCGTGGCGCCGCTGACTGTGCAGGTGACGCTGGCGCTGGCCTGGGCGCTGCTGACGGAAGCCGGCTTGAGTTTTCTCGGGCTGGGCACTCAACCGCCTGCCGCCTCGCTCGGCCTGATGCTGAGCGATAGCCGCAATTTGATGGAGACGGCGCCCTGGCTGATGATCTTCCCAGGTCTGGCGATCATGATCAGCATCCTCGGCTTCAACCTGCTGGGTGACGCCTTGCGCGACATCCTCGACCCGAGGATGCGGAGAGCGTTCGCATGACCCCGCTGCTGTCGGTCTCGGATCTGCGCGTCGGCTTCGGCCGCAATCCCAAGGCCAATGAAGTGGTGCGCGGCGTCGGTTTCGATATCGCCGACGGCGAGACGCTGGCCATTGTCGGCGAAAGCGGCTCGGGCAAATCGGTGACCGCGCTGTCGATCAACCGGCTCGTCGATTTCGGCGGCGGCCGCATCACCGGCGGTTCGATGAAGCTCAAGCGGGCCGATGGGACCATCTTCGAGTTGGCGGCCGCGACCGAGGCGCAACTCACCGGCATTCGCGGCGCCGAGATCGGCATGATCTTCCAGGAGCCGATGACATCGCTCAACCCGGTGCTGACCATCGGCACCCAGATCGAGGAATCGTTCCGCCTGCATCGCGGGCTGACAGGCCGGCAAGCCACGGCGGCAGCCAGGGACGCGCTCGACCGCGTGCGCATTCCCGATGCCGCGCGACGGCTGAAATACACACCCAACCAGCTGTCCGGCGGCATGCTGCAGCGGGTGATGATCGCCATTGCGCTCGCCTGCAATCCGCGCGTGCTGATCGCCGACGAGCCGACGACGGCTCTCGATGTGACGGTGCAGGCGCAGATCATGGCGCTGCTGGCCGAACTCAAGCGCGAAAGCGGCATGTCGATGATCTTCATCACGCACGATATCGGCCTAGTCGCCGGCATCGCCGACAAGGTGATGGTGATGCAGAACGGCCAGGCCGTCGAACAGGGCGAGCTGAACCAGATCCTCGACAGCCCCCAGCATCCCTACACGCAGCATCTGCTGCAGGACGTGCCGCATTTCGCCAGCGGCCGGGCGACACGCGCGGACGGGCAGCGCGACAAGGGTGCGAACACGCAACCGGCGTTGACGATCGATGGTCTCGTGGTGCGGTTTCCGCTCAAGAGCAATTTCTTCAGCCGTGCCACCGGCGCGGTGCATGCCGTCGACGGTGTCGATTTCGATCTGATGCAAGGCGAGACGCTGGCCATCGTCGGCGAAAGCGGCTCGGGTAAATCCACCACCGCCAAGGCGGTTCTCGGGCTGGTGCGATCGACGCGCGGCAGCTTCTCGGTTGGCCGCCGAATGGCGTCGCCGGAGCGCGGCGCCAAACCCGTGCAGATGGTGTTCCAGAACCCCTACGCTTCGCTCAACCCGAGGCTGGCCATCGAAAGCATCCTGGCCGAACCGGTGATCGCCACCGGCGGGCGGGTGGATGCCGAAACCCGGGCCAGGATGGCGAGCCTCCTCGAACGCGTCGGCCTGCCCAGGAACAGCCTCGAGCGCTATCCGCATGAATTCTCCGGCGGCCAGCGGCAAAGGCTGTGCATCGCCCGCGCGCTGATGCTCAACCCGTCCGTCGTCGTTCTCGATGAAGCGGTGTCAGCGCTCGATGTCTCGGTGCAGGCCAAAGTGCTGGAGCTGCTGGTCGACCTGCAGCGCGAGTTTGGGCTGGCCTATCTGTTCATCTCGCACGACATGGCGGTGGTCGAACGGATCGCGCACCGCATCGCCGTCATCTATGCCGGCCAGATCGTCGAGATCGGCGACGCGCAATCCGTGCTGTCGAAGCCGAGGCATTCCTACACGAAGAAGCTGATCGCCGCCGTTCCGACCATCGACCGGCGGCACGAGCATTTCGAGATCGACACGCGCCAGGTGCCGTCGCTGGTCAGGCCGCAAGGGTTTGAACCGGCGCCGGCGAAATGGGAGCGGTTTGGCGGGGATCATATGGCGAGGGTGGAGGCGTGATGGCCTTGGGATATGCAAGGTCGGCGGGACAGCGCCCCCCTCTGTCCTGCCGGACATCTCCCCCACAAGGGGGGAGATTGGATGTCATCGCGGCTTTCGCCAATCTCCAACGTTGTAAAAAGAGCGGGGCGCCAAAACTGCCAATCTCCCCCCACGTGGGGGAGATGTCCGGCAGGACAGAGGGGGCCGCCGTAGAGCGCTACTTCTCCGAAGGAGGCTGGCATTGAGTAGCCTCCCCCAGATCTTCGACCGCGCATTCGCGCCCTTAGCAACGGCAGTAACCGCCAGCCGCATCCCCGGCGGCGTGCTCGGCATTGTCAGCCGTGATGGCGACCGCATCGTCCGCGCGATCGGCTCTGCGCAGCTCGTGCCGGAGCCGCGGCCGATGCAGGAAAACACCTGGTTCGACCTGGCGTCCCTGACCAAGGTGATCTTCACCACGCCACGCATCCTGGCGCTGGCGCAGGACGGCATCATCGATCTCGACGCGCCGCTGACCTCGGTACTCCCCGACCTTCGCCAGTATGACGCGAACGCCTGGGAGCGGACAGTGACCTTCCGCCAGTGCCTCGGCCACCAGACGCCCTTCCCGGCTGTCGAACCGATCTACACCTATGGACGCGACCCCGAACTGCTGCGCGCCTTCATCCTGCAGCGGGAATGGCGGGCGCGCGACCCCGTCTATTCCGACATCAGCTTCATCCTGCTCGGCTTTGCGCTGGAGCGGCTGTCGGGCAAGAGCATCCGCGCCATGGAGCCCGGCCCGGGTTTTGCCTGGTCCACGGAACCCGATGCCGCCGCCGCGACCGAGGACTGCACCTGGCGCCACCGCGTGCTGTCCGGCGAGGTCCACGACGACAATTGCTCGGCGCTGCAAGGTGCTGGGCACGCCGGGCTGTTCGGCACGGCCGCTTCGGTGCTCGATTTCGCCCAGCGACTGCTGGACGGAACGGGCGCATCCGGACAATCGATCGCGCTGATGCGCACGCCCCTGTCCGCCACCCGAACCCATGGCTGGGAGCGACCTCACGAAGGCTGGTCCGGCGGTGCGTTATGCAGTCAGGGAACGATCGGCCATACCGGTTTTACCGGCACCGGACTGTGGATAGACTTCGACAAGGGCAAGGCGTGGACCTTGCTCACCAACCGCATCCATCCGACACGTCATTTCGACAGCGGTATCGTCCTGCTGCGGCAGGCGGTCGGCGATCTCATCAACAGGGGCTAGGGATAGACCATGGAACCAATCTGGGCCGTCGGCCTGATGACCGGCACCGTGCTTGACGGCAACATCGACGTGGCGCTGATCAAGACCGATGGCGAGCGGATCGAGGATTTCGGCACCTACCGGCTGATGCCCTATCCCCCGTCGATCCGCTCCTTGCTGGAGGAGACGCTGACAGCGGCCAGAGCCTGGAATTTTGTCGGACCCGAACCGGCGATCTTTCGCAAGGCGGAAGAGGCTCTGACGCGTGCGCAGTCGGCAGCAGTGAAGGAACTCGTCGAAGGATACGGCATGACAATGGCTGATGTCGGCGTCATCGGCTTTCACGGCCAGACCGTGCTGCACCGCGCGCCGCAGGTCGGGCGGCTCGGCCAGACCCGCCAGCTTGGTGACGGCGAGCTGATGCATGCGATATTGGGCACCAAGGTTGCCTATGATTTCCGTTCGGCCGACATGCGCGCCGGCGGACAAGGCGCGCCATTGGCCGCCGCCTATCACACCGCGCTGATGCGCAGCGCCGGCGCCAGTGGCGAGGTGGCCGTGCTCAATCTCGGCGGCGTCGCCAACATCACCTGGTGGGACGGCGCCGACAATGTCATCGCCTTCGATACCGGCCCCGCCAACGCGCCGCTCAACGACTTCATCAAGTCGAAAGGGCTTGGCGAAATGGACCGCGACGGCGCGCTTGGCCGCGCGGGAACGGTCGACGAAGCCCGGCTCGCCAAGCTGTTGCAGCATCCCTATCTGACCAAGGCCTACCCGAAATCGCTCGACCGTTTCGACTTCGGCGCGGCCATGGCCGATGGCCTGAGCGCCGAGGATGGAGCGGCCCTGCTTACCGCCTTCACCGCGTCGGCTGTCGGCAAGGCGCTCGACCTTCTGCCAAGCCGGCCGAAGAAGCTGGTGGTCAGCGGCGGCGGCCGCCACAACCCGACGATGATGGCCATGCTGGCCAGCCGCGCCGGCGTCGAGGTGGTGCTGGCCGAAAGCCTCGGCTGGAGTGGCGACGCGGTGGAGGCGGAGTGCTTTGCCTTCCTCGCGGTGCGCGTGCTGCGCGGCCTGCCGATCAGTTTTCCAAGCACGACCGGCGCACCGCAGCCGATGCGCGGCGGAAAGCTGGCTGGCTGATCAACCGGTCGGCAGCGTCTTCCGCAAGAAGATGCGGCTGCGGCCGACAGGGAAATCGGCCAGCGTCCCAAAGGGTTGGTAGCCCTGCCGCTGATAGACCTTGGCGGCGTTGGGATTGAAAGTGTCGATCCAGGCATTTTGGCAGCCGCGCGCCACGGCTTCGCGTTCGGCCGCGTCCAGCATCTGGCCGGCCATGTGCTGGCCGCGCAGCCTTTCGTCGACCCACAGCCACTGCACGTAGAGCCAGCCCCAGGCAGTGTAGCCCGAAATGCCGGCGACCACCGCGCCGTCCTCGCCGCGCACGAATACGGCCAACGCCTTCCTTTCGGACGCGCCGACATCGGCGTCGTTGAACGCCGTCAGCCGTTCACTGAGAAAGGCGAGTTCTTCCGGCTGGGGATTTGCCGTCGTTTCGAGTGTCGTGTTCATGGCTCTTTCCGGATTGCGCAGTTGGAAGCGTCAAGAGGGGCGGAAGTCGGAAGCGGCAATGCCGTAGCGCTTGAGCTTGTCGTAGAACGTCTTGCGCGGCACGCCGAGCGCGTCGATGGCGCCGCGTACATCGCCGCCATGATCGCGTAGCGCGTCGCGGATGAGCTGCGCCTCGTATTGCCCGACCCTTTCGGGCAGCGCGGCGGCAGACTCCGGCAGCCGATCGACTGCCCTGGCTTCGTCCTCAGGCCCAAGGCCGAGCGCGACGCGATCGGCGAAATGCGCGAGTTCGCGCACATTGCCCGGCCAGTCGTGCGACTGGAGATGATGGCTCACGGCTGCATTCGCCCTGGCGACAGGGCGGCCGAACCGTTCCACCGCCTTGCCGAGGAAATGGCCGAACAGCATCGCGATATCGCCGCGCCGCTCGCGTAGCGGGGGAATGCGCAGCGTCACCACGTTGAGGCGGAAATAGAGATCCTCGCGGAAATCGCCACGCTGGTCGGGCCGGCCGAGGTCGATCTTGGTCGCCGCGACGACCCGGAGATCGAGGCGCCGTGTCTCGTTCGAGCCGAGCGGGGTGAGGCTGCGCGTCTCCAGCACCCGCAAGAGCTTGACCTGCAGGGCCGGTGGCATGGATTCGATCTCGTCGAGAAACAGCGTGCCGCCGCTGGAGTGCTCTATCCGGCCGATCCGCCGCCGCTGCGCCCCGGTAAACGCGCCGGCCTCGTGGCCGAACAGCTCGCTTTCGATGACGGTTTCGGGCAGAGCGCCGCAGTTCAATGCGACGAAGGGCTTTGCGCGACGCCGGCCCCACCGATGCAGGAGGTCGGCCACCACTTCCTTGCCGGTTCCGGTCTCGCCTTCCACCAGCACGTCGACATCCATGTCGGCGATCTGGCGCAACGTCTCGCGCAAACGCCTCATGGCGGGCGCCTCGCCGATCAACGGCATGCCGTCGGCGGCAAGTGCCGCGGCGTCGCGCAGTCGCCGGTTTTCCATGACCAGCCGCCGCTTCTCCGATGCCCGTTTCAGCGCCTCGACCAGGCGCTCCCCCGCATAGGGTTTCGGGATGAAATCATAGACGCCGTCCTTGAGCGCGGCGACCGCAAGATCGACATCGCCATGCCCGGTGACCAGGATCACCGGCAAGTCGGCGTCGACAGCCTTGATGCGGTCGAAGAGCTGCAGACCGTTCATGCCAGGCATGCGGATATCGCTGACGACCACACCCTCGAAATCCTTGTCGACGACGCCAAGCGCCGCTTCGGCGGCGTCGAGCGCGATTACCGTGAAGCCGGCAAGTTCGAGCAGTTGCGTGGTGGCATGAAGCAGGTCGGCATCGTCGTCGACGAGCGCCACCAGCTCTGATCCCTGGGTCATTCGATCCGCCTCAAGTCGATGGTGAAGGATGCGCCGCTGGCGGTGTCGGGGTCGAGCCGCAGCGTGCCGCCCAATTCCTGGGCGATCTCCTGCGAGATCACCAGGCCAAGCCCCTTCTCCTTGGTGGTCTGGAACGGCATGAACAGATTGCCGGCGGCTTCCGGCCCGAGGCCGGGCCCATTGTCGCGCACTGAAATCAGCACCCTGTCGCCACGTTCGGCGAGGTCGATCTCGATGCGGGGATCAGGCCGGTCCTTCATGGCGTCCAGGGCGTTCTGCAACAGGTTGACGAGGATCTGCTCCAGCCGGATGCGGCTTGCCATCACCAGTGGGGATGCGGTGCCGCGCGGCTTGACGATGGTGACGCCGGAATCGCGGATGCGGCCGGACAGAAGCGACAGCGCGCCCTCGATCGCCTCGCGCACCGGCAAGGGGGTTGCAGCAGTGCCGGGCCTGCGGGCAAAGCTGCGCAGCGTGCCGGTGATGGCACCGATGCGTTCGGTCATCGACACGATGGAGGTCAGATTGCCGCTCGCCGGTTCGGTCTTGCCGGCGTCGAGAAAGCGGCCGGCATTCTCGGCATAGGTGCGGATCGCGGCGACCGGCTGATTGATCTCGTGCGCCACGCCGGCGGCGATCTGGCCGAGGATGGAGAGCCGGTTGGCCTGGGCGAGATCGTCGCGCAGCCGGCGGACCTTGGCCTCGGCGTTTTCGCGCTCGACGATTTCGCCGGCAAGGGCCGTGTTCGATCGCGTCAATTCGGCCGTCCTTGTGCTGACCCGGCTCTCGAGTTCGGCATTCATGCGCGCCAGTGCCTCCTGCCGCAGCCGGCGTGTGCGACGGCGCCGCGTGAGCACGTAGGCAAGCAGCCCCATCAGCAGCAGCCCGAGCAGTGTCGTCAGGCGCGCCGTGTTGGCGGCGGCAGCCAGGGCGGCATCGGCGGGCGTCAGCAGCCACAGGCGCCAGCCGGGAACGGCATCGGGCAAGTCCTGCACCACCTCGACGAACCGGCGCGATTTTCCGGCTTCGTCGATTGTCGTCAGGCCGTCACCGGCGCCACGGCGTATCGGCAGAGGTTCGAAGGCGGCGTACAGTTGAAGCTGGTCATGCGCCGCGGCGGCGTCCGCGGCGGAGAGCGGCGCCAGCGCATGGAACCGCCAGTCGGGCTGGCTGGTGGCCAGAACGACGCCGACGCATCGCCGGCGATGGCCTTCAGCTTGGCGTCGAGAGCTGTTTCCTCGACCTTCCCGGCGCGGCGCAGCGCATCGCGCACCGCATCGTCGCGCGCCAGCACCAGCGGCACGAGACGCTGCTTTTCGATTTCGCCGGTCAGCGTTCCCGCCGCCAGCGGCAAGGCGGCCAGTGCCCCGGCGCGCAGGTTGCCGGCGGCCTGCCCCTCGGCGATGCGCCCGGCAATGGCGACCGCGCCGACCAGCACCGCGAGCGCGATTGCTAGAAGCAGCCAACGGCCGCCGCGCAGGCGCGCTACCGCTTCGCGCAACAGGTCGCGACCGGCAAATCCTGGGGCTTCGCTATCGATGCGCTGTCGCGGCGTCGGCCCTCTCCTTCCCTGCAAGGCTTGGCCCCAGTCTAATGCGAAATTCCGCCAGGGCAAACAAGAGCTGTGCGGAAATCCGCACAAATCTCCGTCGAAAGCAGGGCAGGAACGGCTGAGACCCGGGAATTCCGGTCTTTCCGCCATCTGGCACAGCGCTTGCAAAAGTCCTTGCAGCGGCGGGCGACCGGAACGCCGCGATGGGAGAAGTCACGCAGGGCGGGTTCCGTCCATCCGGCCAGGGAGAGTTCCATGCATATCGCAGACCAATCCGCCGCGCCCGCCGCGCAGCGCAAGCCCCTCTATGCCCAGCTCTACGTCCAGGTGCTGGTGGCAATCACCGTCGGCATCCTGCTCGGCCATTACTATCCGTCGATCGGCGAGAGCATGAAACCGCTCGGCGATGCCTTCATCAAGCTGGTGAAGATGATCATCGCCCCGGTCATCTTCCTGACGGTGGCAACCGGCATCGCCGGCATGAGCGACCTGCAGAAGGTCGGCCGCGTCGCCGGCAAGGCGATGCTCTACTTCCTCACCTTCTCCACGTTGGCGCTCATCATCGGCCTTGTCATGGCCAATGTCGTGCAGCCGGGCGCCGGCTTCAACATCGACCCGGCGACGCTCGACGCCTCGACCGTCAACACTTACGCCGCCAAGGCACATGACCAGTCGGTCACCGGCTTCCTGATGAACATCATCCCCGGCACGATCGTCGGCGCCTTCGCCGACGGCGACATCCTGCAGGTGCTGTTCTTCTCGGTGCTGTTCGGCATCGCGCTGGCGCTGGTCGGCGACAAGGGCACGCCGGTGCTCAACTTCCTGCAGGCGCTGATGGCGCCGATGTTCAAGCTGGTCGGCGTGCTGATGAAGGCCGCCCCTATCGGCGCGTTCGGCGCCATGGCCTTCACCATCGGCAAATACGGCATCGGCTCGGTCATCAACCTCGCCATGCTGGTCGGAACCTTCTACGCGACCTCGTTCCTGTTCGTGTTCGTCGTGCTCGGTGCCGTCTGCCGTTACAACGGCTTCTCGATCCTGTCCCTGATCCGCTACATCAAGGAAGAGCTGCTGCTGGTGTTGGGAACGTCCTCGTCGGAAGCCGCCCTGCCCTCGCTGATGGAGAAGATGGAAAAGGCCGGCGCCAAACGCTCGGTGGTCGGGCTGGTCATCCCGACCGGCTATTCCTTCAATCTCGACGGCACCAACATCTACATGACGCTGGCCGCCCTGTTCATCGCCCAGGCGACGAACATCCATCTGTCGATCGGCGATCAGATCCTGCTGCTGCTGGTCGCCATGCTGTCCTCCAAGGGAGCCGCCGGCATCACCGGGGCCGGCTTCATCACCTTGGCCGCGACGCTTTCGGTCGTGCCCTCGGTGCCGGTCGCCGGCATGGCGCTGATCCTCGGCGTCGACCGCTTCATGTCGGAATGCCGGGCGCTGACCAACTTCGTCGGCAATGCGGTGGCGACGCTGGTCGTGGCGCGCTGGGAAGGCGAACTCGACGAAACCAAGCTGGCCAGCGCATTGGCTGGCACGGCCGACGACAGCCTGCCGGCGGACATCCTTCCCGCCGAGTAATCCGCCGTTCCGTGAAATGACGATGGCCGCAGGCACGCAGCTTGCGGCCATCGTCTTATGTCCGTGACGTCAGGCGGCTTTGCCCAGTGGCGCCAGCGCCTTGCCATCGGCCGCGAAGAGATGGCAGCGCGACGGATCGACTTGCAGCGCGATCGGGCCGCGCAGCTTGAACTCAGCCATTGAAGTCCCTCCTCGTGTCCGGATACGTGCTAGGGCCGACCGGCATGGGAGCCGCCAGCGTGCCCAAATCATCGAACAGCACCAGGCTGGCCGCGCCGACCAGCCCGGCGTGGCGGCCGAGCTGGGCCTGGACCACCGGCACGTCGCGATAGGCGCGCATGGCCCGCTGGCGGATGGTCGCCTCGATGACGGGCGCCATCAGGTCGAGGCCATTGGCGATGCCGCCGCCGACGACCAGCACGTCTGGCGAATAGAGATGCAAGAGATTGGTGAAGCCGACGCCGAGCCAGCGGGCCTCCTCCTCGAGCAGGGCCAGAGCGAGATCGTCCTGCAGGCGTGCCGCCTCGACGACGTGGCGGCCGGTCACCTCGGCGTTTGCCGAGAGGCGGCGCAGCGTCGAGCCGTCCAGGGGCGACGTCGCGGTATTGGCGCGGCGGCCGAGCGCGGTGCCGGAGGCGATGGCCTCGAAGCAGCCGACGACGCCGCAAACGCAGCGCTCGCCTTCATTGGTGATGGTCATGTGGCCGATCTCTGCAGCAAGGCCGCGACGCCCATGCAGGATGCGCCCGTCGGCGACGACGCCGCCGCCGATCCCGGTCGAGACGGTGACGAAGACCAGCGAGCGCGCTCCGTGGCCGGCACCGAAGCGCCATTCGCCGAGCGCCGCCGCATTGGCGTCATTCTCCAGCCGCACCGGCAGGCCGAGCCGCCGCTCGAGGATGTCTGCCAATGGCACGTCCTGCCAGCCGGTCAGCGTCGGCGGTCCGACGGCGATGCCGGCCAGCGGATCGAGCGGACCCGGCGCGCCGACGCCGACGCCGAGGATCGACACCCCCGGCGCCTCGGCATGGACGGTTGCCGCCAGCGCCTCGATCTGGCCGATGACCACTTCGGGACCGGCCTGCGCCTGCGTCGGCACAGCTGCGAAAGCCAGGATCTTGCCGTCACGGTCGACCAAAGCGGCACGAAGCTCGGTGCCGCCAAGATCGATCGCAAGGGCGGCTTCGATGCTCATGCCGCGACCTTCAAACCATGCAGCCAGCCGATGCGGCCGGCGAGATCCTTGTCGCCGAAAGCGAGCGAACCGAGCACCACGGTCTCGGCGCCGGCGGCGCGCAGCAGCGGCACGGTTTCGTGGCGGATGCCGCCATCGGCGGCGAGCACCACTGTTGCCTCGCGATCGGCCTTCCTCAGGATGGCGCGGGCCTCCCCAAGCCTGTCGCAGGCTTTCTCCGACAGGCCCTGGCCCTTGACGCCGATCGCGGTGCCGAGCAGCGTGACGAAAGCGACCTCGGAGACGAAAGGCGTCACCGCCTCGACCGGGGTCTCCAGCCTCAGCACGACGCCGGCCTCGGCGCCGAGTGCACGCGCCAGCCGCACCGCGCGCAGGCCCGCCTCGCCATTCTCGGCATGGACGCTGATCATGTCGGCGCCAGCCTCGATGAACTGACGCGTCTGTTCTTCGACGATTGCCCCATCGACCATCAGATGGACGTGGATGGGCTTGGCCGTCAGTTTGGCAATACGGGCGACGAGATCGGGGAAGAACAGGAAGGACGGCGCGAAATGGCCGTCCGCGACGTCGATGTGGTGCAGATCGACATAGGGTTCGATGCGCCTGAGGTCGCTCTCGAAATTGGCGAGATTGGCGGACCACGATGAGAATTCGGCGATCAGACGGTCGCGCGGCAATGCGGCGATGGCGGCCGGGCCTGACAAGGGTTTCGAGATCATGACTGGTCCTGGTTGTTGAAAATTCTATCGAGGAAGCCGCCGATGGCGGCACGGATTTCGGTGAAGTGGCTATTCTTGTCGGTAGCCTTCGGCGTCACCTCGGCAAAGGCCGCGCCGGGGATGGTGTTGGCGAGTTCGCGGGCGGTCGCCAAGGGATGGACGAGATCGACGCCGCTGCCGATGACGAGCGTGGGCCTTGCAAGATCGGCGGCTTCGGCTCGCGTCACGCCGGGTCCGTCATTCGCGATCGCCTGCATCACCTCGGCGAAGACGGTCGCATTGTCACGCGCGAAGAAGCCGAGCAGCGAAGCGAGATTGTCTGGCGCCTCTCTGCGAAAGCGGGTTGCTGTCGCGGAGGACGCGAAGGCCGCGCGCGCCTCGTCCAGCGGAAGCCGGTCGATCAGTTCCGCCACTTCGACGTAAGGCTGCATATTCCCAGGCGCCGCGTCGAAGGCCCAGGCTGGGCGCACCAGCACGAGGCCAGAGACGCGATCGGGATGCCGGGCCGCCAGATGCAATGCAATGGCGGCACCCATCGAGATACCGCCGGCGACGAAGCGCTCCATTCCCGCCGCATCGGCAGCGGCCAGCACATCGTCGGCGAACATGGCGATCGAGAACGGACGGCTACTGCCGACACTGGCGCCGCCTTGCGCGCGGCATTCGACGGTCAGCCGGCGGCGCGACGGGCTGGCGGGAAAGTTCTGCGCCACCTGGGCGGCATCGCCGCCGAGACCGTGCTGGAAGACGATGGGAAGTCCCTGCCCCGTGTCGAAGACACGGAGCGCGGCGTCATCTCGCAGCATGATTGTTGGCGCGACGTCCATCAGAGCAGCCCTCGCAGGAAGGTGGCTACGCCAGCAGCCCCGTCGGCGGACAAGCCATGTGTGACGAGCGCGCCATCGAAACCCACGCCCTTCAGCCGCGCGACGAAATCCGGGAAGTCGACGATGCCTTGCCCTGCAGTAGCGAAGCGGCCGTCGGCGAAACGGTCCTTGGCATGCGCCATGGCGATGTGGCCGGCGGCCTCATCGATCGCGGCAGCGACGATCATGCGCGCCTCATCCGGCGTCGCATGTTCGAACAGGTTGGCGGGGTCGAGCACGATCTTCAGGTGCCTGGAGCCCATCTCGGCGATCAGGCGCGTCGCATCCGTGGCCGAGGTGACGATGTTGGCCTGCTCGGGCTCGATGCCGAGATCGACGCCGGCCTCCTCGGCCAGCGCCAGCGCCTTTGCCATCTCGGCGGCCATGTCGGACCAGGCGGACGGATCAGCATTGTCGGGGTGGAAAGCCCATTGGTCGGCGGCATTGCGCGAGCCGGTGCAGAGCGTGACCAGCGGGATGCCGAGGGTGGCGGCAGTCTCGATGACGATGCCAAGACGGCGAAGTCCGTCGTCGCGCATAGCCTTGTCGGGGTGCGCCATGTTGTAGGTGCCCGACAGCGCGGCCAGCGAAACGCTCGACGATCGCACTGCGGTGCGGATGGCGGCGACGGCATCCGCCGGCACGACATCCGGCATCGACGACAGGCCGGCGCAGGCGAGATTGAACTGCGTCGTCTCGTATCCGGCCTGGTTCACGGCAGTCAGCACGGCGGCCGGGTCGGTGCCCGAAAAGGTCTTGGCGAAGATGCCGAGGCGCATCAGACCGCACCCGAAACCGAGGCGAGCTCAACCCGTTCGCCAGTCTCGACAGAACGGGCAATCGCCACCATGGCGCGGATCGAGGCGATGCCGTCCTCGACATTGGCGCCACGCATCGGTGCGCCGGTGAGCACGGTGTCGGCAAGGCCTTCGAGCTGGCGACGGAAGAAATGGCCGTCGGCGCCGAGCGGTTTTCGCGAGGTCGCGTCCTTCTCATGGAAGATGTCGACCTCGCTGGCGCGGAAGTACCAGGGGTTGAAGGTTTTCGCGATGACGGACCCGTTCTCGCCATAGAGCTGAAAACCCTCGTGCCAGTCCATGCGCACGGCGACGGTCAGATCGAGGTGACCGAGCGCGCCGCTGGCGAATTCGGTCTCGACGAACCAGCAATAGGCGCCGAAGCGCTCGTTGAGGCGAGCACGCACGGCGGTGATCTCGCCGCAGAGGAAGCGGGCGGTGTCGACCAGATGCGAGCCGTGCGCCAGCATGAAATATTGCCTGAGATCGGCCTTGGGATTTCCGCCCGGCTTCTTCGCCAACTTGCTGGTGACGGGAAGCGGCTGCACGGCATCGGTGTTGGTGTAGCGGTGGGTGGAATCGCAATACCAGGCCTTCAGCGCCAACACCTCGCCGATCTCGTCGCGGACGAAGTCGCGCGCGGCCTCCAGCGCAGGGTCGAAACGCTTCATGTGCCCGACCTGCAGCACCTTGCCGGAGCGCTTGACCGCTGCGGCCAGCGCCTCGCCTTCCTCGATCGAGGTGCCGATCGGCTTTTCGCAGAGAACATGCTTGCCGGCATCGAGCGCCTTGATCGACATCGGCACGTGATAGGCATCCGACGTGGCGACGATGACCGCTTCCAGCTCGGGATCGGCGAGCATGGCGTCGTAGTCGGCATACGTCTTCTGCGGTTCGTAGGTCGCGCCCATGCGGGCAAGCAGATCGGGTGCCGCGTCGCAGATAGCGTAAAGGTCGGCATTGCCGGCCTTGACGCAGGATTCCAGATGCGCGAACTGCGCGATCGGGCCGCAGCCAAGCACACCGACCCTGAGGCGTCTGTCCTGTTTCTTGATCATCGTCTCAGGCCCCGTAGCCGCGCATCGTCTGGCGGTTGGTCTTGACCGCACCGGCCGGATCGGCGGCAGCGGTGTCGGATTCTTCTTCCAGCACCAGCCAGCCGTTGAAGTTCGACGCGGTACCGGCGATCTCGATGACTCGAGGCGTGTCGCAGACGCCTTCGCCCAGCATCGCCCATGTGCCCTTGGCGTCGACGTCCTTGAGGTGGATATAGCGGATGCGGTCGCGGTAGGTGGTGAGCGTGTCGGCCATGTCCTTGTGGCCGCGCAGGATGTGGCCGGTATCCGGCACCCAGCCGACCAGATCGGGGTCGAGCAAGGCAAAGATCGCGTCGTAATCGGCGCGGTCGAACAGCAGCGTATTGTGGTGCGAGCTCGGATGCACCGCGACCTGGACGCCAGCCATGCGGCCGAGCTCTCCGGCCTTGTTGTACAGCTCGGCCGCGATAGCGAATTTGTCGTCGCGCGGCCCGTCGGAGACGACGGTCGCCGAGCCCATCGACACCAGCGCATCGGGAAAGTTTGCCACGAAATCGATCCAGCGCCTGGCGGTTTCGAGGTCGGCGCCGATCTCATCCTTCAGCGTGAAGCCGCTCTTCGAGCCGAAAGCGAAGGAAACCAGCGCCAGGCCGGACGATTTCAGCGCGGCGGCGAACTCGGCCGGCTTGCCGGCGTAGCGGCCGATCATGGTGTCGGTAATCTCGATGCCGGCATAGCCGCCATCCGCGATCGCCTTCAACAGATCGTCGGGGCCGCCGGTGAACCGGTCTCCCAGCATTTCCCAGGTGAAGGTCTGGCAGCCGACTTTGAGGTCTTTCACGTTCATCCTTTCATTCCTTGATCCCGCCTATTCCTTGATGCCGCCCTGCGCCAGCCCTTCGATGATGGCGCTGGAATGAACATCCTACTTGACCGAGCCCGCGGTCATGCCGGCTAGGAAGAACCTCTGGGCAACGAGGTAGATGAGCAAGAGCGGCAGCGAGCCGAGCACGCTCATCGCCATCATCTGGTTCCATTCGAAGGCGTGCTGCCCCATCAACAGCTGTATGCCGATCGGGACGGTGCGCATGGACGTCGACTTCGTCAGCGTCAGCGCAAAGAGAAATTCGTTCCAGCACAACAAGAAAGTGTAGACCGACGTCGCCACGATACCAGGCAGTGAGATCGGGACGATCACCCGCCAGAGCGCCGTCCAACTCGTGCCGCCGTCAACGGCAACGGCTTCATCGAGATCGCGTGGCAACGTGTTCAGGTACCCTGTCATCAGCAGGATCGCATAGGGCAACGTAAACACCAGGTAGGTCAGGATCAGCGCGGCATAGGTGTCGAAGATGCCGTACGAGACGACAAGCCCGAAGAAGGGGATCAAAAGCGTGATCGGCGGGATCGTCTGCGTGCTGATGATGATTGTGTTCAGGCTGCCCTTGCCGCGGAAGTTGAAGCGGCTGAACCCATAGGCCGCCAGCAAGGCGATCAGCACCGTCAGCACGGTCACCGCTCCCGCAACGAAGTAGCTGTTGAAGAAGAAACGCAGCTTCACCGGATCGCCAAGGATGGCTGCATACGCTTCCAGCGTGAAGGCCTTCGGCAGGATGGTTGGAGGCAGGGCAAAGATTTCGGTATTCGACTTGAACGAGCTGCTGAGCATCCAGTAGATCGGGAAGGCTGCGAAGAACAGTCCAGCCGCAAGAGCGACATGCAGCGCGACGGTGATCAGCTTGTCTTTGCCAGAATTCCGCTTCCTCATGGCGTCCTACCTGGCCCGCTGATAGCGAATATAGAACAACGTCAGTCCGAGAGAGATCAGCAGGATGACCACAGCGCTCGCAGACGCCTGGGACAGGTTGTAGCTCGAAAACGCCAGCTTGTAGGTGTAGGTGCTGAGGACCTCGGTCGCGTAGATCGGACCGCCGCCCGTGGTTATCCAGATCAACGGGAAGACCTGCATGGTCCAGATGAAATCGAGCAGCGAGATGCTGATGATGATCGGCATCAGCTGCGGGATGGTGATGAAGATCAGCTTCTGGTAGGCCTTCGCCCCGTCGATATCGGCGGCCTCGTAGAAATCCTTAGGAATGCCTTGCAGGCCTGCGAGCAGGCTGACCATGAAAAGCGGGTAGCCCGCCCAGATATTGGCGAAAGTGACGGCGTGAAGCGCGGTCTCGGGCGAGGAAAACCACTCGACCTTGGAACCGATGATGCCCATCTGCATGAGAATGCTGTTCACGACACCGTTCGGCTCAAGCAGGAGGCGCCAGATCACCGCGATGATCACCGCGGTGAACAGCCATGGCAGTATGTAGAGCACGCGCAGCACATTGCGCAGCGTCGGATTGATACGGTCGCTGTTCAGCATGAGTGCGAAGATCATGCCGATGGTCATATGGAAAACGACACTCATGCACGTGAAATAGAGCGTATGCCACAGCGAAGCCCAGAACACGGGATCGTCAAAGATCGCCTGGTAGTGCTTTAGCCCGGCAAAGGATGGATCGCGGCGCAGTACCGCGCTGTTCTGAAAGGAATAGGCAATCACCGTGACCATCGGCAACAGCATCAGGAGCCCGACTATGAGCAGCGAGGGCGACAGATAGAGATAGGGCGCCACAGCTCGTCTGAGCTTGTGATGGGAGCGCTTCTGCCGGGTCATGGTGCCAACCTCGCGACAAGAGAAAAGAGCTTCAAATACCATTCAGGTTCGTCATTTGCCGGCTGGCCCGCCTAATGGCAGGCCAGCCGGCAATTGGGCCGCAAGAGCGGAGCATGGCGATCAGAATTTCGCCATCCAGGCCTTTTGCGCGGCAGCGGCCGCCTCTTCCGGCGTTTGCTCACCGGCAAGCATTTTTTGCGCCTGCACGTCGAACTGGGTCATCAGGTCTTCAGCCACCGGCAGGCCCGTGAACTCGTTGGCGAGATAGCCGGTCTTGAAGATCTCGAAAGCCTTGCCGAAAGCCTTGTCGGACGTCACGAAGTCAGGCTTGGCGTTGACGTTGCCCGGGAAGGCGTTTGCAAGCGAAACGAGCTTGGCGTTCACCTTTTCGCTCATCAAATACTGGACGAGTTTCCAGGCCTCCTCCTGGTGTTTCGAGGCCGCGGAGATGCCGATGCCCCAGGAGGCATAGGGAAGGCCGCGCTTTCCCGTATAGTTTTCCACGACCGGAACCGGGATGAGGTCGAAGTTCAGCTTGGGATTGCGCTTGCGGATAAGGTTCACATGCGCGAGCGAGTCGATCATCATCCCGACGCGGTCGTTGACGAATTCCTCGACCTTTTCCTGCTCGGTCTTGGTGGCGATGCCGGGCGAGATGGTGCCGGCGTCGTTGAGCGATTTGACGAAGGTGAGCATGTCCACCACCGGTTTGCCCTCGAGGTCGGGCTTGCCGTTCGCCATCATCGATTGACCCGAAGCCCAGACCCACGACATCATGTCGTTCTGGACACCGGACGGCGTTTGCAGCGACAGGGGCAGCACCCAGCCATACTGGTTCTTGTCGGCGTGCGTCATCTTCTTGGCGGCTTCGAGAAATTCCGCGCGGGTCGACGGCAGCTTGGTCACGCCTGCCTGGGCGGCGAGGTCCATATTCACGAAGACCGGATAGACGAACGAAGCGACCGGGAACATCACCGCCTTGCCATCGACCTTGATGATGTCGGCGATCTGGCTCTTGTCGAATTTGCTCGCATCCATCATCGGGTTCATGTCGGCGAGCGCGTTCTGCGCATTCAGATTGTTCACCCATGCGCCGTCGAGACCGACGACGTCGCTGAGCGTTCCGGTTGCAGCACCAACCGAGATCTGGTCTCGCGTGGTCGCGTAGGGGCCGCTGACCAGCGTCACCTTGATTCCGGGGTTCGCGGCCTCGAAATCGTCCATGATTGCCCTGAGCGAGCCAGCCGGCAATTCGGGCTCCCACCATTGGGTGAATTCCAGCGTCGTGTCCGCCATGGCGCCGGTTGCGCCAAGCAACCACGCGGCCGCGGCTATTTTCAGCATCGCGGGTTTTATACGAAAGGTCATTTTCTCCTCCTTCTTTTATGATCGGCCGCACAATGCTGCCGATCGTCTGGTTATTCAGAAGTCTTCTTACGCAGACGCCTCGCTCTCGCCTGCGGGCCTTGCCGCGGATCTTCAGATCGCCAGATGCGTCTCGGGATCGAAGAAATGGAGCTTGGAGTCATCCAGGGCCAACTGGATTTCCGAGCCGGAGCGGACTGCGCTGACCGGTTCGAATTTCGCCACCGCGTTCGACGCCCGGCCGAAATCATCCACCGCGTCCGGGTCGCCGGAGTCCACCCGGACCGCTTCGATGTTCAGATGGACGATGTGCTCGGACCCGAGTTCTTCGATCGAGGTCACCTTTGCCGGTATCGTCTGATACTTGCGGCCGGATTCGAGGTTGCTGTCATAGAGATGCTCCGGTCGGACCCCGAACACGACCTTGCGTCCCGCATACGATCTCAAGCCCGGCCTGCGCACGAAGGCCTCATCCTGCAGCCGGATGGCGAAGGTGCCGGAAATCAGTTCGCTGCCTTTCAGGGTTGCCTCGAAAAGGTTCATCGAAGGAGAACCGATGAAGCCGGCAACGAAGGCGTTCACCGGCGATTCATAGAGTCTCTTTGGGGTGTCAACCTGCTGCAGCACGCCGCCTTTCAACACCGCGACCCTGTCCCCCATCGTCATCGCTTCGGTTTGGTCGTGGGTCACGTAAATGGTCGTAACGCCGAGCTGCTTTTGCAGACTGGTGATTTCGGCGCGCATTTGAACACGCAGTTTCGCGTCCAGATTGGAAAGGGGTTCGTCCATGAGAAAGGCGGCCGGCTCGCGCACCATGGCGCGGCCCATGGCAACCCGTTGACGCTGCCCGCCTGAGAGGTTTGCGGGTTTGCTGTCCAGCAGCGACGTCAATTGCAGGGTTTTGGCGATCTCGTCCACGCGCTTCTTGCGCTCGGCCTTGGGTTTGCCTGCCAGCCGCATCGAAAAGGCGATGTTTTCGAACACGGTCATATGCGGGTAGAGCGCGTAGCTCTGGAAGACCATCGCGATGTCGCGGTCCTTGGGCGGCATGTCGACGACGTCGGTACCGCCGATCCGAAGGCTGCCGCTGGTGATGTCCTCCAATCCCGCGATCATCCGCAACGCGGTGGATTTGCCACAGCCGGACGGCCCGACGAGAATCAAGAACTCACCGTGCTCGACCGACAGGTTCAAGTGGTCGATTGCGCGAAAATTGTTCCCGTAGGTCTTGCAGATATTCTCAAGAATGACTTCTGCCATCTTCCTCCCTCCACAAGTCTAAGCCACTGATTTTTATTGTGCTCCTTGGCTTATTCCGCCTGTGAAATGTTTCCTCGGACAGTTTCAGGCTATGTTCCGGTATCGAGCTGCGTATATTTCAATTCGACTGCCGACGGCGCGTTCGTCGATGCCAGGAATTCCATCACCTGGCCGTCGGTCGGAAGCGCTTCGCGCCCGCCCCGCCCCGTTATCGAAAGGGCCGCCGCTGCGGCGGCGAATGCGACCCGGCCTGCGGTGTCGGCCCCGCGCGTCAATGCAAGGGCATAGGCGCCGTGAAAGCAGTCACCGGCGCCGGTCGAATCGACGACGGCGACCCGATGCGGAGGCAGGTGCCAGAGCCCGGTCTCGTCGCGTCCGCGATAATAGACGCCCTTGCCGCCATCCGTCAGAACTACGGCGAACCGCGACGGCAACCACAATGCATCGAGCATCTCGGCGGGCGATCGGCACCCCGTGAAAGCCCGCGCAAAGCCGAGGGGAAGAATGAGATGGTCGCAGAGCGCGATCAGTCTCTCGGTGGCCGGGCCGCTGCTCCATTCGATATCGCCGAGGATCGCAAGGCCGAGATCGCGAGCCCGAACCACGACATCCAGCGACCGGATCGCGTAACTATCCACGATCAGGACTGTCGCGCGGCTGAGGACCTCGTCCGGAAAGTCCGGCGCGGTGCCCAGCATCGCTTCGTCGTCATACGCGATGAACCGCTCCCCATCCGAGCCGACGGTGATCCGCGAGCGCACCGGACGTGCGTGCGGGTGGCGCGGCGCGAATGCAGTTTCAACGCCGCTCGCAACGAGATCGCACAGCACGGCGTCGTCCTCGGCACTGCCCAGCCATCCGACGAACCCGGCGGTTCCGCCGAGCCGCGCGACGGCGGCAAGGGCCGTCGCGACATTTCCGCCGAAAGCTCTGGTGCTTTGCAGAACCTTCCCCTTGCCCGCCGACAACGGCTGATCGACATAGACGATGTCGTCGATCGCAATAGCTCCGAAGCCGAGGATTGAAGGGACGGTGTGCATCGTTCAGGCACCCGCTCTTGCCAGGGCGTCTTGCGCCGAAAGGCCGTCATGGATGACGCCCCGAAAGGCAATCGCTGCCTTCTGCGGATCGCCATGCCCCCAGAGATTGCGGCCCACCACGGCACCGCGCGCGCCGGCACGGATGGCGTCCGCCGTCTGCTGAAGGGCGCCGAGCAGCGTATCTGTCTTCGGGCCACCCGCGATCACAACCGGCACCGGGCAGGTCCGAACGGTCTCTCGGAACGACTCGAAATCGCCCGTGTAACCGATCTTGATCACGTCGACGCCGGACTCGTAGCCGATGCGCGCCGCATAGGCGATCTCGTCGGGGGTGAAGACGATTTTTGCCCCATCGGTGAAATCGCGAGGGTAGATATGCGCGACTACCGGCATGCCGTAGCGGGCCGCTGCATTCACCGAATCGGTCAGCCAGCGTATGTATTTGCCCTCGGTCGCGCCGCGTACCGGAATGGCCACGGCCAACGCATCGGCGCCAGCGCGCACCGCATCCTCGGGCGTTGCAATCAGCTCACTGATGCGATCGTCCGGGGTGAAGCAGCCGGCCTGGATGACCAGGGAAGCCTTGCCCGCGTATTGCGGCCATAGATGGCGCGCGGTGCCGGGCTGGATGCTGACGTAATCGGGTTTGCCCACCATGACGCGAGCGAGCGCGCCCGGCAGATCGGCAAGACCTCCTTTGCGCACGTCGCCATAGCCGACAAAGTGGTCGACCGCGCCGCCAAAAAGATTTCCCGATGGATGCGAAAAGAGGCGCGCAAGGCGCACTTTGGTTCCTAGGCTCATGAGTGCAAAAAGTCCCAATCGTTTGGTTTCAAAATCCTGGAACCAGTGTTTGCGAAAGAAACGATAAATGCAATCTTTCGAAAGCTTTCGAATTTGCGTATTTTTGGTAAGGTGGGTCGAGGCCGGGGCGATTGCTCGGCGCATGGAGGCAAGGACAGGGCAATGTTGTCGGAGCAGAGACGCCAATCGATCCTGAGTGAGGTGCAACGCAGCGGACAGGTTCGCACGAAGGATCTGTCCGACGATTTTGGCGTGTCGGAAGTCACGGTGCGCTCCGACCTCGAGATACTGGACCGCAAGGGACTACTGACCAAGACCCGTGGAGGGGCGGTGACCCGGACCACGGATTCGACTACGGCCGCGTTCGCCCGGCGGATGCAAACGAACCTCGATGCGAAGAAACGCATCGCCCGGGCAGCGGTAGAACTGTTCGAGGACAACCAATCGGTCCTCTTCGACGGCGGCTCGACATTGATGCAGGTTGCCATGCAGTTACCGCCACTCAACAATGTCGTGGTCGCGGCCACGGCGATGAATATCGTGCAGCATCTGATGCATCGGCCCGGGCTCGACGTGCACATGATCGGTGGCCGGGTCTATCCAGACACGGTGAGCACGCTGATTACCGATGCCGACACGGCTCTCGGCGGCTTGGTGGCGCATCAGGTCTTCGTGGGAGCGCACGCGATCGACTCGTCACTGGATGTGGTCGACGTGAACGAAGACATGGCGCGAACGAAGCGAAACCTGGTGCGCATGGCCCGGCGCGTTGTCCTCCTTGCGGATTCGAGCAAATGGGGCGTCAGCGGGACCTCCAAGGCATTTTCGCTGTCGAGCGTCCATGTGGTGATCACCGACGATGGCCTGCCCGGCCCAATACGCAGCCAGCTGGATAGAACGGGGGCCATGGTGATCTATGCCTGAACCCGTCGCGGTCCATGCCCGCAACCGAAAGATCCGATGCGGATGGCCCACGGGATTCGTATCGGCCAGCCGTATTTTCCTGCCTCTCATCTTCTCCTCCCAGGGCTGGCAGCCTCCCGATGTCCCGCCAGCATTTCCGCATGTTCTATAAAAATTTTACGCGCGTCAATATTTAAAATGTTGTATAGCGATTTCGATTGCGATCCGGCATCGTCGCGACGGATCGGGCAGACGTGACCGCATTGGGGAGAGTACGACAGAAAATGCAGGCAAAATCACAGGCCAAACTCGGCATCGGCGTCATCGGATGCGGCAACATCTCGATGACTTACCTGCGCAATGCCGCGCTTTTCGGCGGCATCGAATTCCGCGCCTGCGCCGATATTTCGGCCGAGATGGCGGCGTTGCGGGCCAAGGAATACGGCATTCGCGCTCTCGGCGTCGATGCGCTCCTGGCCGACCCCGAAATCGACCTCGTCCTCAACCTGACCATCCCGGCGGCGCATTTCGACATTTCGTTCTCCGCCCTTTCTGCTGGCAAGCATGTCTTCACCGAAAAGCCACTCGCAACCTCGGCCAGCGACGGCCGCCGCCTGGTGACCGAGGCGGCCAGGCGTGGCCTGCTGCTCGGCTCGGCGCCTGACACGTTCCTTGGCGCCGCCGGACGCAAAGCGCGCCGCCTGATGGACGAGGGCGCCATCGGCCGCCCTGTCGCCGGCACCGCCTTCATGATGGGACGCGGCATGGAACACTGGCATCCCAATCCGCAATTCTACTACCAGCCGGGCGGCGGCCCGGTATTCGACATGGGCCCCTACTATCTCACCATGCTGGTCAACCTGCTCGGTCCGGTCGCGCGCGTCATGGCGATGGCGACGCGTGGCCAGGAGGAACGGTTGATATCGGCCGAAGGGCCGTTCAAGAACACCAAATTCAAGGTCGGCACGCCGACCAACGTGCTGTCGCTGCTCGAATTCCGCTCCGGCGCGACCGTCACCTTCGGTGCCTCATGGGATGTGTTCAAACATTCCAACCATCCGATCGAGTTGCACGGCACCGAGGGCTCTCTGCGCCTGCCTGACCCCGACACGTTCGGCGGCACGGTGTCGCTCTCCGAACGCGGCGCCGACTGGAAGGATTTCGCCAGCGAAGGCGAACTCTACGGCGCCCGCAACTGGCCTTACGCGGCGCCCGACCGCGCCAATTACCGGATGCTCGGCGTCGCCGACCTGGTGCGATCGCTGCAGACTGGGGCAACGCCTCGCGCTTCCGGCACTCTGGCGCTGCATGTGCTGGAGATCATGGAAGCGATCCTTCATTCGGGCGAGACGAAAAGCTCGGTCGCCATTGCCGGTGACGTCGTCCAGCCGACCCTGCTGAGCGAAGACGAGGCACGCGGCCTGCTCGCCTGATCCGCACGGAGATGACGATGACACTCGATCCGGATGCACTGCGTGCGCTCGAAATCGGCCGGGCCGCCGGTGGCGAACCGTTCGAGAATGGCAGCGTGGCTGCGGCGCGGGCCGCGTATATCGCTTCGTTCCCGACCCAGCAGGGCGAGCACGAGCCGGTCACGGCAACCGAGCAACGGCAGATCGACGGGCCGAACGGCCCGGTCGCGATCCGCATCCATCGCGGTATAGGCACTCCGCGTACCGGCGCGCGCGCCTTGCTTTACCTGCATGGCGGCGGTTGGGTCATCGGCAATCTCGATTCGCATGACGAAATCTGCCGCTGGCTGGCCAATCTCGGCAACGCCGTGGTCGTCTGCCCCGACTACAGGCTGGCGCCGGAGCACAAGTTTCCCGCCGGGCTCGAGGATTGCGCGGCAGCGCTGCGCTTCATGGCCGGGAACGCCGGCGAACTCGGCATCGACTCAGGCCGCATTGCCGTTGCCGGCGATAGCGCCGGCGGCAACCTTGCCGCCGTGCTGGCGTTGCTTGCCCGCGACGGGCTGGCGCCGCCGCTTGCCGCCCAGATCCTGATCTATCCCAACACCGATGCCCGCCAGACGGCGGACAGCTGCCGGCGTTTCGGCGACGGCTTCGGGCTCACCGCCGCCACCATGGCCTGGTTCCGCGACCACTATGTGCGAACGCCGGACGATATCGCGGACTGGCGCGTTTCGCCGCTGCTGGCCTCCAGCCTTGCCGGCGCACCGCCGGCCTTCGTCGTGATCGCCGGCCACGACATCCTTGTCGACGAAGGCACGGCCTATGCCGGGCGCCTGCAGGCCGAAGGAGTGCCGCTGGCGTTGCGGCACTGGCCGGGTCAGATCCACGGCTTCGTCTCGATGGGCCGCCACATCCTGGCCGCGCGGCAAGCGGTGAGCGAGGCGGCGGCCTGGCTTCAGCGGCAGACGCGTGCTCAGGCCGACTGACGCATCACCAGGGTCGCGCCAAGCTTGACGTTGCGCACCAGATCCTGGCCGGGCGGGTCAGCCTCGTCCAGCAAGGCCAGCAGGATCTCGACACTGCGGCCGGCCATGGCGGCGAAGTCCTGCGCCATGGTGGTCAACGCGGGACAGGTGTAGCGGCTCAGCGGATGATCGTCGTGAGCGGCGACACGGAAATCGCAATCGGCGCGGCGGCCGATCTTCAGCCCGCGCGAGAAGGCAGCCGACATCACGCCGAAGGCGAGACGGTCATTGGCGCAGAGCAGCGTGCGGGCCGGCAGACCGCCTTTCTCGAGCGTCCTGTCCATCCATTCGTGACCGATGCGCTCGAAGTCCCAGCTGTAGTCGCCCGCCGCCTTGAGAACGACGGACTCCAGGCCGGCGGCGTGCATCGTGTCGATATAGCTCTGCAGCCGTTCGCTCGAATTGTGGTTGACGTGCGGAATGTCGACATAGACCGGCGGTTCGCCGGACCGGCAGAGATAATCGACGATCGTCGAGGTGCTCTGGTGGTTGTCATTGCCGACGAACGGCGTGTCGCCCTCGATGTAGGTGTCGAAATAGACGATCGGAATGTCCTCGCTCATCCGCTCGAAGACGCCGGGTTCGGAGACTATTCCCAAAGGAGCGACGATGGCGCCGGCGACCTTCAGTGACATCAGCGTCCTCACCGACTCCGCCTCCAGCTTCGGCGAACCGTGCGAGGAAATGACGATCGGCCAAAACCCTTCCTCGCGGCAGCGCAGTTCGATGCGGCTGACCATCTCGGCATAGAACGGATCGGTGATCGTCGGCACGACGATGCCGACATTGCGGGTGCGCTTGCGGTTGAGATTGCGCGCGAAAACGTTCGGCTGATAGTCCGAGGAACGAAGCGCCGCCTCGATGCGCGCCCGTGTCGCCGGCTTCACGCTGGCCGGATCGTCGAAATACTTCGACAGGGTTGGCCGCGACACGCCGGACGCCCTGGCGAAATCATCCATCGTGCGGTGGGTCTTCTCCGCCATCGATATTTCAGCCCCTTACTCTCAATGCTAGCCTTCGCGCCCTGGCCAGAATCAGTCTTGCGACCGTCGCGGTGAGGCAGCATTGCTTGACCGAACTTATTCAGTCAAATTTTCACGTTTCCAGTACAACGCAAAAGAATTGCGCACGTCAAATTATTTATTGACGCTCTGAAAACGACGACTTAGGTTTTGAACCGCACGGACATAGGGGAGCACGCGGCAGCCGACCGTCCGGCAGATGGTGAGGACATGAAGAAACTGGTTTGCGCCGGCGAGATCCTGGTCGAGATCATGGCCGAGCGGATCGGCCAGAGTTTTCGCGCTCCCGGCCCGCTGATCGGTCCGTTTCCGTCAGGCGCTCCCGCCATCTTCATCGACCAGGCGGCGCGGCTCGGTCAGCCTGCAGGGCTGATCGCGGCAGTGGGCGACGACGATTTCGGACATTTGAACATAGAGCGCCTGCGCGCTGACGGCGCCGACATCTCGGCCATCAAGATCCATCGGGGTGCCGCGACCGGAACCGCCTTCGTCACCTATGAGAGCGATGGCAGCCGGCACTTCGTCTACAACATCAAGCAGAGTGCCGCCGGGCTGATCGAGATCGGCACGGAAGCGCGCGCGCTGCTGGCCGGCGCCGACCATTTCCACGTCATGGGCACATCGCTGTTCTCGCCCGAGGTGATCGAGGTCGCCCGCAACGGGATCGAAGCCGTCAAGACGCGCGGCGGCACGGTTTCCTTCGACCCCAACATCCGCAAGGAGATGCTCGATCTGCCAGGCATGCGCGACGCCTTGCATTTCGTGCTGTCGAAGACCGATGTATTCCTGCCGAGCGGGCCGGAACTGTTCACCTTCGCCAAGGCAACCGACGAGGAGAGCGCGGCGCGCGAAATGCTGGACCGCGGCATCTCGGCGGTGGTCGTCAAGAAGGGCGCGCAGGGCGCCGTCCACTACGACCGGTCAGGGCGCATCGCGTCACCCGGCTTCGTCGTCGAGGAAATCGACCCGACGGGCGCCGGAGACTGTTTTGCGGCAGCCTTCGTCTCCTTCTGGCTGCGTGGAGAAGCCCCCGAAAAGGCGCTCGAGATCGCCAATGGCTGCGGCGCGCTGGCGGTGACGAAGAAGGGGCCGATGGAAGGCATCGCCTCGCTGGCCGCTGTCGAGGCGTTCATCGCGACCGCCAGGACCGGAACACCGGCATGAGCCAGGCGACCGACAGGCTGGCCGCCATTGCAAAGCGCCGTGCGGCTGGCGAACGCGCCGGCATCGCCTCGATCTGCTCGGCCCATCCGCTGGTCATCGAAGCGGCGCTGCGCCACGGCAAGGCGCGCGGCGCCGATGTGCTGATCGAGGCCACCTGCAACCAGGTCAATCACGAAGGCGGCTACACCGGCATGACACCAGGCGATTTCCGCCGCTTCGTCGAGACGATCGCCGGCAAGGCCGGCTTTCCCTTGGACAGGCTGGTGCTCGGCGGCGATCATCTGGGCCCCAACCCCTGGAAGCACCTGGCGGCGCCCGAGGCCATGGAAAAGGCATCGCGCATGGTGGATGCCTATGCCGAGGCCGGCTTCACCAAGATCCACCTGGACGCCAGCATGGGCTGCGCCGGCGAAGGCGCTGCACCGCCCGACGCCACGATCGCCGCGCGCGCCGCCGTACTGGCCGAGGTGGCGGAGGCCGCGGTCGAACGAACAGGCGACACCAGGCCTGTCTATGTCATCGGCACGGAAGTGCCGGTGCCGGGCGGCGCCCTGGAAGCGATGGACCATCTGGCGGTGACGACACCGGAGGCAGCGGGTGAGACGGTGCGCATTCATCGCGCTGCCTTCAGCCGGCGTGGCCTCGACCATGCCTTCTCGCGGGTGATCGGCGTCGTTGTGCAGCCGGGTGTCGAATTCGGCAATGCCGAGGTGATCGCCTACCGCCCGGAACGCGCCCGGGCGCTCGCCGGCACGCTGCGGGACCTGCCGCAATTCGTCTTCGAGGCCCACTCGACCGACTACCAGCCGGTCGAAGCGCTGAGCGCACTTGTCGACGATGGCTTCGCCATCCTGAAAGTCGGACCATGGCTGACCTTCGCGCTGCGTGAAGCGCTCTATGGCCTGAGCCATATTGCCGACATTCTGGTTCCTGACCCGGCGCGCGAAAACCTGCCGGCGGCGATGGAGCGCGTCATGCTGGCGGCGCCGGGCAATTGGAAGAACTACTATCATGGCAGCGAGGCCGAGCAGCGGATCGAGCGGCATTTCTCCTACAGCGACCGTATCCGCTACTACTGGCCGGCGCAGGCGGCTCGGCAGGCCGTGAACGCGCTGATGCAGGCGCTGGGCGAGCGCGACATCCCCTCTCCCCTGATCAGCCAGTATCTCGGCCGTCTCGACGGCGTGGTGGCGAGCGGATCCGTCGCGCCAAAAGCCAGCGAACTCCTGATCGCAAGCGTGACTGAGGTTCTCGACATTTACGCCAGCGCAACGGACTAGGCCCCAATGATCGGCGCCGATGCCCGGCCAGCGATCTTCGCCGCGCAGCGCCATGGATAGCCGCCTTCAGAAAGGCAGGCCGACATAGTTTTCCGCCAATGCGGTCGAGGCCGCGCGCGAGTGCACGAGGTAATCGAGCTCGGCCTCCTGGATACGCTGACCGAAATCGCCGGTGTCGGGAAAACGGTGCAGCATGGTCGTCATCCACCAGGAAAAGCGGACCGCCTTCCACACCCGCGCCAGCGCCCTTTGCGAATAGGCGTCGATGCCGGCCATGGATTTTTCGCGATAGAAGTCGCGCAAACCGGCAAAGAGATAGCACACGTCGCTGGCGGCGAGATTGAGCCCCTTGGCGCCCGTCGGCGGCACGATATGGGCGGCGTCGCCGACCAGGAACAGCCGGCCGAAACGCATCGGCTCGGCGACGAAGGAGCGTAGCGGCGCGATCGACTTTTCGAAGGACGGCCCGGTGGTGACGCCTGCTGCCGTCCGCTCCGGCAAGCGGCGGCGCAATTCGTCCCAGAACCGATCGTCGGACCATGCCTCGACCCGATCGCCCTGCGGGCATTGCACGTAGTAGCGGCTGCGATGCGTCGAGCGCATCGAGCACAGCGCAAAGCCTCGCTCGTGATTGGCGTAGACCAGTTCAGGATCGGCCGGCGGCACTTCCGCCAGCACGCCCAGCCAGCCGAACGGATATTGCCGCTCGAAGGTTTTCAGCGCGCGCTCCGGCGCCGATTTGCGGCTGACGCCGTGATAGCCATCACAGCCGGCGATGAAGTCGCAATCGATGCGATGAGTGATGCCGTCCTTCTCATAGGTGACGAACGGCGCCGCGCCATCGAAATCGTGCAGCGGGACATCGGCTGCCTCATAGACGGTGACGAGCCCCATCGCGTCGCGCTTGTCCATCAGATCATGCGTCACCTCGGTCTGGCCATAGACGGTGACATGCTTGCCGCCTGTGAGTGCCGTGAGATCGATGCGGTGCAGGCGCCCGTCGAAGGCGAGCGAGATGCCGGAATGGGGCAAGCCTTCGGCATGCAGCCTTGCTGCCGCACCAGCCTCTTCCAGCAATTCGACGGTACCTTGCTCCAAGACACCGGCACGCACGCGGCCGAGCACATGCTCGCGGCTGGAGCGCTCGAGGATAACCGTCTCGACACCGATGCCGGCCAGAAGCTGCCCAAGCAGCAGGCCGGACGGTCCCGAGCCAACAATCAGAACCTGGGTGCGCATCAGTGGCCGAGACTTTCGATCCGCGCGGCCAGTTCGGCGGCAAGGCGCAAGGATGCGGCGGTGGCGACGATCATCTGCGGCAGCAGCAGCCATTCCAGCGTCCAGGCCGCGCCCGAGCGCTCCTGCTCATGCACCAGCGCTTGATGCATGCCGGAAAGCTGCGTGGCGTTGAAACGCGCAAGCGCCACCAGCGCCTCGGCCCTCACCGGGTTCTGCTTGTGCGGCATGGCCGACGAGCCGCCACCGCCCGATAGCTCGATATCGGTGCCGCCTTGCGCCATCAGCGCGATGTCCTGGCCGAACTTGCCGAGGCTTCCCGTTATCAGCGACATCAGGCCGGCAAGATCGGCGAGCGCATCGCGCTGGCTGTGCCATTGCGGCGCATCGGCAAGGCCGAGCCTGCCCGCTAGCGCCGCGCGCACCGCCGGCCCCTTGTCGCCAAGCTTTTCCAGCGTTCCGGCGGCGCCGCCGAACTGCACGGCGAGCAGGCGCGCCAATTGTTCCGACAGTCTCTCCTGATGCCGCTGCAGCGGCGCCCGCCACGCCGTCACGCGATCCGCCGCCGTGATCGGGACTGCTGGTTGCATGCGGGTCATCCCGGTCAGCGCCCTGCCCCCGAAGCGCTCCTCGAGCGAGGCGAGCCTTATTATGGTCTCGGTCAGTAGCAGGCCAAGATGCTCGGCGACGGATTTCAGCCGAAGCATGAGGCTGGTGTCGATGACGTCCTGGCTGGTCGCGGCGAAATGGACGGAACCGCCATGCGGTTCGCCGACGGCCAGTTTGATCTGGCGCACCAGTTCGGGCACCACGACGCCGTCCCTGGTGACGCCGGCGCGCAGCTTGCCGGTATCCGGCCGGAACGAGGCAAGCGTCTTGACGATCGCCGCTGCGGCCTCCCTGGGAATGATGCCGCAGTCGGCCTCGGCCTCGGTCAGCGCGCGTTCGAAGGCGATCATCGCGGCAATGTCGGCTTCCACCGAAAAATGCCGCGCCGCTTCCTCGTCGCCGAGCAGGCCGGAAAGCAGCGGATGGTCGAAGGGCGATACGGTCATGTCCTGCTCCTTGCGTCCATCAGCTGTCGAAGAAGACCGTTTCCTTCTCCCCCTGGAGATGGACATCGAAGACGTAAGCGTTGTCCTTGCGCTCGGCGATCAGCGTCGGCACGCGGATGCGGTGCTCGATGCGGGCCAGGATCGGGTCCTCGGCATTGGCCTCTTCCTCGTCGGAAAAATAGAGCCGTGTGTGCAGACCGAGGTTGATGCCGCGCGCGACGATCCAGAGTGTAATGTGCGGCGCCATCAGGCGGCCGTCGCGGAACGGCACGCGACCGGGTTTGACGGTCTCGAAGGCGCAGAGACCGGTTTCCATGTCGGTCGCGCAACGGCCCCAGCCGTGGAAATTCGGATCGGCGGCACCGCGCATCTCCGCAGGCGAATTGTAGAGCCCGTCGCCATCCGCCTGCCAGATCTCGATCAGCGCGTCCTTCAGGGGCGTGCCGGTACCGTCGAGCACGCGAATGCGCAGCTCGATGCGCTCGCCCTTGGTCCGTTCATTGACCATTGTTGCGCCAAGGTCGCTCTCATAAACGCCGCCGATGCCGCAAAAATTCGGCGTCAGCCCGATATGGACATAAGGTCCGGCGGTCTGCGAAGGGCTCTCCTTCGGCCGGTCGAGCGACTGCGCCATCAATTGCCCTCCGGTCTGTTCTCGAACAGCGTCGAGCGGCGCCCGCGCAGCACGATGTCGAATTTGTAGGCAAGCGCGTCCATCGGGATGGTCGACTGCATGTCGAGCGCGGCGATCAGCGCTTCGACGGCCGCCTTGTCGCGAATGCCGCCGACGATCGGACAGCGCCAGATCAGCGGATCGCCCTCGAAATACATCTGCGTGATCAGCCGCTGCGCGAAGCCGTGGCCGAAAAGCGAAAAGTGGATATGTGCCGGCCGCCAATCGTTTGGGCCATTCGGCCAGGGGTAAGGACCGGGCCTGACGGTCCGGAAGGCATAGGAGCCGTCCTCGCCGGTGATGGTGCGGCCGCATCCGCCGAAATTCGGATCGAGCGGCGCGAGATAACCGTCCTTCTTGTGGCGGTAGCGGCCGCCGGCATTGGCCTGCCAGAATTCGAGCAGAGCGCCGGGCACGCCAACGCCGCGTTCGTCGAGCACCCGTCCATGGACGATGATGCGCCCGCCGATGGCGCTCTCGCCTGGCCTGGCGAAATTGTGGATCAGGTCGTTGTCGCGTTCGCCGATCATGGCATGGCCGAACACAGGGCCCGTCAGTTCCGACAGCGTGTTGTCGAACGACAGCAATGCCTTCTGCGGAGAACGCAGCACAGAACTCTTGTAGGCCGGCGTGAACGCCGGCGGATGCCATTGGCGGTCGCGCTGGAAGAAGGCGCCGGTTTCCGGCGTCCGGTTGGAGCCCGGCTCAGCCATGAGCAGCCTTGTCCCCGTCCATTTCCGAAAACACCTCCTTGGCAATCTTGAAGGCACGGTTGGCCGCCGGCACGCCGGCATAGATGGCGACATGCAGGAACGTTTCGCAGATATCTTCGCGCGTCGCTCCGGTGTTGGCGGTGGCGCGCACATGCAAGGCGACCTCCTCATCATGGCCGAGTGCCGCCAGCAACGCCAGCGTGACGATCGAGCGCTCGCGCTTCGAAAAGCCTGGTCTGGCCCACACCGTTCCCCAGGCGGCCTCGGTGATCAGGTCCTGGAAAGGCTGGTCGAAATCGGTGGCAGCTACCTCGGCCCGATCGACATGCGGATCGCCGAGCACGGCGCGGCGGACTTCGACCCCGGTCCGGTATCGGTTGGGGGTTTTGGAGACATCATCCATGAG
Organism: Mesorhizobium sp. B2-1-8; assembly: GCF_006442545.2. NCBI lineage: Bacteria > Pseudomonadati > Pseudomonadota > Alphaproteobacteria > Hyphomicrobiales > Phyllobacteriaceae > Mesorhizobium > Mesorhizobium sp. B2-1-8. The sequence goes on from NZ_CP083952.1 coordinate 5,609,752, forward strand.
CGGGCTTTCCCTTGGGAAGCGAGGCAACAAAGTCGCGGATCAAGGTGGTGAGTGCTTCGGGCCGTTCGACACAAGGGATATGTCCCGCGTCGCGGATCACCTCGAAGCGCGCGCCAGGGATCAGAGTGGCCAGCGAGCGGACAAGATCGGGAGGCGTCGAGCCATCCTTGTCGCCGACGATGCAGAGCGTCGGCACCGCGATGCGGCGCGCGGCCTCGGTCAAGTCGGCATCGCGGACCGCCATGCAGGTTCCGACATAGCCAGGCAGCGCCTGCCTGGTCAGCATGTTGCGGCAGCCGGCAAGGTCGGCGGCGCGCGCGGCATGGAAATCCGGCGTGAACCACACTTTCATCACGCCGTCGGCTATCGCCTCGATGCCGTCGCGCTCGATGGTCGCAATGCGGCCGTTCCAGCTCTCGGCAGTGCCGATCTTGTGGGCCGTATCGCTGAGGACCAGGCCCTGGACGATCTCCGGCCGGCGGGCGTAGAGGCGTTGCGCGACCATGCCGCCAACCGACAGTCCGACCAGAACAACCCTGTCGAAACCGAAATGGTCGATGAGGGCGCTCAAATCGTCGGCATGGTCGTCAATGGAGCGCACGCCGCCGCCATTGTCGGAAAGGCCGTGACCACGCTTGTCATAGACGAGCAGAGACATCTCGCCGGCCAGAAGCGCAACGACCTCGTCCCAGATGCGGAAGTCGGTGCCGAGCGAATTGATGAACACCACCGGTGGCGTCCTGCCGTTCGCCTCGACATATCGGTGATGCAGCGTGATGCCGCCAAGGGTAACGAATGGCACGATTTCGATCCTCCATCTCCACATTGCACAAGGCATTTGGTTCGGTAAAATGATATTTTGCGCCGTTTCATTAACTCAGGGGTTATCAAATCCATGTCCGAGAGCCGCATCCGGTTCCGCCACCTGCAGGCATTCCTGGAAGTCGCACGACAGGGTAGCGTGGCTCGCGCCGCCGACTTCCTGCATGTCAGCGCTCCGGCGGTGACCAAGACGCTGCGTGAACTGGAAGAAGCGCTCGGTATCGCCGTCGTCGAGCGTGACGGGCGCGGCATCCGCGTCACGAGGCTTGGCGAGATTTTCCTCAGCCATGCCGGTTCGGCGATTACGGCTCTGAAGCGCGGCGTCGATTCCGTTCGCCAGGACGGCGCCGTCAATCGCCATCCGATCCGCATCGGCGCGCTGCCGACGGTGTCGGCGAAGGTCATGCCGCGGGCCATGAGCCTGTTCCTGAGGGAAAACACGGGCGCCGCGCTCAAGATCGTCACCGGCGAGAACGCCGTGCTGCTCGAACAACTGCGCACCGGCGCGCTCGATCTCGTCGTCGGGCGGCTGGCGGCACCCGAGAACATGACCGGTTTCTTCTTCGAGCATCTCTACTCCGAACAGGTGCTGTTCGTGGTGCGGGCCGGACATCCGCTGCTGGAGCCGGGGGCCGACATCTTCGCCAGCCTCGACGAATTTCCGGTGCTGATGCCGACCCGGGAATCCGTCATCCGGCCGTTTGTCGATCGCCTGTTCATAACCAACGGCATGACCGCGCCGGCCACCGAGATCGAGACGGTCTCGGATTCGTTCGGCCGCGCCTTCATGCGGCAGAGCAATGCGGTGTGGATCATTTCGGCCGGCGTGGTCGCCAACGAGATCGCGAGCGGCGCTTTCGTCGCCTTGCCGGTCGACACCGAGGAAACCAAGGGGCCGGTCGGGCTGACGATGCGCACCGACACCGCCCCCTCGCCCGCCTTCTCCATCCTGTTGCAAACCATTCGCGAGGCGGCAAGGCCGGGCAACTGAGACACTGAACGGCCAACTGCCCTTCGTCTCATCGAAACTCTGCTAACCCAGAGGTTAATGAAACGCCGCAAAATATCATTTTACCGAACCAAAACGCTGGTGCACTGTGGCGATGGAGGAGCCACAGAGGGAGGAACATATGGCCCATTCTATCGGCAGCAAACCCGGCATTTCCGGCATTTCGCGACGCCAGTTCATCGCCACCTCGATTGCCGGCGGCACTGCCCTGGCACTTGGCGGCAACAAGGCCTTCGCCCAGGCCGCCGACACGCTGAAGGTCGGCTTCGTCAGCCCGCGCACCGGACCGCTCGGCGGCTTCGGCGAGACCGACGGTTACGTGCTCGATCTTGCCCGCAAGGCGCTGGCCGGCGGCATCGAACTCGGCGGCAAGAAATACAATGTGGAAATCCTCGATCAGGATACGCAATCGGATCCCTCCCGCGCGGGCCAGCTCGCCAAGGACCTGATCAACAATCAGGCCATCGACCTGATGCTCGCGACATCGACGCCCGAAGTGATCAATCCGGTGGCCGATGCCTGCGAAGCCGCCGGCGTGCCATGCCTGTCGACGGTCATGCCGTGGGAGGCCTGGTATTTCGGCCGTGGCGCCAAGCCCGGCGCGCCCTCGCCGTTCAAATGGACCTATCATTTCGGCTTCGGGGTCGACGAATTCTTCAGAGCCTACGTCTCGCAGTGGAACCTGATCGCGACCAACAAGAAGGTCGGCGTCATGTATCCGAACGACGCCGACGGCAACGCCATCCGCGCTCATCTCGCACCGCTGCTGGCCAAGCAGGGTTTCACCATCGTCGACCCGGGCGCCTATGAAACCGGCACCACCGACTATTCGTCGCAGATCGCTCTTTTCAAGCAGGAAGGCGTCGAGATCTTCAACTCCTTCCCGATCCCGCCTGACTTCGCCGCCTTTTGGCGCCAAGCGGCGCAGCAAGGCCTGATCAGGCAGATCAAGATCTGCCAGGTCGCCAAGACCGGGCTGTTCCCGTCCGACATCGAGGCGCTCGGCGACCTCGGCATGAAGATTTCGAGCGCCGCCTACTGGCACAAGGCCTTCCCCTACAAGTCGCCGCTGACCGGCGTTTCGGGAACCGAACTGGCCGACGGCTACGAAGCGACGAGCGGCAAGCAGTGGACGCAGCAGCTCGGCGCCTCGATGTCGCTGCTCGACGCCGGCTTCGAGGCGATGAAGGCAAGCACCGACCCCAAGGACAAGGCCGCTGTGGCGAAGGCGCTGAGCACGCTCAACACCGAGACCATGATCGGCAAGGTCGACTTCACCAGCGGCCCCGTGGCCAATGTCTCGCCCGGCCCGATCATCGGCACGCAGTGGATCGCCGCCAAGGAAGGAGCCAAGTTCCCGCTCGACTACGTCGTGACCGAGAACGCCACCGATCCGAAAGTGCCTGTCGAAGCAAAGCTTCTGCCTTACAACGGCTGACGGACCGCTGACGAGGAACGCCTGGTGACCCATCCGCAACAACAGGCTGTTCTCGCCGCCGCCGGCATCCACAAGCGCTTCGGCGCGCTCGTGGTGCTGGATGCCGTCGACTTCACCATGGCAGCGGACGAGGCGGTCGGCATTGTCGGCCCGAACGGCGCCGGCAAGACGACGCTGCTCAGCGTGCTTGGCGGCGCCTTTCCGCCAAGCTCGGGCACGGTCAGTTTCAAGGGGGATGATGTGACGTCCCTGCCGGCGACGCAACGCTGCCGGCTCGGCCTGGTGCGCACGCACCAGGTGCCGAAACCGTTCAGCGACATGACCACCTTCGAGAACGTCTTCGTCGCCGCGTCGCATGGTGCCGGTCTCGGCCGCGACGAGGCTTATGAGGAAGCGCTGAACTCGTTGAAACTGTGCGGCATGATTGGCGTCGCCAACCGGCGCGCCGAGACGTTAGGGCTGCTCGATCGCAAGCGGCTGGAATTGGCGCGCGCATTGGCGGCCAGACCGACGCTGCTGCTGCTGGACGAGATCGGCGGCGGCCTGACCGACGGCGAGGCCGGCGAACTGGTCGACACGATCAAGGAGTTGCGCCGCCGCAAGATCGGCATCGTCTGGATCGAGCACATCGTGCATATCCTGCTGCAGGTGGCCGAGCGGCTGATCTGCATGGATGCGGGGAAAATCATCGCCGATGGCGAACCCCAAGCGGTGATGGCCGACCCCGAGGTCGTGCGCGCCTATCTCGGCGGAGGCCCGAAATGAGCCTGCTTTCGGTCGAGAACCTGGTGGTCCGGCACGGCCTGCTGCAGGCGGTGCGCGGCGTGAGCTTCAGCGTCGAGCGCGGCGAGACGCTGGCGCTGGTCGGCGCCAACGGCGCCGGCAAGACGACGCTGCTCAGGGCCATCGCCGGCGCGCATCAGCCGGCGGCCGGCCGCGTTCTGCTGGACGGCGCCGATCTTACCAGCGTGCCATCACACGGACGGGTTGGCATAGGTATCGCGCTGGTGCCGGAAGGGCGAAAGCTGTTCGTGCGGATGACGGTCGAGGAGAACCTTCTGCTCGGCAGGACCGCTGGGCGGCCAGGCGACTGGAACGTCGACAAGGTGCTCGATATGTTTCCCAATTTGAAGCCGCGCCGTCATGCCAAGACCGGCCATCTGTCGGGCGGCGAGCAGCAGGCGACCGCGATCGGCCGGGCGCTGATGAGCAATCCGGAACTGCTGCTGTTCGACGAGGTTTCGCTCGGCCTGTCGCCGCTGATCGTCGACCGTGTCTACGCGGCACTTCAGGGCCTAATCAGTTCGGGTACGACGATCATCCTGGTCGAACAGGACCTCAACCGGGCGCTTTCGGTCTCGAACAAGGTTATCTGCATGCTGGAGGGGCGAATTGCGCTCGAGGGCGACAGCAAGAGCGTGTCGCGTGAGGATGTGACGAAAGCTTATTTCGGCCTGCACCGGAAAAGCACCGGGAGCGTTCCGGCATGAGCAACCAGATCATCCAGGGCATCCTGCTCGGCGGCTATTACGCGCTGATCGCCTGCGGCCTGTCCTTCATGTTCTCGGTGATGCGCATCATCAACCTCGCCCATGGCAGTCTTGCCGTCCTCGCCGCCTATGCGCTGTGGTTTCTGGCCTCGCGGTTCCACGTCTCACCGTTTCTCGGCCTGCTCATCGTCTTGCCAGCGATGGCCGTGATCGGCTGGACGCTGCAGCGCTTCCTGCTCGAGCGCAGCGCGCGCGGCGGCGCGCTGCTGCCGATCTTGACCACGTTCGGTCTCGCCATCGTCATCGATAACATGCTCTTCCAGCAGTTCGGCGCGAACACGCGTTCGCTGGCGCCCTATATCGGCAGCCTGTCCTACGATTCCTGGGAATGGCCCGGCAGCGTCTATGTCGGCAAGCTGGCGGTGATCATGTTCGCAACCGCCGTGGCCCTGCTTGGCGGGTTGCAGCTGTTCTTGAGCCGCACCCGGCTTGGGCGCTCGATCCGCGCCACTTCGGAAGACCCAGACACCGCCGGGCTGGTCGGCGTCAATGCGCGGCGTGCCAACGCCATTGCCGCTGCCATAGCCATGGTCACCGTCGGCCTTGCCGGCGCGTTCCTCGGCATGCGCGCCACCTTCGATCCCTATGCCGGCGCGCCGCAACTGCTGTTCGCCTTCGAGGCGGCGGTGATCGGCGGCGCCGGTTCGCTGTGGGGAACGCTGATCGGCGGCATCGTGCTGGCGCTGGCCCAGACACTCGGTGCGCAAGTGCATCCACAGGGATTTCTGATCGGGGGCCACGCTGTCTTCCTTGTCGTGCTGTTCGTGCGGCTTTCGGCATCCGGCCTCGGCCTGCGTGGACTGTTGCGCCTGCCTTCCCGGAGTGCGCCATGAGCGTCGTTCCGACCTCGCCCATCGTCGAGCGCGGTACAGCGGCATCGCGGATCGCGGCGATTGCGGTCGCGATCATCATCGCGCTGCTCGCCATCGCGCCCCAATTCCTGTCGGCCGGCGCCGTCGACCGCATGACGGCACTGTTCGTCTATGTGATCCTAGCGGCGATGTGGAATGCGCTGGCCGGCTTCGGTGGCCTGGTCTCGGTTGGCCAGCAAGTGTTCTTCGGGCTCGGCGCCTATTTCGCTATCCGCCTTGCCGATGCCGGCCTCAACCCTTTCCTGGCGCTTTTTGCATCCGGAATTATCGTCGGCGCGGTTTCCTGGCCGCTGTCGCTGTTCATGCTGAAGCTCAGGAACGGCGAGTTCGCCATCGGCATGTGGGTGATCGCGGCCCTCACCCATCTGCTGGTCAATCTCGACCGGCTGGTGCAAGGCGAAACCGGCACGTCGCTGATCTCGCTCAATCTCTACGATGCCTCGATAAGGCGAGTGACGATCTACTGGCTGGCGCTGGCCTCGATGACGGCGCTGCTCGCTGTCCTCTTCGGCCTGCTGCGCGGCAGTACCGGCGCCGCCATCCGCGCGATCCGCGATAACGAAGATGCCGCAGCTTCGATCGGCGTGCGCGTCACCGGCACCAAGCGACTGCTGTTCATGCTTGCCGCCTTCGGCATCGGCATTGCCGGCGCGCTGTGGCTGGCGACGTCCATCACCTTCCAGCCGAAGACCTACTTCAATGTGCAATGGACCGCCTACATGATCTTCATGGTGCTGGTCGGCGGCATCGGCACTTTCGAAGGCGCCATTCTCGGCGCTGTGGTGTTCTTCCTCATCGAGACATGGTTCGGCGGCACCGGCGTCTGGTACCTGGTCGGCCTCGGCGCCACTGCGGTGCTGTTCTCGCTGTTCCTGCCGCGCGGCCTGTGGGGGACGATCGAAGAGCATTTCGGGCTGCGCCTGCTGCCGGTCGGCTACCGCGTCAGGCTTCCCGGAAACCCGGCAGCGCCAGCCGACGACGCGGCCTTCGCGCGGCAAACCACACCGCATCAGGAGAAGGCATGACCATGCTTTTCGGCAAGACCATCCTCATCACCGGCGTCGCCTCCGGCATCGGCGCACGCACGGCGGAACTCGCCGGCCAGCTTGGTGCCGATGTGATCGGCATCGATGTGCGCGAGCCGGCCGCACCGATAGGCAGTTTCGTCAAGGCCGACATTTCATCTAAGGCGGGTGTCGATGACCTCATCGCGCGCCTGCCGCAACGCATCGACGCGCTCTGCAATGTCGCCGGCCTCTCCGGCAACACCGGCGCGGCATCGACGCTGGCCGTCAACTTCTTCGGGCTGCGGGCACTCTCGGAAGCGCTTGCGCCAAAACTTCGCGAAGGCGGCGCCATCGTCAACGTCGCTTCGATCGCCGGCTATGGCTGGCGCGCCAATCTCAACCGCGCCGCCTCGATGGTCGCCATCGAGGGTTTCCCCGATGTCGCCAAAGTGGTCGCCGACCAGGCCGTGAAGAACGAGGAAGGCTATCCCGTTTCCAAGGAGCTGCTGCTCTTGTGGACCTTCCGCGCTGCGCATCAGGATCTGTTCAAGCGCCGAGGCATCCGAGTCAATGCGGTCAGCCCCGGCCCGGTCGAGACGCCGATCCTGAAACAATTCCGCACCGTGCTTGGCGACGCCCGCGTCGACAGCGACATCGCCCGGGTCGGACGTGCCGGCACATCGGGTGACATCGCGCCGGTCGTGCTGTTCCTGTGCTCGGATGGCGCGCGCTGGGTCAACGGCGCCAATGTGCCGGTTGACGGTGGCCTCGAAGCATCGATCAATGCCGAAGTGCTCGGCTTCTAATCTGTGAAGCTCCATCGAGAGCGAGGGAAAGAACAATGGATATCGGACTTCTGATCGACGGCGACGAAAAGGCGGCAACAGGCAAGGCCTCCTACGACCGCATCGACCCGTTCACCGGCAAACTGGCGACGCGTGCCGCCGCGGCGAGCGTGGCCGACGCCAATGCCGCGGTCGAAGCCGCGGCCGCCGCCTTCCCGGCATGGTCGAAGACCGGCCCCGGCGAACGCCGCGCCTTGCTGTCAAAGGCAGCCGACGTGATGGCCTCCAAGGTCGGCGAATTCACCAAGCTGATGATGGAAGAGACCGGCGCCACCGGACCCTGGGCTGGTTTCAACGTCATGCTGGCGGCCAACATGCTGCGCGAGGCCGCCGCCATGACGACGCAGATTTCAGGTGAGATCATCCCCTCCGACAAGCCGGGCACGCTCGCCATGGCGATCCGCCAGCCGGCCGGTGTGTGCCTCGGCATCGCACCTGGAACGCGCCGGTCATTCTCGGCACGCGTGCCGTGGCGATGCCGATCGCCTGCGGCAACACGGTGGTGCTGAAGGCCTCCGAAATGTGCCCGGGCACGCATCGGCTGATCGGCCAGGTGCTGGTCGAGGCGGGCCTGCCCAAGGGCGTCATCAATGTCGTCACCAACGACCCCAGGGATGCCGCGGCAATCGTCGAAGCACTGGTCGCGCATTCCTCGGTCAAACGTGTCAATTTCACCGGCTCGACCAAGGTCGGCCGGATCATCGCCGAGCTTGCCGGCCGGCATCTGAAGCCGGCGCTGCTCGAACTCGGCGGCAAGGCGCCGCTCCTGGTGCTGGACGATGCCGACATCGACGCCGCGGTGAACGCGGCCACCTTCGGCGCCTTCATGCATCAGGGCCAGATCTGCATGTCGACAGAGCGGCTGATCGTCGATGAGAAGATCGCCGACGAATTCGTCGCCAAGCTCGCCGCCCGCGCGTCCCAGCTTCCAGCCGGCGACCCGCGGGGGCATGTCGTGCTAGGCTCGCTGATCAGCAGCCAGGCGGCCGACAAGATGGAAGAACTCGTTGCCGATGCGGTGGCCAAAGGCGCGAAGCTTGTCGCCGGCGGCAAGCGCACGGGCACCGTGGTCGAAGCGACACTTCTCGATCACGTCACCCCAGCGATGCGTGTCTACGCCGAAGAATCCTTCGGCCCGGTCAAGCCGGTGATCCGGGTGAAGGGCGAGGACGAAGCGGCGGGGGTCGCCAACGACACCGAATATGGCCTGTCGTCAGCGGTGTTCAGCCGCGACATCAAACGTGCCATGGCGGTCGCCGCCCGCATACAGGCAGGCATCTGCCATATCAACGGACCGACGGTCGGAGATGAAGCACAGATGCCGTTTGGCGGCGTCAAGGGCTCCGGCTATGGCCGTTTCGGCGGCAAGGCCTCTATCGCCGAATTCACCGATTTGCGCTGGGTGACGATCGAGGATCCGGGCCAGCACTATCCGTTCTGAACCAGCTTCGCTTCGGACGACTGGCAGCGAAGGTCAAATGACCAGCGACGGCGTGAAACGAACGCTGGCGGATTGCTTCTGGCCAGGCGCCAGTACGATGCCGCCGGCGTCGATCTCCTCGTCGCCCATCCGGTTGAAAGCATCAGTGATGTTGCTGACCGGCTCGGCGCAAAAGAACGGCTCGCCCGGCGGCGTGTAGAGGACGAGGAAATCGAGCGGCGCCTCGGCCTCGATGTCCAGCTGCCGTCCGTATTCGGGCCAAGAAATCCGGGCGCGGCGCGCCCATCCGGTGAAGACCGTGTCGAAGTCCACCTCCGACACGTCAAAGCCGATGGATGGATCGGCCCCAACGGGTGGCGGGACATGCCGGGTGGGCAGGATCTCCGTATCGGTTTCCCACATGCCTGATACCCGTGCCTGGACATGCGTCCACGGTGTCGACGGGAAATAGGGATGGAGGCCGAAGCCAGCCGGCATCGGCGCGTCCGACAAATTGCGCACCGCAATGGTCATGCAAAGCCTGCCTTCGGCCAAAGAGATCACTTGCTCGGCTTCATAGCTCCACGGCCAGGAATCAGCGGCGTGGCGATAGCGCAGGACGATCGTGCTCGCTTCATGGCTCACGACCGTCCACGGACGACGCCAGCCATGGCCGTGCTCATGATGTGGATCGTCCGGCCCTGTCGGCAGTTGAATGGAACGCCCCGCGAATTCGAAGCGGCCATCCCTGATGCGGTTGGAATAGGGCACAAGCGGGAAGCTAGCCATGGCGCCGGCATCGCGACGGCTGATCGCCGCTGGGCCGGCCGGGCGCAGCCAATCCACGGCCGAGCCATCCCGCCACCACCGATACGACGCCAGAGCTCCACCAGCGGCGGGCGCAATTTCGACCGTCGCGACGCCGTCACTGATCGAGACCAGTTCCGTGCGTTGCACGGCAACGGCAGCGCAATTCTTTGCCATCGGCACTCCCCATCCCTTGACTCCAACCGTCACGGCTATAAGACATATCATATGAATAGTATGAAGAATAGAAAAACGTTCAGCACCGCGCGCACGTCACGGGTTGCCGTGGCGGTTTCCAGCGGTTCCACCGCGCTGCACGCGACCGTCGTCGAGCAGATCGGCCTGCGCATCGTGCAAGGTGACTTCCTGCCCGGCGAGGCCCTGCCCAATGCCGACGATTCCAGTGAGATGCTGGGGGTCAGCCGCACGGTGCTGCGCGAGGCGATCAAGGTGCTGGCCGGCAAGGGGCTGGTCGAATCGCGGCCGAAGACCGGCACACGGGTGCGTCCGCGCGCCGATTGGAATTTCCTCGATCCGGACGTGCTGTCATGGCGCTACGCCGGCGGTGTCAGCGCCGAGGATGTGCGGGCGCTGTTCGAATTGCGCCGGGCCATCGAACCAATGTCGGCGGCCCTTGCCGCCCAGCGCGCCACGCCGGCGCAGATCGCCGAGATCCATGCGGCACTGGCCGAAATGGAAGCAGTCAGCGATGACGGCGACCGCTTCGCCCAGCCCGATTTGGTGTTCCACCAGACCATCCTGCGCATGACCGGCAACGAGCTGATCGGTTCGCTGGCGGCACTGGTCGAAACCGCGTTGGTGATGAGCTTTCGCCTCTCCAACGACAATCCCGAGGGCCAGCGCCACTCCTTGCCGCTGCACCGGGAAGTCGCCGAGAAGATCGCCGCCGGTGATGCAGCGGGCGCGCAAAAGGCGCTGCTGGTGCTCATCGACAATGCCGAGGACGACGTGCGCCGCAGCGTCGAGAACCGCAACAAACGCCGCAACGGCCGGGGCCAGCAATCGTGACAGAGACCAAACGCAAACTGCGGTCCGAAGCCTGGTTCGGCGGTGAAGGCAAGAACGCCTTCATGCACCGCAGCTGGATGAAGAACCAGGGCATTCCGGCAGATGCTTTCGACGGCCGCCCGGTGATCGGCATCTGCAACACCTGGTCGGAACTGACCCCGTGCAATGCGCATCTGCGGGCACTGGCAGACCACGTCAAGCGTGGCGTCTACGAAGCCGGCGGCCTGCCGCTGGAATTCCCCGTGATGTCACTTGGCGAAAGCAACATGCGCCCCACCGCCATGCTGTTCCGCAACCTGGCCAGCATGGATGTCGAGGAATCCATCCGCGGTAATCCGATCGACGGCGTCATCCTGCTGGTCGGCTGCGACAAGACCACGCCGGCGCTGCTGATGGGGGCTGCCTCCTGCAACTTGCCGACCATCGCCGTCTCCGGCGGACCCATGCTCAACGGCAAGTTCCGTGGACAGGATATCGGCTCGGGCACGCATGTCTGGAAATTCGCCGAGGAGGTCAAGGCCGGCCGCATGCCGATCGCCGACTTTCTCGCCGCCGAACAAGGCCAGAGCCGGTCGGCGGGCAGCTGCATGACGATGGGCACCGCTTCGACCATGGCCAGCATGGTGGAAGCGCTCGGCATCGGCATGCCGGACAATGCAGCGATCCCGGCGGTGGATTCGCGCCGCGGCGTGCTTGCCCAGCTGGCCGGACGGCAGATCGTCGATCTTGTCCGCCGCGACGTGACGATTTCGCAGATCCTGACCAAGCAAGCCTTCGAGAATGCCATCCGCGTCAATGGCGCGATCGGCGGCTCGACCAATGCGGTGCTGCATCTGATCGCCATCGCCAACCGCGTCGGCGTCGATCTCAGCCTCGATGACTGGGACCGCCTTGGCCGCGACGTTCCAACCATTGTCGACCTGATGCCGTCGGGGCGGTTCCTGATGGAAGATTTCTACTATGCCGGGGGGCTAGCTGCGGTCATGGCGTCGCTTGATGAAGTGGGGCTTCTTCATCGCGACGCCATGACCGTCAGCGCCAAGACCATCGGTGAACTGATCGACGGCGCGCCCAACTACAACAGCGAAGTCATCAGGCCGCTGAGCGAGCCCTTGACCATGGAAGGCGGCATTTCGATCCTGCGCGGCAATCTGGCGCCCAACGGCGCGGTCATCAAGCCGTCGGCGGCAACGCCCGAGCTGATGCAGCATCGCGGCAAGGCCGTCGTGTTCGAGAATATCGAGCATTACTACGCCCGCATTGACGATCCGGAGCTGGATATCGATGCTTCCTCGGTGATGGTGCTGAAGAACTGCGGACCGCGCGGTTATCCCGGGATGGCCGAGGTCGGCAACATGCCGCTGCCGGCCAAGCTGCTCAGAGAAGGCGTCTCCGACATGGTGCGCATTTCGGACGCGCGCATGAGCGGCACCGCCTACGGCACGGTGGTGCTGCATGTGGCGCCCGAGGCCGCGGCTGGGGGCACGCTCGCCCTGGTGCGTGACGGCGATCTCATCGAGCTCGACGTCGCCGGCCGCCGGCTGGAGCTTTTGGTTTCGGACGAGGAACTGGCGATCCGCCGCCGCGACTGGAAGCCGCCGGCGCCGCCGCAAGGCGGCTACCAGAGCCTCTATGTCGAGCGCGTGCTGCAGGCCGACAAGGGCTGCGACTTCGACTTTCTCGTCGGCCGGCGCGATGCCGGCATACCCCGGCATTCCCACTAGAGAGGCGCGCGATGACGGATCAGATCGGCAGCTACGCGACCTACCCCAGCCTCCAGGGCCGCAGCGTGTTCATCACCGGTGGCGGCAGCGGCATCGGCGAAAGCCTGGTGCGCCATTTCTGCGCGCAAGGCAGCCGCGTCGCTTTCATCGATCTGGCCGAGGAGCCTTCACGGCGCCTGGTCGATGCGATCGCGGCCGAAGGGCATCCCGCCCCACTGTTCATTCCCTGCGACCTGCGCAATGTCGAAGATCTGCAGGCAGCGACCGTGGAGGCGATGCGGCACAACGGTCCGATCCAGGTGCTGTGCAACAATGCCGGCAATGACGACCGCCATCAGACCAAGGACGTGACGGTGGCCTATTGGGACGACCGCATGGCGGTCAATCTGCGCCACCAGTTCTTCGCGGCCCAGGCGGTGCGCCCTCAGATGAGCGCGCATGGCGGCGGCTCGATCATCAATTTTGGTTCCATCACCTGGATGGTCGGCGATCCCGATTGTCCCGCCTATGTCACCGCGAAAGCCGCTGTCTATGGCATGACGCGGGCGCTGGCCCGCGAACTCGGCCCCGAGCGCATCCGCGTCAACTGCATGGTGCCTGGCTGGGTCATGACAGAGCGCCAGATGCGGCTGTGGCTGAACCCGGCCGGCGAACGCCAGATCGCGGAGCGGCAGTGCCTGCCCGACCGGCTGCAGCCATCCGACATAGCGCGCATGGCGCTGTTCCTGGCCGCCGACGACAGCCTGATGTGCACGAGCCAGCAGTTCATCGTCGATGCGGGCTGGGTGTGACCGGTACGGCCTCAAGGGAAAAAGGGTATTTCATGCGTCTTGTTCAGTACACAACGCTCGATGGCGGCAGGCGGGTCGGCCGCGTCTCCGATGACGGCAATCGCCTGCATCCGCTCGACAAGACCGGCACGGTACTGGAACTCGCCGAAGCGGCAATCGCCGATGGCGCGTCCATCGCGTCGCTGGTCGAGAAGCGGACGGGTACGGCCACGGTCGACTATGGCGAACTGCTGCGCGATGGCCGCGTGCTCGCTCCTGTCGACCATCCGGAACCGGCGCGGTTCCTGGTCACCGGCACCGGCCTCACCCACACCGGAAGTGCCGCCGCCCGCGACAAGATGCATGTGCTGACCCATGGCGAGGACGCCGAGGAATCGGATTCGCTGAAGATCTTCCGCATGGGCCTGGAAGGCGGCAAGCCCGGCGCCGGCAAGATCGGAATCCAGCCCGAGTGGTTCTTCAAGGGTGTAGGCACCTGTGTCGTGCCACCCGGCGCCGATCTGCCCATGCCGGCCTTCGCACGCGCCGGCGCAGAAGAGGCCGAGATCGTCGGGCTTTACCTCAATGGGCCGGATGGCCGCCCTTATCGCATCGGCTACGCGCTGGGCAACGAATATTCCGACCATGTGACGGAGGCCGAGAACTACCTCTATCTCGCCCACTCGAAACTCCGTTCCTGCTCGATCGGCCCGGAGCTTTTGATCGGCGACCTGCCCGAAGAAGTGCGCGGCCATTCCCGCATCCTGCGCGACGGCACTGTTATCTGGGAACAGGAGTTCCTGTCCGGCGAGGCGCACATGTCGCACTCGATCGCCAATCTCGAACATTTCCATTTCCGCTATCCGATGCACCGCAGGGCGGGCGACCTGCACGCCTATTTCTTCGGCGCGGCGGTGATGAGCTACGCCTCCGGCGTCAAGACGGCTTCCGGCGACGAGTTTGAAATCCAGGCACAGACATTCGGCAAGCCGCTGCGCAACCGGATGGTGTCGGTGCCGGACGAGGGGCTGGTCGCCGTCATCCAGCTGTGATGGCAAAAGCCCCGGAAATTACGGTCCACCAGAACGACAATGGGAGATTGAGAATGGGACTGAAGAAAGCGTTTTTGAGACTAGCGACGATCGGGCTCGGTATCGGCCTGATGACATCGGCGGCGCTCGCCGCGAACCTGCGCGTGCTGGCCTGGGACGGTTACGCCGACCCGGACTGGGTGAAGGACTTCACCGCCGCCACCGGCATCGGCGTCGATGTCGTCTTCATCGGCAGCGATGACGAGATCTGGGCCAAGATCAAGGGCAGCGAAGGTCAGGACTTCGACGTCTTCGCCGTCAACACCGCCCAGCTGCAGCGCTACATCAAGGCCGATCTGGTATCGCCGATCGACATCACCAAGCTGCCGAACCAGAAGGACGTGCTGCCGCGCTTCCGCGATTTGTCCCAGGTCAGCGGCGACACCAAGGACGGCAAGGTCTACGGCATTCCATTCTGCTTCGATTCCATCGGGCTGATCTACGACACCGACAAGGTCAAGCCGGCGCCGACCTCGATGTCGGTCCTGTGGGATCCGGCCTACAAGGGCAAGATCCTCGCCTACGACAATGGCGAGCACAATTTCTCGTTCACCGCGCTGACACTCGGCTACAAGGATCCGTTCAACCTCAATGAGGAGCAGATGGCGGCGGTCAAGGCCAAGCTAGTCGAACTCAAGCGCAATGTGCTGAGCTTCTACACCACCGCCGACGAGGCCCAGCAGATCTACCAGAACAATGACGTTGCGCTGATCTGGGCCAATTACGGCCAGCAGCAGGTCAAGGCGCTGCAGAAGATCGGCGCCCATGTCGCCTACGTCAACCCGAGCGAAGGCGCGCTTGCCTGGCTCGACAACTGGGTGATCTCCAAGGGCGTCCGCGACAATGCGGCGGCCGAGAAGTGGATCGACTTCATGCTGACGAAGAAGATCGGTGGCGAGCTTTCCGAGCGCACCGGCTTCGGCAACACCGTGGTCGAGTCGGGCAGCGCCGGCGGCAACGACAAGCTGGTCTGGCTCAACAATGTCGAAGACCCGCTCAAGCGTTCGGACATGTGGAACGAGGTCAAGGCGACGCCCTGATCCCTTCCGCGCCTGACCTCGAAGGACCCGGCGGTCCGGACGTTCCGGACCGCCGAAGCGTATGCGAGAATATTCCATGAGCCAGAACACCGACCTCTTGACGCTGCGGTCCGTCTCGAAATCCTACGGCACGGTTCCCGTGCTGCACGACATCGACCTGTCGATCCGGGACGGTGAGTTCCTCACCGTTCTTGGACCGTCAGGTTCGGGCAAGAGCACGGTCCTGCGGCTGATCGGCGGGCTGGAGCCGTTGAGCTCGGGCGAAATCCGGCTGGACGGCCAGGACATCAGCCGCATGCCGATCAACCGGCGGCCGTTCAACACCGTGTTCCAGGACTATGCTCTGTTCCCGCATATGACCGTCTCCGGAAATGTCGGCTATGGGCTTTCGGTGCGCCATCTCAAGCGCAAGGAAATCGCGCGCCGTGTCGGAGAAGCCCTCGAGCTTGTGCAGCTCGGGCGTTTCGCCGAGCGCTTCCCGGCGCAGCTTTCGGGCGGCCAGCGCCAGCGCGTCGCGCTCGCCCGGGCGCTCATCTGCCAGCCGCGCCTGATCCTGCTCGACGAGCCGCTCGCCGCGCTCGATCTCGAGTTGCGCCGGCAGATGCAGGAGTTCCTGAAATCCATCCAGCGCGAGATCAAGACCACCTTCCTGTTCGTCACCCACGACCAGGAAGAAGCCATCGGCATGGCCGATCGGATCTGCGTCATGCAGGCCGGCCATATCCGCCAGCTTGGCACGCCGCATGAGCTCTACTACAAGCCGAATTGCGAGTTCGTGGCGCGGTTCTTCGGCGAGAACAATCTGGTGGCTGGAAGGCTCGGGCCCGTGCAGGGCGAGCAACGGTCGATCGAGACCGCGCTTGGACAACTGGTCTGCTCGATCGGCGACCAGCCGCATCTGAAGGCCGCCCCCGACGGCGCCAGCGCCTTCGCAGCGTTCCGTCCCGAGGCCTTGCACCTTGCGCAGGACACGGACGGCGGCAACCGCTTTTCCGGCACCATTGCCGATCTGGCCTTTGCCGGCTCGTCGACGGTCGCCACGATCATGGCGGGGCCGGACAATGCCCCGCAACGCCTCCGGTTGCGCGTGCCGAGCCGGATCGACGGCAGCGCGCTCAAGTCAGGCGAGACGGTCTCGCTTTGCTTTGCGCCTCATGAAGGCCATCTGGTGCTGGCGTGAGCGGAGCGGGTTTGACACACTCCGCGGAAAGGCGCTTGTCGCAGCTGGTCACAGTGCTGGCCTTTGCCCTGCCGGTGATCTTCGTCCTCGTGCCGCTGGCGATCTTCCTGGTCTACAGCTTCTTCAGCGTCGACCAGGGCACGATCGTCTATGCGCCGACGCTCGGCAACTATGTCAGGTTCTTCACCGATCCAATCTTTCTGCCGGTGTTCTGGAACACCATCGTGCTGTGCGTGTCGGTTGCGGTCATCTGCATCCTGCTCGCCTATCCCGCCGCCTATTTCCTGACGACGCTGAAGGGGCGCTGGCGCTATGCCCTGCTGATGCTGCTCCTGGTGCCGCTGCTGATGAGCTATGTCATCAAGATCTACGCGATCCGCAGCATTCTCGGCCTCAACGGCTTCCTCAACAAGGCACTTGTGGCGCTCGGCATCCTGGATCAGCCATCGACGCTTTTCGTGTTCAACATGAACGCCATCCTTTTGACGCTGAGCCTGCTTTTGATCCCGTTTGCCATCCTGCCGATCTTCCTGTCGCTGGAGCGGATCCCGCAGACCTTGCTGCGCGCCTCGGACGATCTTGGCGCCAGCAGCCTGCAGACGTTCCTGCGCATTACCTTGCCGCTCAGCCTGCCCGGCGTCGCCTCGGCGGCGAGCTTCGTCTTCGTGCTGGCGATCGGCGATTTCCTGACGCCGCAGATGGTCGGCGGGATCAGCGGCTTCACCTTCGGCCGCATCCTCTACAGCCAGTTCGGCACGGCCTATAACTGGCCGTTCGGCGCGGCGCTGTCGGTGGCGCTGGCGATCGTGGTGATCGCCGCCATTCTCGTCGGCGAACGGTTCGGGCGCAGCCGGGGGACATCGGTATGAGTGCGCTGCCCCGGCCGTCCACCATCTTCCTGGCCGCGATCACGGCGCTGGTCGCTGTATTGCTCTACAGCCCGCTGTTCGTGCCGATCGTCTCGTCGTTCTTCAGCATTGCGCATGGCGATGTCGACTGGTCGTCGCCCACCCTCTCGACCTATCGGGCGCTGGCCGGGAACCATGACATCCTGGCCGCCCTGCGTACGACGCTCATCGTTGGGCTCTGCACCGTCGTGCTCTCGGTGGTCAGCGGAACGCTGCTGGCGCTCTACTATCACGGCCGCCGCTCGGGACGTTCGATCCTGCAGTT
The DNA here is from genome assembly GCF_006442545.2 of Mesorhizobium sp. B2-1-8. Taxonomy (NCBI): domain Bacteria; kingdom Pseudomonadati; phylum Pseudomonadota; class Alphaproteobacteria; order Hyphomicrobiales; family Phyllobacteriaceae; genus Mesorhizobium; species Mesorhizobium sp. B2-1-8. Next base: position 5,627,529 of record NZ_CP083952.1, read on the forward strand.
CATCATCTTCCTGCCATTCCTGATGCCGCCGATCATCAGCGGCCTGGCGCTGCTGATCTTCTTCCGCGAGATCGGGCTCGAACGCTCGCTGCTGACGGTCGTCATCGGGCATACGGTGTTCGTGCTGGCGATCGTCTATCGCACCGTGCTGATGCGGCTGCAGTCGATGAGCCGCACGCTGGTCGAAGCATCCTACGATCTCGGCGCAACGGGCTGGCAGACCTTCTGGCGCATCATCCTGCCGAACCTGTCGAGCGCCATGGTCGGCGGCGCCATCCTGGCCTTCGCGCTGTCGTTCGACGAGACGATGATCACCATCCTCGTCACCGGCACGCAAAGCACACTGCCAGTCAGGCTGTGGGCGATGATGCGTCTTGGCTTTTCGCCCGACATCAACGCGCTGGTGGCGCTGATCCTGATGTTCACCGTGCTGCTGTGCGTGCTTGCCGCCCGTTTTCTGATCCCGAGGCAAATGGCGACGGAACGGAATTGAGTTTAAGCCAATGGGCTGAGGTCGAAGACGCGACCTGGGTTGAGGATGTTGTTCGGATCGAGCGCGGCCTTCAGCCGCCGCATCGTGGCGATTTCGGCGTCGCTGCGCACCAGATGCAGCCAGTGCTTCTTGTCGAGGCCGATGCCGTGCTCGGCCGACACGCCGCCTCCGGCGGCCGCCACACCGCGATAGATGATGCCGTAGGCCGCCGCCGGATCCTCGGTCAGAACCTGATAGTGCAGGTTGCCGTCGCCGAGATGGCCGAAGACATAGATGCCGGCCCCGGGATCGACGGCATGAATGGCGGCGTCCGCTTCTTGCAAGAAAGTTGCCATACGAGCCAACGGGATGCTGATGTCGACGCTGATCAGACCTTTCATCGAAAACAGGACGCGGTTGGCGTCTTCGCGCACATCCCAGAGCGCGCGGAATTCGCGCGGCGATTGCGAGACGACCACATCGTCGACGACGCCGTCCTCGACCGCCTGCATCAGAACCTCGGCGAAGCGCTCACCGTCGCGGTCGGGCTCGCTGCCCTGGATTTCGGCCAGCACATAGACGGGTGATCCAACCGGCAACGGCGCCGGCATGGCCATGCTGGCGACCATGACGTCATAGAGCGGCGCGAAGTTGACCTCATAGGCCGATAACAACGGGCCGAGCTTGTGCCGCAGCAGCCCCAGCAGGGCTATCGCCGCATCGAGCGAAGGCAGCGCGCAGAAGGCGTTCACTTCGGACGCAGGCTTTGGATGCAGCCGGAGCGCGGCGCGGGTGACGACGCCGAGCGTCCCTTCCGCGCCGATGAAGAGCTGGCCGAGGTCGTAGCCGGAATTGTCCTTTGGCAGGCCCTTGAGCGACGTCAGCACGCTGCCATCGGCGATCACGGCCTCCAAGCCCAGCACCTGCGCCCGGTACATGCCGTAGCGCAGCACGCGGATGCCACCGGCATTGGTGGCGATGTTGCCGCCCACCGTGGCGGAACCCCGCGCGCCGATGTCGACGCCGAACATCAGCCCGGCGCCGTCGGCGGCCTCCTGTACCGCCTGCAGCGTGGCGCCGGCTTCGGCGACGATGGTGGCGGCCTGCCGGTCCGGCGCGCCAAGGCCGGTCATGCGCTCCAGCGACAGCACGATCTCGCCCGGCTGGACGCGCGCGCCACCGGCCAGTCCGGTGCGTCCGCCCTGGATGACAACCGGCTGGCGAAGAGCGTCGCATGCGGCGAGTGCTGCCGCGACACCATCGGTGTCGCGCGGGCGCAGCACGGCTTCGGGAAGCGTGCCGAACTTGCCGTCGGGATCATCGCGGTAGCGCTGGTCGACGTCGGAGCCGGCGAGCACGCCGCCCACGCCCAGCCTGTCGCCAAGAGCGGACAGAAGTCGCGTCGTTTCAGGCGACATCCGGCTCAGGCGCCTGCGTGACAAGGCGCATCGTCAGCATCCAACAACCGGATGGCCCGATGAGTATTCTTGTCCAACACGCTCGCCATCCCTGAATTGCAGCCGGCCGATCCTATTCGTGATCGCATTCAGTGCAAGCGATATCGGCTGCCCAGGCGATGCCGGCATCAATCGCGAGAGCCGAGATTGATGCCGGAAGGGCCGCGCAGTTTACTGAAGCTTGGCCTGCAGCGCGTTGACGTCGTCGGTGGTCATTTCACCATCGGTGGTCACCTTGCCGTCGACGATCTTCCACAGCCGGAACGGGCCGGTAATGTCGCCAAACTTGTCGAAGGCGACCGGACCGATGACGCCTTCATAGCGGATCGGCTTGCCATCCTTGATCAGGCCGAGCGCCTTGGCGAATTCTTCCTTGCCGGCATAGATCGGCGTGCCGGCCGGGTCGACCGCCTTGTACATGGCGTCCTTGATCTTGGCCGGATCCTCGGAGCCGGCAATCGCGATGGCGAGCCCGACAATGGCGCCGGCATCATAGGAGCGGTCGGCCGCCGGGTTCGACGGTTCGATGCCGGAGAACGCCTTGTAGTTCTTGGTGAAATACTCCGTCGATGCGGTCGGGCTGGTGCCGGACGACGTGCCATAGGCGTCCTTCAGATAGTCGGCACCGACCGACTCGATGAAATCAGGGCTGTTCATGCCGTCATTGAGCAGGAATTTCTGCACGCCGCCCTGCGAAATCCAGGTGCGGGCGATGGTCGCGCCGTCGACGGGCGTGCTGACTAGGTAAAGCCCATCCGGCTCGCCGGCCATCGCCGCGGTGACTTCCGAGGCATAGCTCGATTGCTTCTCGTTGTAGGGCGTGTCGGAGACGATGGTACCGCCGAGCGCTTTGTAGGCACGCGAGAATTCGGCCACCATGTTGACGCCGAAGTCGTTGTTGACGTGGATGATCGCCAGCTTCTTGAAGCCCTTGTCGACGGCGTATTTGGCAGCGGCCACGCCCTGCAGCGCGTCCGAGGTGATGGTGCGGAAGAAGATGCCGTTGGTCTTGCCGTCGCGGCCGAGTGTCGTCAGCGTCGGCGAAGACGATGCCGGCGAGACCTGGACGATCTTGGCCGGCGCGGTGACAGAGGTCAGGATCGGAATCGACACCGAGGAAATGATGCCACCGATGATGACAGGCACTTTCTTGACCTGAACCAGCTGGGTGGCGGCGTCGACCGCGATGTTGCCCTGGCTCTGGCTGTCGCGCGTGTCGGTGACGAGATCGCAGCCGCGCACTCCGCCGGCTTCGTTGATGTCGCGGAACGCCATCTCGACCGACTTGGCGCCGGCTTGGCCGTATTCGCCGGCCGGGCCGGTCAGTTCCATGACGAGGCCGACGGTGATCTTGCAATCGGCGGCCTGGGCAGCACTGGCTATCGTGACGAGAGCAAGAGCGGTGGTGAGTTGGAGTATCGTCTTTCTCATTGTTGTTCCCCTTGAGTTACACGAACTGATTTGACGTCTGGAAAGTCTCAGTGTTCCGGCACCTGCAGCCAGGTTTCATGCAGATGCCGCCATTGGACGCCGTTGGGCGCCGATGAACTGGTGGTGAAAACCGCGCTCGACTGGCGACGGCTGTGCTTGCCCGCGCGCAGCTGCGCCTCGACATAGAGGACGACGATCGTATTGCCATCCTGCCATCCGGGCTTGATGTCCTCGATCGAGATAGCAAAGCCGTCGTCGCAGGTGGCCCGGCTGGAGCGGACATGGTCGATCACGGCATCGCGATCGAGGGTCTGGCCGCCTGGTGTGATCATGGTCAAGCCCTCGCCCATGACGGCTTCGAGGCGGCCGAAATCCACTTTGTCGGCCCGCGCGGCGACGAACCAGTCGACGAAAAAGCGATGCAGGTCGACGACTTCGGCGCTGGCCTGCGAAAACAGCGTCGCGCTGGTGGCACTCATGTCCGGCCTGCATTGAGGTTGTAATGCATGATCGAGCCGTGGCGGCCATCGCGGTCGCGCTCCAGCGCGTAGACGTCGCCCTGCGGCCCCTGGCTTTGCCCGATCACGGCAGCGATGATTGCGCGGTCTTCGGCATCGAGTTCGACGTCCATAATTTTGGCGTTGGCCACCGCATGCGCCTGGTTGCGGGCACCGACGATGACCGCCGCCACTTGCGGCTGCTCCAGCACCCAGGCGCTGGCGATGGTGGCGATGTCGACGCCGTGGCGATCGCCGACCGCCTTCAATGCGCGAAGCAGTTGCTGGAACGGGTCCCAGCCGCCGAAATCGTCGATGATCAGCTTGTATTTGACCAGCGAGCGGTTTTCGAGCGGCATGGCGGGTTCGGCCACGCCGAGCCATTTGTCGCTGAGGAAGCCGCCGGCCACCGAACCATAGCAGAGGAAGCTGACGCCGTTCTCCTCTGCAAGTGCGGCGAGGCTGTGCGCCGGGCGCTGGTCGAGCACCGAATATTGCAGCTGCTGGCTGACCAGCGGGACACCGGCTGCCAGGATTTCGGCTAGCCGGGGCGTGTCGAAATTGGTGGTGCCGAGATTGCGCAGCTTGCCCTCGAGCCGAAGCTCGTCGAGCCAACCCATCGCCTCGACATAGCGCGGCTGCGCATAGTCCCACCAGTGGAACTGCACGAGGTCGAGCCGCTCGGTCTTCAGCCTGCGCAGCGACTGGTCGACGATGCCCCTGATGTAATCGCGGCTGATCGTGGCGAGCCGTTCAAGGTCGGGTACCAGTTTGGTATGCACCTTCATTTTGGCCGCTGCATCGAGGCCGCGCTCGTTGGCGAGCCGCAGGCGCGCGGCGCCGATCAGCTCCTCGACGCCGGTGTAGATATCGGCGCAGTCATAGGTCCAGATGCCGGCATCGAAGGTGGCAATCAGATCGGTCACCGCCTGGCTGCGATCGATGGCGCCATGGCCGCCGGCGAGTTGCCAGCCACCGCGTATGACGCGCGAGATGGTGTAGCCAGGACTGAGCTCGAAGGCCTTGGCGGTCATGTCAGGTCATTCTCCTTCGGCAGCGGCACGGCCGTGGTTTCGGCATGGCTGAACCGCCGCTTGCCGGTCCTGACGATCCTCAGCCGGCTGGCGCAGTTGGGATCGGGACAGGCGATCTCGGCGTCCGAGGTCATCCAGTCATTCGGGTGGGTCGGGCGCTGCTTTGCCGCCAGCAGCGGCAACACGGCTGCAAGCGAATAGATCGAAAAACCCTGCCCCGCCGGCATCGACAGCATCTCGCCCTTGAGTTCGAAATAGTCGCCGGCCTTGGCGCCGCAATAGATCGGTTTGCCTTCGGGAATGACCGCCTCGACGCGGAGATCGAAGAGCTCGAAACTGTCGTCAGCCATTTCAGGCCCCCACCAGGCTGAAGGTGATGTCGCAGGCGCCGTTGCGGCGGATGATGCAGCAGGCAGCCGCGAATTGATCGCGCTCCTCGGGCTTCACCTGCGCCACCACGCTTCCGGCCAGCCAGCCGATCGGGAACAGAAGCCGCGCGCCCTGTCCGTAGAACAGGCCGATGTCGAAGATGGCATTGGGATTGCCGCCCCACATGCGCGGCGGCACGTAGGACAACACGATGTCGCCCGGCTGCGGCGTCAGTGTCGCATTCTCCGCCGGCAGCGGTTGGGCATAGGCCTGCCCCTCGAGATCGGAGGCAGGAACAGGACAGGAGATCTCAGGTCCCGTCCACATGGCGTGAATGGCGGGGACGACACGTGGCATGGCGAGATAGGCTGTGAGAAAGGCGCCGTTTTCCGGTGCCTTCCCTGGCAGCAACAGCGCCGTGACGGAAAGTTTCGAGCGCGACTCGCTGATCTTGATGGAGGTCATGCCTGGTCTCTCGCGGCGGCGGATTGCAGCTTGCTGCGCAGGAAGGTGAAGGGCCGGCTGATGTCGGCGGCAAGCGCTTCACGTGCCGCCCGCGCGTCCTGCGTGGCCAGCGCCTCGACGATGCGCCGGTGATACTGGGCGGTGTCGACCTCGCCGGCTTCCGAGAAGGCGTAGATGGCGACGCGGATGCAAGGACCTGATTGCAGCCACAGGCTCTCGATCATCGGGATCAGCACGGCCGAGCCGCAGGAGCGATAGATCTCGAAGTGAAAGCTCTGGTTGAGCGTCACTTCGCGATCGACATCCTTCTTGTGTTTCAGCGCCCGCATCTCGTCCCATTCACCGAGAATGGTTTCGATGGTGGCTATCTGGCGCGACCCCATGCGGGCGGCGGCCAGCGCGATCGCCTCGCCCTCGATCAGGATGCGGGCCCGCAAGAGATCGTCGAGGCGTTCCAGCGTGATTGGCGGCACCCGCACCGAACGGTTAGGCAGCGCCTCCAACGCCTTTTCCGTGATCAGCCGGCCAAGCGCCTCGCGCACCGGCATGGTCGAGGTGACCAGCGCGTCGGCCAGACCGCGGATGGTCAGCACCTGGCTCGGCTCGAACAGACCGCCGATCAGCGCGCGACGCAGCTCGGAATAGACGCGATCCTGCACCGTCTCACGGCCGACCGGCGCGAGCTGGGCCGCGATCGCCTCGTTGTTCTTTTCGATGGCAGCCTTTTGCATGGAATTCCGTTCTCGGCGGGTTTTCGGCTTGCGGAGGAAATTAAAGCCGAATAGCGTGATCAAAGCAAGTGTGATCACAAATCAAAAATCAGGAGGCGGCGATGATCGTCTTCGACCAGAGGGATTGATGAGCGAGGCAGCGGAAAGGCAGGGGAAGGAGACCCGTGCGCCGGTTCTGACGGCACGCAACGTCGTCAGGCGGTTCGGCGGCCTTGTCGCCGTCAACGATGTCTCGTTCGATGTCAAAGCGGGCGAAATCCTTGGCCTGATCGGGCCGAACGGCGCCGGCAAGACGACGATGTTCGACCTGCTCGCCGGCAGCATCCTGCCCACCAGTGGCGATATCCTTCTCAACGGCGTGCGAGTCTCCGGCGAAGCCGCTCATCTGCGTATCGGTCGAGGTCTCGGCCGCACCTTCCAGATCCCGCGCCCGCTGCCCAATCTGACGCTGATCGAAAACATCATGCTGGCGGCACAGGGCCAGGCCGGCGAAAGGCTGCTCGCCAACTTCGTCACGCCGTGGCGGGTGGCGGCACAGGAAAAAGCCGCCAGGACAAAGGCACTCGAACTGCTGGAACTCGTCACCCTCAGCCATCTCGCCCATGAGCCGGCGCGCGTGCTTTCCGGCGGCCAGCGCAAGCTGCTCGAACTTGCCCGCGTCATGATGGCGGACCCGGCGATCATCCTGCTCGACGAACCCGCGGCCGGCGTCAACGCGACGCTGCTCGAAGTCATCATCGACCGCATCCGCGACATCAACGCGCACGGCATCACCTTCCTGCTGATCGAGCACAATATCGACATGGTGACGCGGCTCTGCCATCGCGTCCTCGTCATGGCGAGTGGCCAGTTGCTCAGCGAAGGCACGGCGGAAGAAGTCGCCCGGGACCCGCGCGTCATCGAGGCCTATCTCGGAGGCACCGCGTGAGCCAGACCGTCCTCGATATCCGCAATCTCGAAGCGGGTTATGAACCTGGCGTACCGATCGTGCGCGGCGCCTCGATCACCGTAGAAAAGGGTGAGATCGTCGTCGTCCTCGGCCCCAATGGCGCCGGCAAGTCGAGCTTCATCAAGGCGATCGCCGGCCTGATCCCGATCACCGGCGGCACGGTATTGCTGGACGGCAAGGACATCACCGCCGCACCGGCGCACACCATGGTGCGGCTTGGCCTCGCCTTCGTGCCGCAGACCGAGAACATCTTTCCGCTGATGTCGGTCGAGGACAATCTGAGGGTTGCCTGCGGCATCCTCGACCGTCGCGAAATCCCCGGCCGCATCGAGGAGATGTATGCCGCCTTTCCCGATCTCGTCCGCCAGCGCCGCACCGCCGCCGGCAATCTGTCGGGCGGCCAGCGGCAGATGCTCGCGGTCGCTCGGGCGCTGATCATCCATCCCAAGGTGCTGGTGTTGGACGAACCGTCGGCCGGCCTGTCGCCGAAATTCGTCGCGATGGTTTTCGAGATGCTGGGCGGCATCCGCAAGTCCGGAGTCACCATCCTTTTGGTCGAGCAAAACGCCAAGGCTGCACTTGCCATCGGCGACCGCGCTTATGTGCTGGTCGAGGGCAGGGACCGGCACGAGGGCATTGCCTCCGAACTGTGGAACGACCCGGTCGTGGCCGAACTCTATCTCGGCCGGCGCCCTCAGCAGGGAGGCGCGGCATGAGCCTGCAATTTATCGTCGACGGATTGCTGACGGGCTCGATGATCGGCCTCGGCGCCATCGGCGTGACGCTCACCTATTCGATCCTGCGCTTCTCGAACTTCGCGCATGGCGACTTCATGGCCTGGGGCACCTATGCGACGCTGACCATGGTCAGCGCCATCGGCGCAACATTCGGCAAGGTCGCGCCGATCGCGCCGCTGTCGTTCGGCTGGCCGCTCCTCGTTGCATTGATCGTCGGCATGGCATTTACCGCCTTGTTGGCGCTGCTGCTCGACAAGGTGTTGTTCTCGCGGCTGCGCTCGCAGGGCCAGGCGATCATCGTGGTGATGGCGAGTTTCGGCGCCTCGATGGCGCTACGCAGCCTGCTCGAATTCACCTTCACCTCGCGGCCGACCTATTTCAGCCGGGCGATCCAGATCGCCATGCCGGTCGGCTTCGGCATCCGCATCACACCCGACCAGATCGCCCTGCTGCTGCTGACGGCCGTACTCGTGTTCGGCGTGCATCTGTTGATCACGCGTACTCAAGTCGGCCGCTCGATGCAGGCCTTGAGCCAGAACGCGGCACTGGCCCGCATCGTCGGCATCGACGTTGCCAGCGTGGTGCGGGTGACCTGGATCATCGGCGGCGCGCTCGCCTGCGTGGCGGGCGTGATGATCGGCATCCTGGTGCAGATCCGACCGTTCATGGGCTTCGACATGCTGCTGCCCATGTTCGCCGCCGCCATTTTGGGCGGCATCGGCAGCATCCCGGGGGCGGTGCTCGGCGGCTTGATCATCGGGCTCGCCGAAGCCGGCGCGGTGCAACTGATTGGCGCCGAGTGGCGTGCCGCCGTCTCCTTCATCATCCTCATGGCGGTACTGTTCGTGCGGCCGATCGGCCTTTTCGGAGTTCGGGAAAGATGATCGATCTCATCGGCTACGGCGCGTTCTTCCTGACCACGGCGCTCATTTTCTCGCTGGTCACGCTCGGGCTCAACCTGCAATGGGGCCTGACCGGCCTGTTCAATGTCGGCCTCGCCGGTTTTGTTGCCATCGGCGCCTACACCTCGGCACTGCTGACGACACCGGACGACCCCGCGCGGCTTGGCGGCTTCGGCCTGCCCATCCTCGCCGGCTGGGCGGGCGCCATGGTCGTTGGCGGTATTGCCGCGGCACTTACCGGCATGGCGACGCTGCGTCTTAGATCCGACTATCTGGCGATCACCACCTTCGGCGTTGCCGTCGTCGTGCAACTGGTCGCACTCAACGCACAGAAACTGACCGGCGGACCATTCGGCATCGGCTTCATCCCGCGTCCGTTCGGCAGCCTCGCCGAGACGCCGCTGCTGTTCAACCTGTCGAGCCTGGCCATTGTTTGCGCTGTGACGCTGATTGCCTATCTCGCCTTGGAACACCTGTCGCGAAGCCCGTGGGGCCGCGTGCTGAAGGCGCTGCGCGAGGACGAGCGGGCGGCGATTTCGCTCGGCAAGAGCGCGCGCTTCTACCGTGTCCAGGCCTTTGCCGTCGGTGGCGCCATCATGGCCCTGGCCGGCGCACTGCAGGCGCATTTCACCGGCTTCATAGCGCCGGACAATTACCTGCCGATCCTGACCTTTCAGGTCTGGGTGATGCTGATCGTCGGCGGCTCGGGTAGCAATCTTGGCGCCGTCATCGGCAGCATACTGGTCTGGGCGATCTGGGCAGGGTCGGGCACGCTGACCAGCGTGCTGTTTGCGCCCGAGCAGCAGGCGCGCGCCGCCTCGCTGCAGATCGTCGCGATCGGTGTCATGCTTTGCGTCATCCTTCTGGTCAGGCCGAACGGGTTGTTCGGCGACAGGCCGCGGCGGCCGCGCTTTGGCAAGCGCAGGCGGATCGCTACGGACAAAAGCAGTTCCGGCTCATGAATGCCCCGGTCCGGCAGGGTGCGAATGGCACTTCGCTCTGGCATGCTATCAACCGCGATCACCGGGAACGGCCGACGCTGCAAGGCAGGCTCGATGTCGATCTGGCCATCGTCGGCGGTGGATTTTCCGGTCTGTCGACCGCGCTGCACGCCGCGGAAAAAGGCATCTCGGTCGCTGTGCTCGAAGCCGAAATCATCGCCTGGGGCGCGACCGGCCGGAACGCGGGTTTCGTCGTACCGAACTTCGCCAAGATGGACCCCGATAGCATTCTCGCGCATCTCGGCTCCGAACGCGGCCAAAGGCTGGTCGATTTCGCCGCCGGCAGTGCCGACCTCGTCTTCGGCCTGATCCGGCGGCACGGCATCGACTGCGACGCGGTGCAGAACGGATGGATCCAGCCGGCGCACTCGCCGGCCGCCCTGGAGAAGGTCAAATCACGTGCGGGACAGTGGGCGCGGCGTGGCCGGCCTGTCGTCACCCTGGATCGGCGAGAGGTCGAAGCGCTGACCGGCGTGCGCGGCTATGTCGGTGGCTGGATGGATCGCTCCGGCGGCGTGCTCAATCCCGTCGCCTATGCACGCGGACTGGCCGATGCGGCGGAAAAGGCCGGCGCGCGGATTTTCGAGCGGACACGTGTCACGTCGGTCGATCGCATAGCCGATGGCTGGGCGCTGAAAACGCCATCGGGCTCGGTGCGCGCGGCCAGGGTGCTGATCGCCACCAACGCCTATGGCGGGTCGCTCATTCCTTTGCTGCAGCGGACTTATTTTCCGCTCAAGGTTTTCCAGATCGCGACCGCGCCACTACCGCTCGAAATCCGCCCGCGTTTGCTGCCTGGCGGACAGGGCGTCGGCGATACCAGGCGCAATCTCTTCACCTTTCGCTTCGACGCCGACAACCGGCTGATCAGCGGCGGCATGCATATTCTCGGCGCCGGCGCCGATATGCGCGTGCCGCAAACAATCTGGCGGCGGCTTGCCAGCCACCTCGACCTGCCTGATTTGCCGCAGCTTGCCTACAGTTGGTCGGGGATGGCGGCGGTCGAGCCGGATTTCCTACCGCACCTCCTGGACCTCGGCCCGGGGCTGATCGCCGGCCGCGCCTGCAATGGACGCGGCATCGCCATGACCACGGCGATGGGCAAGGTGCTGGCCGACTGGGCCGCTGGAGCCGAAGCGCGTGATTTGCCGCTGCCCTTTGCACCGCCGGCGCCAATCCCATTCCATACCCTGTTGCGGCACGCACCCAACATGCTGCATGGCTGGAGCATTCTGCGTGACCGGATGGACCACGCGGCATAGACCCACCGCCGTGCGATCAGCGCGCCGTGCGAAGATTCTCGGAGAGAATAGCGGCCGCCGCCGCGATGTCCTGCTCGAGGGAAGCTCGAACGGCTGGACCGTTGCGTTGTTCCAGCGCGGCGACGATCCTTCGGTGCGCGTCGTTGGACTGCGGAATGTAGCGATCAGCCCGCATCAGGAGCTTGAGATAGGGTCCAACCCGACCCCAGAGATCGCGGATCATGTTCAAGAGGATCGGCGCGCCGGCATGCTCATAGATAGCGAAATGGAAGGCCTCGTTCAGGGAGAGATAGGTCGTGGCGTCTTGCGCCTCGATGGCCCGCTGCATCCCGGTGAGCGCGACCTGTATGTCCACCAGCGCGCGCTCACTCATCCGCGTGGCGGCCATCTCGCCCGCCAGCCCCTCGACGGCGATGCGGATGCGCGTCAGTTCCTCGAAAGCGGAATCGGACAGCAAGGGCACGATGATCGAGCGGTTGTTCTGCATTTCCAGAAGCCGCTCGGCGACCAGCCTTTGCAATGCCTCTCGGATCGGGGTGGTCGAAATGCCGAAGGTTTCGGCGAGCTTGCGGATGACCAGGGTCTGGCCCGGACTGAACCCGCCTGAAATCAATTCCTGCTTGAGCGCGCCATAGGCGCGGTCATTGAGGGTTTGATGCTCGAGCTTCAGCATGCGCCTGCTCGGCTCACCATTTCGACAGTGCGCGGTCGAGCGTCTCGGCCAGTTGCTCGGCATTGTCCCTGGAAAAAGGCAGCGGCGGCCTGATCTTCAGCACATTGCCGCGCGGACCGCAGGACGAAATCAGCACGCCGTCCTCGCGCATGGCTTCGACGACGGATGAGGTCTTGGCGGCGGCGGTGGCCTCATCATCCGCCATCAGCTCGACGCCGAAATAGAGGCCATTGTGTCTGATATCGGCGACCATGCCGTGCCGGCTCTGCAAGGCGCGCAGCAGGTCGCCCGTATAGGCGCCGACGTTGGATGCATTCTCGATCAGCCCCTCGCCTTCGATCACCTCGAGCACGGCGATGCCGACGGCGGCCGCGACCGGGTTGCCACCGAAGGTGTTGAAGTAGCCGGTGTTCGAGCCGAACGAGCTCACCAGTTGCGGCCGCACGATCACCGCACCCATTGGATGCCCATCGCCGATCGGCTTGCCCATGGTGACGATGTCAGGCTCGAGGCCATAATTGGCGAAGCCCCACATGCCCTGGCCGAGCCGGCCGAAACCGGACTGGACCTCGTCGGCGATGACGATGCCACCCGCTTTCCTGACATGATCGGCCGCCTCGCGCATGACAGAAGCATCGGGGAAAAAGATGCCGTCACTGGAAAAGGCGGAATCGAGAAGCAGCGCCGCCGGACGGATGTTTTGCGCGCGCATATCCTCGATGGCGGCGGCGACATTTCTGCCGAAATCATGCGCGGCGCGGCCGCCGTCGCGGAACGTGTCCGGCGCTGCTACGGTGCGATGCTGCGCGGGTACGCCCTTGGCCCCGACCGCCGCCGGCGACAGCTGCGCCGTCGCGATGGTGGCGCCGTGATAGGCGAAATCGGTGATGATCACGCCGGTGTTGCCGCTGCAGTGCTGGGCGATGCGGATGGCGAGGTCGTTGGCCTCGCTGCCGGTGCAGGTGAACATGGCGTGGCCGAGATGGGATGGAAGCGTGCCGAGAAGCTTTTCCGCGTAGTCGAGGATGATCTCGCTGAGATAGCGCGTGTGCGTGTTGAGCGTGGCGGCCTGTCCCGAAAGCGCCTCGACGACGCGCGGATGGCAGTGTCCGACCGAAGCGACGTTGTTGTAGGCGTCGAGGAATCTTCGGCCCTGCGCATCGTAGAGCCATACACCGCTGCCGCGCACCAGATGGATCTGATTGCGGTAAAAGGCGCGATAGGTCGGCCCGAGCAACCTGGCGCGGCGTTCGAGCAGCGCGCGCTCGGCATCGGCGGAGGCACTTGGAAAGGACTGGGACACGGGCGTCTACTCCGGCTTGGAATGGTCGAGGAAATAGCGGCGGGCTTCAGCGGACGACAGCCCGTCCAGCCGTTCGAGCGAGGCCCAGACCTCGGTGATGAGGCGCAGGACATAGTCACGCTTGGCGGGAAACCGCTCGGCCTGCCAGCTGGCGATGTTGGCAATGAGCGCAAGCCGGGCACGAATGAGGTGGAAGAGAATGCCAAGCTCTTCGATCTCGAGCGGCTGCACCGACTGATAGCCGGCGACGAAGCGAGCCGCAGGCGCCAGCGGATGACCTTCGGCCGGCCAGCGATAGACGGCACCGATGGCGAGATCGCAGATCAGCGGCGAGTGGATCATGTCGCCGAAATCGAGGATGCCGCTGACCATTTCCGGCCGCGAGGCATCCATCACCACATTGTAGGAATTCATGTCGTTGTGGACGATCTGGGCGCGCAGCCCGGGGATGACCGGCGCCGCATGTTCCTCGAAAGCATCGATGACACGCTCGACCATGGCGCGATGGCCGGCGTCGGCGATATACGCCAGCATCGGCCGTGTCTTGGCGACCTTGCGGATGTCCCAAAGTAGGTCGCTGCCGGCGGCCGGGTGGAAGAAGCCGCGCAGTGCCCGGCCAAGCCGGGCGAGGAAGATGCCGAGATTGCGATCCTGCGCCGCTGACGTAGGCGAGCGCGAAAGCAGCTGGCCGGGTAGATAGGTAACCAGCCTGACGATGCGCGGCGCCGATCCGCCGACGCTGACCGTAAACTGCGCTTCGCCTTCGAGGCTCTTGCGCACCGAGGGAACGGGCAAGGCCGGGTCGACCGTCAGGATGTGGTCGAGCGCCTTGTTCTGGAAATCGGTGAAGCCGGCCTCTTCCGCCGGATGCGAGACCTTCAGGACGAAGTCGCCCTCGCCTCCTGTCTTGATATGGAAGTTGTGATCGCGTTCGCCCGGCAGCGGGCGCGCGCTGCCGGTGAGCCCGTAGTGCAGGCGCAACAGGGCAAGCGCCTCGGCGATCGAAACGTCAGGCGCATCCTCGGCGAGCGTGTCGCCGAAGGCATCCGACACGGCCGCGTTCATGGCCCGACCTCGGGCTGGATGGGTTCGAGACCGCACCAGTCGGCGATGAAGAGCGCGATGGTCTGGGTGACCTTGCGCACGGAGTCGAGATCGACGGCCTCGTCATAGCCATGCGGCATGCGGCAGATCGGGCCGTAGACGATCGCCGGCGTGTCGGCATAGAGGCCGAAGAAGCGGGCATCGGTGGTGGCCGAGGTGACATGTTCCGTCAGCGGCTCGCCCCATACGGCGGTGTGGCTGCGCCGCAGTACGGCTTCCATCTCGTCGGCGCCTTCCAGCACGTAGCCCTCGGCCATGAAGCCGTTATAGGTCATTCTGGGCGGGCGATTGGCGAGAAACGGATCGGCGCGCGCCGCATCGGCGATGCAGGCCTCGAGTTCGGCCCTGGCATCCTCCAGCTTCTGGCGGGGATAGGTCGCGACCCGCATCTCGAAGATACAGCGCGCCGGTACGCTCGATGTCCATTCGCCGCCTTCGATCTTGCCGAGGTTGAAACGGATCGGGTGCGGATGATCGCAGAAATGCGGATCATCGACCTTGCGCGCGTTCCAGACGATTTCGAGCTGCTTCAGCGCCTGGATGATGAGGAAGGCCTTCTCGATGGCATTGGCGCCGGCGGAAAAGGCGCCCGACGCGTGCTGCGGATCGCCGTCGACCTCGACCCTGAACCAGATCGGGCCGACCTGTGCCCGCATCAGCCTTGGTTCCAGCGGCTCGGGAATGAAGGCGGCATCGGCGCGGTAGCCACGCTGCAGGCAAGCGAGCGCGCCGTTGCCGGTGCACTCCTCCTCTACGACCGACTGCAGGAACACTTTCGCCGCTGGCTGATAGCCGAGGCCGCGCAAGGCGGCCAGCGCATAGAGGCAGGCCGACAGGCCGGCCTTCATGTCGCCGGCGCCTCGGCCATGCATCCAGCCGTCCTCGATCGCCGGATCGTAGGGGTTTCGCACCCAGCGGTCGAGCGGTCCCGTCGGCACCACGTCGATATGGCCGTTGAGGATCAGCGACCGACCGGTGGCATTTCTCGGCGCGTGGGTGGCGACGACGTTGAAGGCATCGTCATACGAAACCGCGACGGGTGAAAATCCGGGCAGGTCGCGGATAGCATCGACATCGACAGGCCACATATCGACCGAATAGCCATTGGCTTCATAAGCAGCCGCCATGAAGGATTGCGCGGCATGTTCCTCGCCGCGTTGCGAGGGAAAGCGCACGAGATCGGCCAGGAAGGCGAGCTGGCGGTCGAAGCCTTCGTCGACTGCCCGCAAAATGGCCTCATCCGCAATTCGCTCAGGCATCATATTCCGCTTTCCCACGAATGATGTATCATATCTCATATGCCATTTCGAATAGACAAGAAGACAGGCGGGCCAAAATGATGGCCCACCCCTGGAGCCTCTTGGCAGGCGGTCGCAGAGTTGGCATCAGCTTCTTGACATGTCGGCAAAGCTGCGCGGCGGAAGATCGAGGACAGATGCAAGTCACCGAGGGCGTATTGCCGGATGAAATCACCGACCTCGCGTCCGGCTACCGACGTGTGCCGGCCGGCAAGATCGTCAATGCGGTGACGTGGATGGAGGCGCGCGCGCCGGTGCAGGGTCTCGCCCAACCCTTGGCCATGACGCGCGTCACCGAGCCCGACCCCGCCGTCTACCGCGCGGTCTTCCTGGAGATCGGCGCACCCTGGCTCTGGGACCGCGCCGCCGAAATGTCGGACGCCGACATCGCGGCGCATTTCGCCGACCCACGCCAGCATCTCTATTACGGCCATGATGAAAGCGGCGGCCGTGTCGGCATGGTCGAATTCTCGGTTACCGACAGCAACGAGATCGAGATCACCTATTTCGGCCTGTTCCCTTCCTTGACCGGCCGAGGCTTCGGCAAACGGCTGATGGCTGGCGCGCTCGATCAGGCATGGCGCCTGGAGCCCAGCCGCATCTGGCTGCACACCAGCAGCTTCGATCATCACAGCGTCATCGGTTTCTACGGAGCTTGCGGGTTTGAACCCTATGCGGCTGGTTTCGAGATCACCGACGATCCGCGGATCAAGGGAACCCTGCCGCGCGGTGCGGCCCCGCAAATCCCGTTGATCGAGACCGAATGGGTGCCCGGCGCCAGATGAGACCGTCGTCGCGACCCGCGAGGACGCGCGCGACACCGCACTGGCCGCGCGTTCGTCATATCGGCAACCGTCAGCTCGCCTGCGGCGCCGGCAGGCGCTCGCGCAATTCGTCGACAAGCACCCTGGTGTTTTCGGAATAGTCGATCGGCACGACCACGAGGTGGACCCCGCCGTCGGTGAAGGCCTGTTCCAGCGCCGGCCGCAATTCGGCGATCGCGCTGACCCTGGTCCCCCTGGCGCCGTAGGCCTCGGCGTATTTGACGAAATCGGGATTGCCGAAGGTCATGCCGAAATCGGGAAATTCATCGACCGCCTGCTTCCAGCGGATCATGCCATAGGCATGGTCTTCCAGCAGCAGGACGACGAGGTTGAGCTCGAGCCTGACAGCCGTCTCTAGTTCCTGGCTGTTCATCATGAAGCCGCCATCGCCGCAAATGGCCATGACACGGCGCTGGGGATAGAGCAGCGCCGCCATCATCGCCGACGGCAGCCCGGCGCCCATGGTGGCCAGCGCGTTGTCGAGCAGCAGCGTGTTTGCCATGCGCGTGCGGTAGTTGCGGGCGAACCAGATCTTGTACATGCCGTTGTCCAGCGCGAGGATGCCGTCGGCCGGCATCACGGCGCGCACGTCGTGCACGATGCGCTGCGGCGTGAAGCGGTCTTCGGTGGCGCGCGCGGCGATGCGGCTCAAAATGCCTTCGCGCAGCGGCAGCAGGGCCTGCGCATTGGGGATCTTGCCTTCGACGCGATCGGCCAGCAGCGCCAGCGACGGACCGAGGTCGCCGACGATTTCCGCTTGCGGAAAATAGACCTGCTCGACATCGGCCGTCTGGTAGCCGACATGGATGACCTTCGGTCCCTTCGCGCCCATGATGAAGGGCGGTTTCTCGACCGTATCGTGGCCGATGGTGATGATCAGGTCGGCCTGCTCGATGGCCTCGTGGACATAGTCGCGTTCCGAAAGGGCCGCCGTTCCCATGTAGAGTTCGGTGCCGCCGGGCACCGTGCCCTTGCCCATCTGCGTGGTGAAATAGGGTATCTGCGTGCGCAGGACGAACTGGGCGACATCAGGGGTCACGCGCGGCCGCGACGCCGCCGCGCCGAACATCAGCAGCGGACGCTTGGCCTCGATGATCATGCGGGCGGCGCGATCGAGCGCGCCAGCGCTGGCTAGGGGCAGTTCGACCGGATGCGTCGGCACCAAGGCAATCGGTTCGCACTCCGCCGCCGCGATATCTTCCGGCAGTTCCAGATGCACAGGGCCGGGGCGTTCTTCCTGTGCGACGCGGAAGGCTTCTCGCACCAAGGACGGAATCATCTTCGGCGAGACGATCTGGCGCGACAGCTTGGTCAGCGGCTTCATCGCCGCGACGATATCGACGATCTGGAAGCGAGCCTGCCTGGACGACAGGATGCCCTTCTGTCCGGTGATCATGATCATCGGCATCGCGCCGAGCAGCGCATAGGCCGAGCCGGTCGTCAGATTGAGCGCGCCGGGGCCGAGCGTGGTGATGCACACACCCGGCTTGCCGGTAAGCCTGCCATAGGTGGCGGCCATGAAGGCGGCCGCCTGCTCGTGGCGGGTCAGGATCAGCTGGATCGACGAGCGGCGGATGGATTCGACAATGTCGAGATTTTCCTCGCCCGGAATACCGAAAATCCGATCGACTCCTTCGTTCTCGAGGGCCGCCACGAACAGATCCGAACCTTTGGTCATGAACCGTCTCTCCTGCAATGCTGGCATTCCGTCAGCCACCTTCATATGGCACCGGAATGCGACACCTCAAAGAGGCAGTTCGCCTGCCAGCGATCACGCCATCATTTTCGGCAATGCGGCCGCCAATGCGTCGACGGCCAGCCGGACCTTGAGCGGCAGATACGGCGTCTCCAGCCATAGCGCGTGGCAGTCGTAGGGATAGCGCGGCCGGTCCGGCAACAGCTCGACCAGCGCGCCGGCCTGGATTCGTTCGCGAACCAGCCAATGAGGCAGCCACGCGAGGCCCATACCGCCGGCGGCGGCATCGGCGATGGCATCGAGATCGTCGAGCCGAAGCCGGCCGGTTGGGACGAACTCGGCCGCAGCTTGTTCCTCGCGCGGGAAGAGCCAGGGCTGAACGATCATGCCGAGCCGGCGGTAGACAATCGCCTGATGATCGGCGAGGTCTTCGATCCGCCGTGGTTCGCCATGAATTTCCAGATAGGAAGGCGCGGCACAGACGACCATGTGCTGGCGTGCAACGCGGCGCGCGATCACGCCGGCCTTGTCGTCCAGATCACCGGTCCGGATGGCGAGATCGTAGCCGTCCTCGGCAAGATCGGCGAAGCGGTCGCTCAGCGACAGGTCGAGCTCCAGCGTCGGATACCGCCGCGCCAGTTGCAGCAACACGGGGGTCACGCAATGGCGGCCGAAATGCGCCGGCATGGTGACGCGCAGTTTTCCTCGCGGTTCCGAGAGCTGGTCGGCGGCGAGCGCATCGGCGGCCTCGGCCTCGGCCAGCACCAGCCGACACCGCTCATAATAGGCGCGTCCGAAATCGGTCAGGCTCTGGCGGCGCGTGGTCCGGTTGATGAGACGTACGCCAAGCCTGTCCTCGAGAAACCGGACATGCTTGCCGACCATCGGTCCGGATAGATCGAGCACGGTGGCCGCCGCCGCGAACGAGCCGAGATCAACGGCCCTGACGAACACGGCCATGCTTTCAAGCCTATCCATTTTCGAAACTCTTGGTTTCTACTGCACAATCTAAACAGCCATTTATCGCCAAAAGGCTTTGCATCATAGCTCATTCGGTTCAGATAATTTGGAGTGAGCAAAATGACCCGTATCGTCCGCTTCCACCAGCATGGTGGTCCCGAGGTCCTGCGCATCGAGGAGGTCGATCTTCCTCCGCCGGGCCATGGTGAGGTTCAAATCCGCGTCAAGGCATTCGGCCTTAACCGCGCCGAGGCGCTGCTGCGCGCGGGCAACTATATCGAGACACCCACCCTGCCCTCCGGGCTCGGGCTGGAAGCGGCAGGCGTCATCGAGACAATCGGCGAAGGCGTGACCGGGCTGACCCCCGGCGACGCCGTCAGTGTCATCCCGCCGCAATCGATGGTTCGCTGGCCGGCTTACGGCGAGCTTGTCACCTTTCCCGCCAGGCTTATCGTCAAACACCCGGCGTCCCTCGACTGGCAAACTGCGGCGGCGATCTGGATGCCGTACCTCACCGCCTATGGTGCGTTGGTCGAGATCGCCAAGCTGGGTGGACAAGACTTCGTCGTCATCACCGCCGCCTCCAGCAGCGTCGGCCTTGCGGCGATCCAGATCGCCAACAGGGTTGGCGCGACAACGATCGCGGTGACGCGGGCGTCGGCGAAGAGGCAAGCACTGCTCGACGCCGGTGCAACGCATGTGGTGGTCCTCGAGGAAGAGTATCTTGTGAGAAGACTGAGCCAGATTGCCGGGCCGCAAGGCGTACGCGTCGTGTTCGATCCGATCGGCGGGCCGATCTTCGAGCCGTTGACGGCGGCCATGTCGAAAGGCGGCATTCTCATCGAATATGGCGGCCTCAGCAGCGACCCGACGCCGTTTCCGTTGGCTGCCGTGTTGGGCAAGACACTGACGTTGCGCGGTTATCTCGTCCACGAGATCACCGGCAATCCGGAGAAGTTGGAGGCTGCCAAGGCGTTCATCCTCGAAGGCCTCGAGGACGACACTCTCACGCCGATCGTCGACAGGACGTTTCCATTCGACCAGATCGTCGAGGCGCATCGCTATCTCGAATCGAACGAGCAGTTCGGCAAGATCGTCGTGACGGTTTGAGCAGCAATCATTCTCACGGGCAATATTGCCCCTTGAAGGCGCCGTGCCGCATGCCTAACTCCCGTGTGCGGGCCGGGCCCCTCTGACTGTCGCTTTTGGCGACCGTGATGTCGGACCGCTTCAACGGGCCCGTTTCATCCTTTCGGTCAAGCGGGCTCATTTCTTTTCTGGTTAGGAGCCCCTGATGACATCTCTCCTTGGTATGGTTTGCCCCTCCTGCCGCGTCGCGCTCGTGATGAGCGAACGCCAGGGGATCGAGATCGACTACTGTCCGCAGTGCCGTGGTGTCTGGCTCGATCGAGGCGAACTCGACAAGATCATCGAGCGTTCCAGCAGGGATGCGTCGCCCGCGCCACAGGCGCAGCCGGCAGCGTTCTCGCAGCCGCGCGATGGCCGGGACCGCGATGACGACTATTCCCGCTCGCATGGCCAACGCTATCCGAAGCGGAAGAAATCATTCTTCGAAGAGCTGTTCGATTGACCGCATGAGGCCCGCCACCCGGCCAACGTTTTTGCTGAAATTTCCGAAACCACATCGATAAAGGTCACCCCGATGACTTCCCGCACAAGCCGAATTGCCGCCCTCCTCGCCGGACTGTTCCTCGCATTCTCCATGGTCGCGATCGATCATGCCGAGGCGCGGCGCGGCGGCAGTTTCGGCAGTCGTGGTACACGCACCTTCCAGTCGGCGCCGCCGACCAGGACCGCGCCGGCGCCGACCGCGCCGGTCGAGCGTTCGATGACACCCAACACCGGCGTGAACAATGCGGCCCGGCAGCCGCAGGCCGGCCTGCAGAGGCCCGGCTTCATGAGCGGCTTCGGCGGAACGATGATGCGCGGCCTGCTGCTCGGCGGCCTGATCGGCCTGCTCGTGGGCCATGGTTTCGGCGGCCTCGCCGGCATGTTCGGCTTCCTGCTCCAGGCCCTGCTCATCGGTGGCGCGATCATCCTGGCCATCAGGTTCTTCCGGTCGCAATCCGCGCGTGGCCCCGCGCCCGCACTCGCCGGCGTGGGCAATACCCAGGCTTCACAGTTCGAGAACCGCGCACAACGGGAGACGGGAACCGCGGGCTCCTTCACAATTCCCGGCTTTGGCGGCGGTTCGGGCGGAGGCTATGATGCCACCCGATCCGAAGAGATCACGCTGGCCCAGACCGACCTCGACGCCTTCCAGCAGCTGTTGACTGAGGTCCAGGAGGCATTCGGCCGCGAGGACCATGCCGCATTGCGGCGGTCGGTGACGCCCGAGATGGTGTCCTATCTGTCGGAAGAACTGGCCGACAATGCCCAGAAAGGTCTCAGGAACGAAGTGTCCGATGTCACCCTGCTGCAGGCCGACATCGCGGAAAGCTGGCGCGAGGATGACCGCGACTACGCGACGGCCGCGTTGCGCTACGAGTCTCGCGACGTGATGCGCGAACGGGCGAGCGGCAAGGTCGTCGAGGGCGACCAAGACCATCCCACCGAGACGATCGAGTTGTGGACATTCACGCGTCAGAACGGCTCGAACTGGAAGCTCTCGGCGATACAAGAGGCTTGAGCGTCGCGAGTTTACCTGCTGACGGCCAACTCACGATCTGGACGCACATCGGCGTGCCGATCCCGATGGCGGAGACCGACACCGCGGGCGTCCTGAAAATAAGGCGCCTCCCGGTTCAGGCTGCCGACAAACACGAGACACGCATTCCCGACACCGCGCATGATTTCCTCCTGCCCTGCGCGCGCTTCCGCGCGCAAAAACCGGTCAAAATTTCGCCCGTCCTTGCTTGCAACGCAATCCCATATGTGAAAATAGTATTTACAAAAGAAGATTGGCGGGAGGAGACATCGTGCAATCAGGCGCTTCGATGCGTGCTCGAAGGGTTGCCCGGGCGCTCTCGCGAGACCGGTGGATTGAGCCATGAACGATTTCGCACCGACCGTCGGCATTGCCTCGACGCTTCCCAGGAACATGCCCGAAGAGCATGCCGCGCTACCGGTGTGGAACGCCGAGAACTGGTTCTACGAGGACTGGCCGGTCGGCCAGAAGATCCGCTCGCTGCGACGTACCATGGCGGAAGGCGACAGCCACCTCTTCAACTCGCTGGTGCTCGATATCCATCCTTACGTGCAGGACCAGATGTTTGCCGAGAGCGAAGGCATTTTCGGCAAGAGGCTGATCGCCGGCGCGTTTGTTTTTTCGGCTGGGCTGGGACTGGTCGCGACCAACTGCGTCAACGCCTTTTCCTATGGCTATGACAAGCTGCGCTTCATAAAGCCCGTCTTCATTGGCGACACGATCTATTCGATCCGTTCCAACCTCGACAAAAAGCCTCGTTACCAGGAGATGGGACTGATCCGCGCCAGCTACGAGGTATTCAAGGGCGAAGGCGAGTTGGTGCTCTATTGCGAACACCTGCAAACGGTGAAGTACCGCAACCCTGCCGATTTCATCGGCAAGACGGAGAAATAGAAATGCCGGCAGCAGCCGAATTGCCGCTTGCCGGCCTCGTCGTCGTCGACATGAGCCAGTTCCTGTCCGGGCCCTATTGTTCGCTGAGATTGCTCGATCTCGGCGCCCGCGTCATCAAGATCGAGCGTCCGGATGGAGGTGACCTGTCGCGTCAGCTCTATCTCAGCGACACCGAGATCGGCGGCGATTCCACCATCTTCCACGCCATTAACCGGGCCAAGGAAAGCCTCGCAATCGATTTGAAGAACGAGGCCGATCTCGAGGCATTGCGCGGCCTTCTGGCCAAGGCCGATGTGCTGATCCAGAATTTCCGGCCGGGTGTCATCGAGCGGCTTGGCGTCGACTACGAAGCCGTCCGCCAGATCAATCCGCGCCTGGTCTATGCCTCGATCAGCGGCTATGGCGAGGAAGGCCCGTGGGTCAAGCGTCCCGGCCAGGACCTGCTGGCGCAGTCGCGCTCCGGCGTGATGTGGCTGAACGGCGACGAAGACCAGGGGCCGGTGCCGTTCGGGCTCGCCATCGGCGACATGCTGGCGGGTGCGGCCTGCGCGCAAGGCATCCTGGCTGCACTGGTGCGGCGCGGCATCACCGGTCAGGGAAGCCATATCGAGACCAGCCTTCTGGAAGCGCTGGTCGACTTCCAGTTCGAGGTGCTGACCACGCATCTCAATGACGGCCGCCGCCTGCCGCGACGCTCGAGTTTCCGCAGCGCGCATGCCTATCTCTCGGCGCCTTACGGCGTCTATCCGGCCAAGGACGGATATCTCGCCATCGCCATGACGCCGATCCCAAAGCTCGCCGACCTTTTGTCGCTCGATGAACTGGCGCCCTATCGCGACAAGCCGGCATCGTGGTTCACCGCGCGCGACGATATCAAGTCGATCATCGCCCAGAGGATTGCAACGAAAACCATCGACGAATGGCTTGCCATTCTCGAGCCCGCTGACATCTGGTGCGCGAAGGTGTTGAACTGGCCCGAGATGCTGGCAAGCGAAGGTTTTCAGTCGCTCGACATGCTGCAGACGGTGACGCGTGAGGACGATGTCTCGATCCTTACCACCAGTTCGCCGCTCCGGGTCGATGGGATCAGAGCCAAGGTCGACCGCGCGGCGCCGCGCATCGGCGAGCACAGTGCGAAAATCCGCGCGGAGTTCGGCTTGTGACCACGCGCTTCCTTAAGCCCACACTCAGGGGCATGACCTGGAGCCACCCGCGCGGCTACGATCCAATGGTCGCGTGTTCATCTCTGTGGCAGCAGAAAACCGGCGTTGTCGTCGAATGGGACAAGCGTTCGCTGCAGGATTTCGAATCCTTCCCGGTCGAGGAGTTGGCGCGGGCCTATGACCTTATCGTCATCGATCATCCGCATGTCGGCCAGGTCACGGCGGAGCGCTGTCTCGAGCCTCTCGACGTCGCCGGCCGCGAGGCGGAGCGCGCCGCGCTTGCCTCGGGCAGCGTCGGCCAGTCCTATCCGAGTTACGCCTGGCAGGGCCGGCAATGGGCGTTTCCGATAGACGCGGCGGCCCAAGTGCAGGCCTGGCGGCCGGACGCGCTAGATGCGCCGGCGGCGACGTGGGGCGAGGTGCTTGATCTCGCCCGGCAGGGCCGCGTGCTGCTGCCGCTGCGGCCACCCCACTCGCTGATGACCTTCTATACGCTGGCCGGCAATCTCGGGCATCCCTGCGCGATCGATCCGTCGGGCGATCTCATCGACGTCGAGACGGGCTGCGAAGTCTTCGAGACGATACGTGAGATCGCGACGCTGGTCGGCCCCACCTGCTTCGACATGGACCCGATCGCCGTTTCGGAGCGCATGGCCGAGGCCGGTTCCCGCATTGTCTGCGCGCCGCTGATCTATGGCTATGTCTCCTATGCGGCGTCGGGTTTTCGCGCGAACAGGCTGGCCTTTGCCGACATTCCGGTCATTGGTTCCGATGGCCCGATCGGCTCGGCGCTCGGCGGCACCGGCATTGCGGTCTCGGCCTTTTCCAAGGCGAAAGACGCGGCGATCGATTTCGCCTATTGGGTCGCCAGCGGCGATGTCCAGCGCGGCAGCTATGCAGCCGCCGGCGGCCAGCCGGGCCATGCGGCTGCCTGGGAAGACCAGACGGTCAATCAAGCGACCGGTGACTTCTATCGGGACACGCGCGCGACGCTTGAGGGGGCTTGGGTGCGGCCGCGCCATGACGGCTACATGGCATTCCAGCAGGCGGCGTCCGACCGCATCAATTCCGGCCTGGCCTCCGGCCGCCCGGCCGGCCAGGTCGTCGCCGATCTCATCAGCCTGTTCCGGGCCAGTACCCAGGCAACCAACATCACCTGAGGGACCTGGCCTGGGTCTTATTTCAGCCGCCATAGTTTGCGGGCATTGCCCGACAGCAGGCTGTCGCGCTCTGAAATGCTGCAGCCCGAAAGCAGCGCATGTGTCGCCGCCACCCAGGTCGAGAGGCCGCCACCAAGCGTGCAGACCGGCCAATCGCTGCCCCAGACGACACGGTCCCAGCCGAATGAATTGATGGTGTGTTCGACGTAGGGCCGCAGCGTCTCGGCGGTCCAGTCGCCGGGGTCGGCATAGGCGACCACGCCGGAAATTTTTGCCATGACATTAGAGCGCCGTGCGATCTCGCTCATATGTTCGCGCCAAGGATGCTCTGCGTTGCCCTTGATATTGGGGACACCGCAATGGTCAAGCACGAACTGGACATCGGGCGCCAGATCGGCGAGCGCAATCGCCCTCGGGATCTGGTGCGGCAGCACGACGAGATCGAAGGTCAGGCCGGTGCCGCCAAGCCGTTTGATGTTGTCACGGAACAATGCGCCTTCCGAAAGATCGTCCGGCACGACGTGTAGGACGCGGCGAAAGCCCTTGACGAAGGGATTTGCCCGCTGGCATTCAAGATAGGCCTGGAAATCCGCCTCTTCGGGACGGCAAGATGCAATCGCCCCGGTGAGCATGCTGCCCGCTTGCCGCGACAGGCCCTCCACACGTGCGGTCTCCGCCTCGATGTCGGCCGGGTCGACATCGACCTCCATATGCAGCACACGTCCGACGCCGACACGCTGGGCCTCCACCGCATATTCCTCGTAGGAGAAATCGCGGTTCAGCGCCGGCACTCCCGCAAGCCAGGGATAGCGCAGCGCCGAGCGATCGATGAGATGCAGATGGGTGTCGATGATCATGGCGAGGCTCCTCCGGTAGCGTTATTGGATCATCTCATGGGGGAATTCTTCATTCAAATAAGAATTCATGCTGATGAACCGACAGCCGACCCGGCTAGGTGCGACAGCTTTTCACAGGTTGCCAACAGCAACTCGATGGTTCGGGTGATATCGGGCGCGGACGGGGCGTTGACCACGGTGATGTAGGGGATCGACAGAGCCGCGATGGCCTTGCCGTCGGAACCACGCACCGGGGCGGAAAGGTTGAAGACGCCCGCGGTCTGCATGGAAGCCATCATCTCGTAGCCGCGGTCGCGGATCTGGTCGAGACGGGCGAAGAACTCGGCCGGCTGCGCAGTCTTGTCGGTGCTGCGGACGTGCTCCGAAATCATCATCTGCCGCTCTTCCGGTGAGCGGAAAGCGAGCAGGACATGGCCTGAACCGGTGTCGAACAGGCTGATATGCGAACCGACCCGGATCGAAATCCCCCAATAGTTCGGCGCCTCCTGCTGGCCGATCACGACAGCAGAACCGCGATCAAAAACAACGAGTTGATTGGCCTGCTGCGAAGTCTCGGCCAGCTCGCGCATCAGCGGCGTGGCATAGGAAACCAACCTGCGCACCGGCGCGTGCAGCTGCGCCAGGCCGAACAGCTTGAGCGTCAGCGAATAACGGTCGCCGTCCAGCCGCGTGACATAGCCGCGCCGCACCAGCCGGTCGAGCATGCGATAGAATTCGTTAGGGCTCCGGTCGAGTTTCTTGGCGATTTCCGCCTGCGTCAGGCCGCCGTCGACGCCGGCCAGCAATTCGAGGATGTCGAGCCCCTTGTCGAGCGCCGGCGCGCGATAGCGCTCGTCTTCGCTGTCGTCCATGGGGCATCCCTCCAGTGAATTCAGCTCTTCATATACGCAGGAACGCGACCGACGGAAACAAATTTCGCCTTGACGTTTCCATGAATGTTTTGTTTGTATATGAATGTAGCACTTCTTGTCATCAGACGAGTTGCGGTCGCCACCGAGGCGCACCTAGGGAGGATATCAATGAACAGACTGCTTTCCGGCGTGTCCGCCGGTGCATTGGCGCTCGCATTTGGTGCGGGTGCTGTCCTTGCCGGCGACCTGCCCGGCAAGTTCGAAGGCGTGACCGTCGACGTTAAATTGATCGGCGGCCAGCAATATGAAAAGCTCTACGAGCGCATCCCGGAATGGGAGAAGGCGACCGGCGCCAAGGTCAACATCCTGACCAAGAAGAACGGCTTCGACATCGACAAGGAACTCAAGTCCGACATCGCCTCGGGCAGCACCAACTGGTGCGTCGGCTGGAACCATTCGTCGTTCGCGCCGCAGTACACCGGCCTCTACACCGATCTCAGCAAGTTATTGCCGAAGTCGGAGATCGACGCCTTCGTGCCGTCGACGATCAAGGCTGCAACCATTGACGGCAAGCTGGAGATGTTGCCGCGCGCGCAGTTCGACGTCTCGGCGCTCTACTACCAGAAGAGCCTGTACGAAAACGCCGACAACAAGACCAAGTTCAAGGCCAAATACGGCTACGATCTGGTGCCGCCGGACACCTGGAAGGAAGTCACCGACCAGGCCGAGTTCTTCGCCAACCCGCCGAATTTCTACGGCACGCAATTCGCCGGCAAGGAAGAGGCGATCAACGGCCGCTTCTATGAAATGGTCGTCGCCGAGGGCGGCGAATATCTCGACAAGGACGGCAAGCCGGTCTTCAATTCCGAGGCCGGCATCCGGGCGCTCGACTGGTTCGTCAACCTCTACAAGGCCAAGGCCGTGCCGGCCGGAACCACCAACTACCTCTGGGACGATCTCGGCCAGGGCTTTGCCTCGGGCACCGTCGCCATCAATTTGGACTGGCCGGGCTGGGCCGGCTTCTTCAACGATCCGAAGTCGTCGAAGGTGGCGGGCAATGTCGGCGTCAAGGTCGCGCCGAAGGGCTCCGCTGGAGTACGCACCGGCTGGTCGGGTTTCCATGGCTTCTCGGTGACCGAGAACTGCCCGAACAAGGAGGCCGCTGCCTCCCTGGTCTGGTGGCTGACCAATGAGGACAGCCAGAAGCTCGAGGCCGCCGCCGGCCCGCTGCCCACCCGCACCGCGGTCTGGGACTGGGACCTGCAGCAGGCCGCGAACGATCCTTACAAGAAAGAGGTTCTTTCCGCTTTCCAGGAAGAAGCCAAGCACGCCTTTGCCGTGCCGCAGACGCCTGAGTGGATCGAGATCTCGAACGCCGTCTATCCGGAGCTGCAGGCCGCCATCCTCGGCGACAAGACCTCCAAGCAGGCATTGGACGAAGCCGCCGCCAAGGCGACGCAGATCCTGCAGGACGCCGGCAAACTCTAGGCGTTGCTCTCAAGATCGCCTCCCCCATTGTGAATGGGGGAGGCGATCGCGTCTTTCCTGTGCTGTCCATTCAGCCGGTCGGGCCTCGGCCCAAAATTGCATGACAGATACCAAAGGACGCCGATGAAGGGCTTCAAGCCATCCGCACCATTCCTGCTGCTGCTTCCGGCCATCATCGTGCTGGCGGCGGTCGTCGTGGTGCCGTTGCTTCTGTCGCTCTATTCCAGCTTCACGCCTTTCCGGCTGACCAAGCCCGAGACATTCTTCGTCTTCATCGGCTTGCGGAATTATCTTTCGATCCTAGCCAACACCGATTTCTGGTGGGCGTTCGGGCGCACCGTTCTTTTGCTGACGATCGCGCTCAATCTCGAAATGCTGCTTGGCCTCGGGCTTGCCATGCTGGTCGAGAAGGCGACACGCGGCCAGCGCATCCTGCGTACGCTGATGATGTTTCCGATGATGTTCTCGCCGATCCTGGTCGGCTTCCAGTTCAAGTTCATGTTCAACGACAATATCGGCCTGGTCAACAATGCGCTGCAATCACTTGGCATCACCAGCGACGCCATACCGTGGCTGATCGAAGGCCATCTCGCCTTCATCGCCATCTCGATTGCCGAGATCTGGTCGTCGACGGCGATCTTCGCCATCCTGATCCTCGCAGGGCTGCTCGCCATGCCCAAGGAGCCGATCGAGGCGGCGCGTGTCGATGGCTGCACGCCGTGGCAGACATTCCGCTATGTCACATGGCCCTTCGTCATGCCTTTCGCCTACATCGCCATGACCATCCGCTCGCTCGACGTGGCCCGCGCCTATGACATCGTCAAGATCATGACCGACGGCGGACCGGCCGGCCGCACCGAACTCTTGTGGACGCTGGTGGCGCGCACCGCCTATAGCGACGGGCGCATGGGCATGGCCAACGCCATGGCCTATTTCTCGATCCTGCTGTCGATCGCCTTCACCGTCTATTTCTTCAACAAGCTCGCCGCGGCGCGCACGCAGATCGGTGCCGAGTGGTGAAGGGCGGAGTGGTGAAGGGCGGAGTGGTGAAGATGGACGAGAATTCTTCCGCCCGCCTCAAGCGCCGGCTGCTTGATATCGTCTATCGCATCGGCCTGTTCCTGGCGATGCTGACGATCTGCCTGCCCGGTCTGTGGATCGTGCTGTCGTCGCTTCGACCGACGGTCGAGATCATGGCCAAGCCGCCGGTGTGGATCCCGCAGGATATTTCGTTCGACGCCTATGTCGCGATGTTCTCAGGCATCGGCAAGGGCGGCATTCCCGTCATCGAATATTTCCGCAACTCGCTGATCATTTCGGTGACCTCGACGGTGATAGCGGTCGCCATCGGCATGGCCGGCGGCTATGCCTTCGCGCGCTATCGTTTTCGCGGCAAATCCAGCGTCTTCCTCGGCCTGATGCTGACGCGCACGGTGCCGGGCATCGCGCTGTCGCTGCCACTGTTCTTCCTCTATGTGCGGCTCGGCATCATCGACACGCATTTCGGGCTGATCCTCGCCTATGTCGCGCTCAATGTGCCGTTCACGATTTGGCTGATCGACGGCTTCTTCCGCCAGGTGCCGAAGGACCTCGCGGAGGCAGCACAGATCGACGGCTGCACGCGCTGGCAGGCCTTCTGGCAGGTCGAGTTCCCGCTCGCCGGGCCTGGCATCGCGTCGGCGGCGATCTTCGCCTTCCTGACCTGCTGGAACGAGTTCGCGCTGGCCTCCCAACTGACCCGCTCTGTCAGCGCCAAGACGCTGCCGGTCGGCCTGCTCGACTACACGGCCGAGTTCACCATCGACTGGCGCGGCATGTGCGCGCTGGCCGTGGTGATGATCATCCCGGCGCTCACCCTCACCTACATCGTCCAGAAGCACCTCGTCGGCGGCCTGACCTCCGGCGCGGTGAAAGGCTGATCTCATGGCAACGGTTTCCCTCAAAAAGCTGACCAAGCGCTACGGCAATATCCAGATCGTGCATGGCATCGACCTCGATATCACGGACCGCGAATTCATCGCGCTGGTCGGCCCGTCAGGCTGCGGCAAGTCGACGACGTTGCGCATGATCGCCGGACTGGAAGGGATCAGCGCCGGTTCGATCGAGATCGGCGGGCGCGTCGTCAACGACCTGCCGCCGCGCTCGCGCAACATCTCCATGGTATTCCAGTCCTACGCGCTTTATCCGCACATGACGGTGCGCGAGAATCTCGGCTTCTCCCTCAAGATCGCGGGTGCCGCCAAGGACGATATGGACCGTCGCGTCGCCGAAGCTTCAGCCATCCTCGGGCTCGATGCGCTGCTCGACCGCCGCCCGTCGCAACTCTCCGGTGGCCAGCGCCAGCGTGTCGCCATGGGCCGTGCCATCGTGCGTGACCCCGATGTCTTCCTGTTCGACGAGCCGCTTTCCAATCTCGACGCCAAGCTTCGTACGCAGATGCGCACCGAGATCAAGAAGCTGCACGCCAAGGTGCAGTCGACGGTGATCTACGTCACCCACGACCAGGTCGAGGCGATGACGCTTGCCGACCGCATCGTCATCATGCGCGATGGCTATATCGAGCAGGTCGGCACGCCCGACGAGGTGTTCCGCCGACCGGCGACACGCTTCGTCGCCGGCTTCATCGGTTCGCCGCCGATGAACCTGAACGAGGCGACGATCGACGACGGCCAGCTGGTTTTCGCCAGTGGTGCCAAGCTGCCCCTGCCCGGCCAGTTCAAGGCCAATGTCGCCGCCGGCGACAAGGTCGTGTTCGGGCTGCGGCCCGACGATATCTATCCGACCGGCCACGGCATCAGTTCCGGCGCGGCCGCCGACGTGCATCAGATCGAACTGCCTATCACGGTCACCGAGCCGCTCGGCAACGAGACGCTGGTGTTCGTCGAGTTCAACGGCAGCGACTGGGTTTCGCGCATGCTGAATCCGAGACCGGTGCGGTCTGGCGAACGCGTGACGATGAGCCTCGACCTGTCGCAGGCGCATCTGTTTGCCACCGAGACCGGGAAGACATTGCGGAGCTGACCGACATGGCAAGAATCGAAAAGATCGAACTGCGGATGGTCGACCTTGTGCCCAAGGTCAAGCGCACCGACGCGATCCAGAGTTTCGTCAGCCAGGAAACGCCAATTGTGACCATCACCGATTCCGACGGCGCGGTCGGCACCGGTTACAGCTACACGATCGGCACCGGCGGTTCGTCGGTGATGCGGCTGTTGTCCGATCACCTGGCGCCCCGCCTGATCGGCCGCGATTCTGATATGATCGAGGCGATCTGGCACGATCTCGAATTCGCCACCCACGCCACCACGATCGGTGCGATCACGGCCATCGCCATCGCAGCAATCGACACGGCGCTCTGGGACCTCAGGGCAAAGAAACTGAACCTGCCGCTGTGGAAGCTCACCGGCGGCGCCAAGGACCGCTGCCCGCTCTACACCACCGAAGGCGGCTGGCTGCACATCGAGACGCGGGCGCTGGTCGATGATGCGTTGGCCGCCAAGGCGAAGGGATTTCGCGGCTCGAAGGTGAAGATCGGCAGACCGCACGGATCCGAGGATCTCGCGCGCCTGTCGGCGGTGCGCAAGGCGGTCGGCGACGGCTACGAGATCATGACCGACGCCAACCAGGGATTCTCCGTCGACGAGGCGATCCGGCGCGCGGCGAGGTTGCGCGAGCTCGACCTCGCCTGGATCGAGGAGCCGCTGCCGGCCGACGACCTAGACGGGCATATCAGGTTGTCGAACTCGACGCCGACGCCGATTGCCATCGGCGAGTCGCTCTATTCCGTGCGCCACTTCCGCGAATATATGCAGAAAGGCGCTTGCTCGATCGTGCAGGTCGATGTCGGCCGCATCGGCGGCATCACGCCCTGGCTCAAGATCGCCCATGCGGCGGAGGCCTTCGACATTCCGGTTTGCCCGCATTTCCTGATGGAATTGCATGTCAGCCTGACCTGCGCTGTTCAGAACGGCAGGTATGTCGAGTACATTCCGCAACTCGACCAGTTGACCGGCAGGCACATGCGCATCGAGGATGGGCAGGCGCTGGCGCCCGACGAGCCCGGTATCGGCATCGATTGGGACTGGGACGCGATCAAGGCCATGAGCATCGCCGAATTCACCACGGCGATCACGAAATAGGGGAATGAACATGCAGCGGATGGGAATGGTTCTGGGGCTGAAGCCGGAGAAGGTCGAGGAGTATGTCCGCCTTCATGCCGCCGTCTGGCCCGACGTGCTGACCATGATCTCGGCCTGCAACATCAAGAACTATTCGATCTACCTGAAGCGGCCGGAGAATTTGCTTTTTTCGTATTTCGAATATCACGGCACCGACTACGCGGCCGACATGGCCAAGATGGCGGCCGACCCGAAGACGCAGGAATGGTGGGCTGTCTGCATACCCTGTCAGGAGCCCTTGCCGACCCGCAAGGATGGCGAGTGGTGGGCTTCGATGGACGAGGTCTTCCATCATGACTAGGGGTTTCGACCCTGCCTCGCTCGTCCAGTCCTGGCAAAAACCCTCGAAAACCCGGCCGATCGTCACCTTCGGCGCCGGCTCGATCGTCGACGACGCGCATTTTCCGGCCTACCGGAAGGCGGGATTTCCGATCGCGGGTCTCTATGATCCGGATCAGGCCAAGGCGCAGGCCCTGGCCGACAAATGGGGCGTGACGGCGTTCCGCTCGGCGGAAGAAGCCGCTGGGGTCAAGGATGCGATCTTCGATCTGGCAACGCCACCGGGGCGGCATGCCGAGATCCTGAAGGCTCTGCCCGACGGAGCGGTCGCACTGATCCAGAAGCCGATGGGCAACTATCTCGGCGAGGCAACCGAAATCCTCGAGATTTGCCGCGCCAAGAATCTCAAGGCGGCCGTGAATTTCCAGTTGCGCTTCGCGCCGATGATGCTGGCGCTGAAGGACGCAATCGCCAAGGGCTGGCTCGGCGAGGTCGTCGATTTCGACGCCTGGCTGGCGCTGGCGACGCCGTGGCAGTTGTGGGAATTCCTGCTCAAGGCGCCGCGCGTCGAGATCGCCATGCATTCGATCCACTATCTCGACCTGATCCGGCAACTGCTCGGCGATCCCAAGGGGGTGCACGCCAAGACGCTTGGCCATCCCAACCACAAGGTGGCGCAGACGCGCACCAGCGCCATCCTCGACTATGGCGACACGGTGCGCTGCGCGCTGTCGATCAACCACGACCACAAGTTCGGGCGCCGGCATCAGGCCTGCGAGTTCCGCATCTGCGGCACCGAGGGTGCCGCCTACCTCAAGCTCGGTCTCAATCTCGACTATCCCAGAGGCGAACCGGACATTCTGGAGATCTATCCGAAAGGCGGGGCCGATTGGATTGCCGTGCCTTTGGCCGGCGAATGGTTTCCCGATGCCTTCGTCGGGCGCATGGCCAATGTCCAGCGCTTTGCCGCAGGCGAAGACGATGAGCTGATCAGCCCGGTCGAGGACGCCTGGAACACAATGGCGCTGGTGGAAGCCGCCTATCGTTCGAGTGCGGCGCCAGCGACGCCGATCGCGGAAAGGCCCTGATGGAACAGATCCAGTATTTCGAGGACTACGAGATCGGCTCGACCCGGCTGACCAGCGGCCGGACGATCACCGAGACCGACTTCATCGTCCATGCCGGCCACACCGGCGATTTCTTCCCGCACCACATGGACGCCGAGTTCATGAAGACGACGGCGTTCGGCCAGCGCATCGCGCATGGCACGCTGGTGTTCTCGGTCGGGATCGGGCTGACGGCGACCGTGATCAATCCTGTCGCCTTTTCCTATGGCTACGACCGGCTGCGCTTCATCAAGCCGGTGTTCATCGGCGACACGATCCGCACGCGCACCACCATCGCGGCCAAGGAGGACGACCCCAAGCGACCGGCTTCAGGACGGGTGATCGAACGCTGCGAGGTGATCAACCAGCGCGATGAAGTGGTGCTGGCGGCCGACCATATTTACATCGTCGAACGCAAGCCGGCGCAGGGCTGAAACGCAGCGTAATTCCTACGAACCGGTGGCGCACGGTGATGCGCTCCAGTCCGAGCAGCGGCGAACCGGTCCGCAGGCAACCGCGCGCCATGGTATTGATCGCGGGCGGCCCTGCCCCTCGGTCTAGGATTTTCGCGATAGCCCGCCACCGTCTATCGCATTGACGAGTGTCTCGCTTCCTTCACGCATATGCTGTCTCAGAACACTCACGGCCTTCTTGCCGTCGCGCTGACGGCAAGCGGCCAGCAGATGGCGATGCTGCGTCTGCGAGTGGGTGCGATAGTCGAGGTTCGACAGCAGGATACGGACATAGCGGTCGGCCGCGTTGTGATGCGCGTCGATCAGGTCAAGCAAACGACGGTTGCCGCAGGCATCGTAGAGCGAGAGGTGAAAGACCCTGTTCAGGGCGCCCCAGCGGCCGACATTGCGCTCCGCGTCGATCTGATCGAGCACCTGCTCGGCTTCTTCAAGCTTGGCTCCGGGCAGGACCGGAACGGACAGCCGGAGCGCCTCGCATTCCATCCGGCCTTCAACTATCCGCTGGCTATGGCCTCGCGCAAAACGTTGGCGACCTGTTCGGCCACCGTCCGCGGCCTCTCGATCAGGCCTCCCCTAAATCCGCGCAATCGAAGCTCCCATGCCACGCGATGGCCAGCCTAGTGGAAAACCTGCGGGGATATAAGTATCCCCGTGTACGAGAGCGGTTTGGTTTCCAGCGGAGGAGTGACACCGGGGCTATGGATGGCTGGGTCCGCCCGGCATGGTCCGGGCGGAGAAAATCACGTCGGTCAATCGACCTGCACGGCGACCACCGCGGCGCAGTCGCCGGCCTTGACTAGGCCAGGGAAATGCCGCGCTGTCAGCATGCCCGACATTTTCGCCCGGATTTCCTGCGGCGCAACGCCGGTGCGGCCGGTGGAATGGATGCGGGCGAGCACCGCGCCTTCTTCGACGGGCTCGCCGAGATCGACCATGGTTTCGATCATGCCGTCGTCCTCGGCGAAGCAGAAGCAATCTCCCGACGGCATGTCCAGCCACTGGGTTTTGCCCGCCTCGACCGCCCCGGCTACGATGCCGGCATGACGCAGCACGTTGAGGATGCCGCGCCGGGCGATCCGCACCGTCTCGGCTCGCGATGTGCCGCCGCCGCCGAGCTCGGTGGTGACGAAGACCTTGCCCATCTCTTCGGCCGCCGTGTCATACATGCCGATCGCATCGATCTCGGTCATGCGCATCGAGAACGGCGCCGAGAATGCCGCCACCGCGGCAAAGGCTTTCTGCTCCAGCGCCTTGTCGGACAGAGTGTGGGCGGCGCAGAACGGCACGAAATCCAGCGTTTTGCCGCCGGAATGGAAGTCGAAGACGATGTCGGCGCGGGGCAGCAACTCGCGTTGGAAGTAATCGGCGATCTTCTGCGTCACCGTGCCGTCCGGCCGGCCGGGAAAGCTGCGGTTCATGTTACCCTTGTCGATCGGCGAGGTGCGCGTGCCGGCCCGAAAAGCCGGATAGTTCATCGCCGGCACGATGATCACCGTGCCGCCGACCTGGCTGGGATCGAGCGTGCGGGCGAGTTCGTAGAGCGCCAGCGGCCCTTCATACTCGTCGCCATGATTGCCGCCGGTCAGCAGCGCTGCCGGCCCCTTGCCGTTGCGGATGACGCAGATCGGGATCATCACCGAGCCCCAGGCCGAGTCGTCGCGGCTATAGGGGAGGCGCAGGAAACCATGCTGGACGCCGTCGCGATCGAAATCGACGGTCGGTGCGATCGGCGACGGGCGAAGACTGGACATCGGGCTCAATCCTTCACCACCAGCTTGCGCGGCACATTGGCCAGGCACTCCACACCGGTTTCGGTGATCAGGATGGACTCGGTAATCTCCAGCCCCATCGTCTCCAGCCACAAACCGGTCATGAAATGGAAAGTCATGCCGGGCTTGAGCTCGGTGCGATCGCCGGGGCGCAGGCTCATCGTGCGTTCGCCCCAGTCGGGCGGATAGGAAATACCGATCGAATAGCCGGTGCGGTTGTCCTTAACGATACCGTATTTCTTCAGCACGGCGAAAAAGGCATTGGCGATGTCCTCGCAGGCATTACCCGGCTTTGCGGCGGCAAGGCCTGCTTCCATGCCTTCCAGCGTCGCTTTCTCGGCATCGAGGAATTCCTGCGTCGGCTTGCCGAGGAAGACGGTGCGCGACAGCGGGCAATGGTACCTGTTGTAGCAGCCGGCGATCTCGAAGAACGTGCCCTCGCCCCGCTTCATCGGCTTGTCGTCCCAGGTCAGATGTGGCGCCGAGGCGTCCGCGCCTGACGGCAGCAGCGGAACGATCGCGGGATAATCGCCGCCGATGCCGTCGACGCCGCGCGTGCCGGCATCATAGATCTCAGCGACCAGATCGCATTTGCGCATGGCGACTTCGATCTTGTCGAAGATGCGCTGGTGCATCGCCTCGACGATGCGGGCGGCCTTGCGCATATAGTCGATCTCGGTCGGGCTCTTCACCGCGCGCTGCCAGTTGACCAGCGCGGTGGCATCGACGAAGCGAGCGTTGGGCAGATGCTTCTGCAAAGAGGCGAAGGCGGCGGCGGAGAACCAGTAATTGTCCATCTCGACGCCGATGGTGAGCTTGCCCCAGCCGCGATCGGTCAGCACGCTGGACAGGAAATCCATCGGATGGCGCTCGGTCGATTGCACATAATGGTCGGCGTAGCCGACGATGTTGTCGTGAGCGAGATAGGCGGTGCGCTTGGCGCCGTTGGCGTCCTGGCCACGGCCGTACCAGACCGGCTCGCCCGACGGCGGCACGATGACCGCCTGATGGACGTAAAACGACCAACCATCATAGCCGGTCAGCCAGGCCATGTTGGAGGGATCGCTGATAACAAGGAGATCGACGCCCTTCGCCTCCATGGCTTTCCGCGTCTTGGCGAGGCGTTCCCCATATTCGCTCCGCGAGAATCTCAAGTTCGGCTGCATTTTGTTGGTCCTCGTTTGTTAGGGCTGGAGCTGTTTCAACTCCGTTGAATCGGGCTCCAGCTAGTTCTTTTTGTCGCAGCATGATCTGCCGGGAAAACCGGTTGCCATTGTTCCGGATCATGCTCCTGCGGCCGGCATCAGCTTTCAAAAATCGTTCCGGCTTTCGCGGCCAGCGCGCGGTCGCGGGCGAGCGTGGCGATCGCCGTATCCTGCACGCCGGTGCCGGTAAGATCGACGATGGTGATGTCGCTGGTCGAGCGCCGGCCGTGCTTCGCGCCGGCGATGATCTGGCCGAGCTCGGTCACATCCGTCTCGGCCGGCATCACGCCCGCCGCGATGGCATGGTGCAGTTCGCCCAGGCGCCGCGTCTGCTTCGCGCTGTCGGCGACATAAAGATCGGCCATGCGCAGGATCGCCGGCGCGATCTCGTTCTTGTGCTCGGCGTCGGACCCCATGGCGGTGATGTGCTGGCCGGCCGAGACAAACCCTGCCTTGATCAGTGGTTCGGTCGACGGCGTGGTGGTGACGATGATGTCGGCGCCGGCAACAGCGTTGGCCGCTTCGGGTTCGGCGCGCACGTCGATGCCGAGCTTTTCGCGCAAGGCGGCCGCGGCAGTCTCCGCCTTGGCGGCATCGCGCGCCCAGATTCGCGCCTGCGTGATCGGCCGCACCAGCATCAGGGCTTCCAGCTGCAGCCCTGCCTGGACGCCGGCACCGAAGATCGCGGCGACGGATGAGTCCGGTCGCGACAAGTGTTTGGCCGCTACGGCTCCGGCGGCAGCGGTGCGAACGTCGGTCAGATAGCCGTTGTCGAGCAGCAAGGCCTCGACCAACCCTGTCTCCGATGACAGCAGCACCATCATGCCGTTCACGCTGGGCAGGCCGAGCTTGGGATTGTCAAAGAAGCCGGGGCTGATCTTGATGGCGAACCCGTCGATACCAGGCACATAGGCGGTCTTCACATCAACCTCGCCGCGATGCTGCGGAATATCGAGCCGCAGGATCGGCGGCATCGCCACCGGCAGCGTGGCAAGCGCGCGGAAGGCATTTTCGACACAGGCGACGGCATCGAGATCGAGCGTCACGATTGTGCGCAGTTCAGCTTCGGTGAGGATTGTCATTCTGCTCATGCGGCGCGCTCCGAAATCGATGGTATCTCCCCGCAGACGACCTTCCTGTGCAGTTCCATGTCGATGTTGCGGCCGGAAAGCAGAACCACCACCGGCCCCTGCACCTTGACCTTGCCGGCGAGCAGCGCGGCGATGCCTACCGCACCTGCTCCTTCGACGATCTCGCGTTCCTGTTCATAGGCATGGCGAATGCCGGCGGCGATTTCGTCCTCACTGAGCAGGATGACATCGTCGAGCAGGTCGCGGCACATGGCGAAGGTCAGCCGGTTGTCGAGGCCGATGCCGCCGCCGAGCGAATCCGCCAGCGTCGGCAGTTCCTCGGCCAAGACAGGGCGGCCCGCATCGAGGCTGGCCTTCATCGCGGCGCCACGTGCCATCGACACGCCGATTATTTTTGTGCCGGAGTTAATGCCTTTGATTGCGGCAGCAACACCGGAGGCCAGTCCGCCACCGGAGAGCTGCACCAGGACGAGAGCGGCATCCGGGACCTGCTCCATCACCTCCAGTCCGAGCGTGCCCTGGCCGGCAATGATGGCCGGATGGTCGAAGGGCGGCAGCATGACAAGCCCCTCCTCCGCCACCAGCCGCTCGACCTCCTGCTGGGCGTCGTCCTGGCTGTTGCCGACAATACGGATTTCCGCGCCGAGGCGGCGGATTTCGTCCAGCTTATTCTTGGGCACCAGTCGAGACATGCAGATCACCGCACGCATGCCCTCCAGCTTGGCCGCGTGGGCAAGCGCGCGGCCATGATTGCCGGTCGATGCCGCAACGACGCCGCGCGCCTTCTCCTCGGCATCAAGCGAAGCGACGGCGTTCGAAGCGCCGCGCAGCTTGAAGCTGCCGGTGGTCTGGCGGTGCTCAAGCTTGAGATGAACCGGGACGTCCAGCCGTTCGGAGAGATTCGCCGAAAGCACGACCGATGTGCGCTCGATCTTGCCGGCAATTCGCTCGCGGGCGGCACGGATATCGCCAAGGGTTACTGTCGCCATGATCGTCAGTCGCGCGACAAGGGCAGCGTCATCAGACGGCCGAATTCGGGATGGGCTGTCTCATCATTGCAAAGGCGCAGACAATTCCAGGCCGTCGCCTGGTTGCTGGTCACCACCGGGCGGCCGGTCGCCTGCTCCATGCCGGAGACCGCGAGCGCGCCGCGCAGTGCTGTGCACGACACGAAAAGCGCATCGGCCTGCGGATGCATTGCCTGGCGTGCGAGATCGACAAGCGTCGCCGGGGCGATGCGCGCCATCTCACGGTCGTCCTCGAAGCCGAGACAAGTGAAGCTTAGGATTTCGAAGCCACGTTCGGCGAAATAGGTCGCCATCGGCCTGGAGGTTTCGGCCGTATAGGGCGTGAGGATGCTGATCCTGCGCACGCCAAACGCATTCAGCCCGCGCACGCCGGCCATTGTTGGTGTCACGACGGGCACGCCTGGCTTGGCGGCCTTGATCGCAGCCTCGACCTCTCCATCGCCAATCACAACCGAGGCCGACGTGCAGGAATAGCAGATGGCGTCGAGCGGCTCATCGGGCAGGATCAAGGCCGCGCCCGCCGTTAGCGCCGGCTGCATCTTGCGCAGATTCTCAGGCGTCGTCGGATTGGCGTAGGGAATGCGGGCGACGTAGACGCCGATCCGTTCGCTCGCCACCATGCGGCGAAAATCCGGCTCGGTCGTATGGTCGGTGGCCAGGATGATCAGGCCGACACGCCGCCTCAGCGGGCGGTCATCGAGCGCTGGCCGGTTGGGTGCCACTTTGATCTCGGGCAAGGGCTTCATCATTTATCTTTCAATCTTGCCGTAGCGGCGTTCCAGCCAGCGCAACAGTACGACCGAAATCAGGCTGATGGCGAGGAAGAAGGCACCGACCAGCGTGATCGGCTCGAGGTAGCGATAATAAGTGTTGGCGACGCTTTTTGCCTGGTTCATCAATTCCAGCACGGTGATCGCCGAGAGCAGCGGCGTCTCCTTGAACATGGCGATGAAGTAGTTGGCCAATGCCGGGATCATCGGCGGAATGGCCTGCGGGATGATGATGTGCGTCCAGGTCTGCCGGGCGCTGAGATTGCAGGCCTTGGCGGCTTCCCATTGGCCACGCGGTACATTGTCGATGCCGGCACGGTAGACTTCCGCCGTGTAAGTGCCGTAGTGCAGGCCGAGCCCGATGACGCCGGCGACCAGCGGCGGCAGCAGGATGCCGATGTCGGGCAGCACATAGAAGATAAAATAGAGCTGCACCAGGAGCGGTGTGCCGCGGATGAATTCGGTCACCCAACCGACGGTGCGCGACACCGCCTTGTTGGGCGAGCGGCGCGCCAGCGCGATCCCCAACCCGACGATCGCCGCCAGCACCGAACCGAGCAGCGTCGCCAGGATGGTGATCTTCACCCCCTGGATCAGCGTCGGCAGGATCTGCCGGACAAAATCCCAATCCCAATCCATCAGCGGGCCCAATTCATCGGGAATGCTTTGGCCATCAGACTCGCACTCCGTCGAGGCCGCGTGCCATGCGGCGTTCCAGCGAGCGCACACCCCATGAGATGAGCAGCGCCAGGATGAAATAGATGACGAGGATGGTGGTGAACGGCACCATGGTGTTGCCCGTCTGGGAGCGCACCACCTGTGCCTGGAAAGTGAGGTCGGCGAGCGAGATCAGCGAGACCACGGATGTCGCCTTGAGCAGCTCGATGGCATTGTTGCCGAAGGTCGGCAGCATCACCAGAAACGCCTGTGGCAGGATGACGTG
Organism: Mesorhizobium sp. B2-1-8; assembly: GCF_006442545.2. Classification (NCBI taxonomy): domain Bacteria; kingdom Pseudomonadati; phylum Pseudomonadota; class Alphaproteobacteria; order Hyphomicrobiales; family Phyllobacteriaceae; genus Mesorhizobium; species Mesorhizobium sp. B2-1-8. The sequence goes on from NZ_CP083952.1 coordinate 5,668,617, forward strand.
GCGCATCCCTTGCCAGCGGCCCAGATTGAGCGCGATGCAGGCCTCATGCTGTTCGCGGCCGATCGATTGCACGGCGCCGCGCACCACCTCGGCGGCATAGGCTCCGACATTCAAGCCCAGCGCCAATACGCCGGCCTGCAGCGGAGTCAGTTCGAGACCCAGCAGGGGCAACACGAAATAAGCGAAGAACAGCTGCACGAAGATCGATGTGCCGCGGAAGAATTCGATATAGGCCGTCGCCAAGGCCCGCAGCGCGAAGAAGCGCGACAGGCGCCCCAAGCCGGCGAGAAAGGCCATGATCAGGGCCAGCACGGACCCCATCAGCGTCAGCTCGATGGTGACAAGCGCTCCCTGCAATATCAGGCCGAAATAGCCGGACCACTGGGTCATTGAGTTTCCAACGTTTGTAGTACTGGGGTCCTTCTCCCCATTTACGGGGAAAAGATGCCGGCAGGCAGAAGAGGGGCAGCGCTAGCCCGGCAAACCGGGCGCCGCCCCTCATCCGGCCCTTCGGGCCACCTTCTCCCCGTGAACGGGGAGAAGGCAAAAAGAACGGCTACTTCGCCGCGCAGAGTTTTTCGCGCGTGGTGGACATCGCCGCCGCCGCCGAGAAGCCATAGGGCTCGATGATCTTGGCGAACTCACCCGACTTCTTCATCTTGGCCAGTTCGACATCATAGGCATCACGCAGAGCCTCGTCGCCTTTCTTGAAGGCAGCGCCGTCGCAATAGACCGGCGCGCCCTGCACCGGGGCGATGACTTCGAGGTTCGGATCGGCGGCCTTCTTCATCAAATCATTGATCGACAGCACGGGCAGCGAATAGGCATCGATGCGGCCGTCCTGCACCATCTTCAGGCCGCTCTGGCCGTCCGGCACGACGATGACGCGCTCACGCGGCACGCCGGCGTTGAGCGCCAGCTTCTCCTCGGTGCCGCCGCCCGGCGCGCCGATGGTGGCGGACGTGTCCTTGGCGACATCCTCGTAGCTCTTGAAGCCCTTCGGATTGCCTTTCTTCACCAGCATCGCCTCGGCGTCGCACAGCACCGGTTCCGAATAGGCGACCGCCGCGCAGCGCTCCGGCTTCATGAACAGGCCGGCGGTGACGACGTCGAAGCGGCCAGCCTGCAGGCCGGGGATCATCGCGCCATACTCAGAGATCGAGGCGACGATATCGGCCACTCCGAGTCGCTTGAAGATTTCGCGCGCCACGTCAGGCGCGGCACCAGACACCTTGCCGTCGGCGGCGACCGCCGTATAGGGCGGCTCGTTGGCGATGGCGACGCGTGCGAACCCTTGCGCCTTGAGTTGTTCGAGCTTCTTGTCCGCGGCCGAGCCGATGCTCGACGTCGCAAGCACCGCCGTAATTGCAAGGCCCGCGACGCCGGCCAGAATGCCAAGTTTCTTCATGTTCCCAACTCCTTGTTCTTGTCTTGGTTTGCGTGACTTCAGGACGGCTTAGCCGCCTTTGACATGCGGTCAGACACGGTGTCCGGCCGCGATGATCTTCTTCAGGAACCCTTGCGTGCGTTCCTGTTTGGGATTGCGGAAAATCTCGTCGGGCTTGCCTTCCTCGACTATTCGGCCGCGATCGAAGAACAGCACCCGGTCGGCGAAATCGTGGGCGAAACCCATCTCGTGCGTGACCAGCAGCATGGTCATGTCGGTCTCGGCGCAGAGCCGCCACAAGACGTTGAGCACTTCCTCGACCAGCTCCGGGTCGAGCGCCGACGTCACCTCGTCGAACAGCATGATCTTTGGCTGCAAGGCGAGCGCGCGGGCGATCGCCACGCGCTGCTTCTGGCCGCCGGACAATTGGGCCGGCATCGCCTTCGCCTTGTCGGCCATGCCGACCATCTCGAGCAGTTCCATGGCCCGCTTCTCGGCAGCGGCGCGCGGCGTGCCCTTGGTCAGCATCGGCGCCAGCGTCACATTGTCGATGACGCTCTTGTGGGGAAACAGGTTGAACAGCTGGAAGACCATGCCGGTCTTCTGGCGCATCCGCGCCAGATGGCGCTCATCGGCCGGCAGCAGCTGACCGTTGCGTTCCATATGGTAAAGCTGCTCGCCGTCGATCTGGATATGACCGCCGTCGATGCGCTCCAGCGTCATCAGGATGCGCAGGATCGTCGTCTTGCCTGAGCCGGAGGGGCCGATCAGGGCCAGCTTCTCGCGCGGCATGACCTGCATCGAGAGGCCGTCCAGCACCTTGAAGCTGCCAAAGCTCTTCGAGATGCTGTCGACCTTGATGATGGGTGCGGATGCGGACAAATGAATTTCCCGTGCTGGAGAAGCGTGGTGCTTAACGATGCGGAACGCGCCAAATCATGTCAATTGGGAAAATAATATCATGACAATTATTCTGATTGCGCACATTTTGCAGTCAATCACAGCCGGCTTTTTGGGCATGCCCTCGCCCCGGAACCACCTGACACTTTTGGACGCCATGCTCAGATTGCGAGCAGCAAATGCTCCGGATCGCCAAGCAAGAGCTTGGTGACAACGCCGAGACCGGCGCGCAGTTCCCCCTCGGTGGTCGAACCCAGCGAGATGCGCACCGCCGGATGCCAGGGCGCATCCGAAATGCGGAAGGAGGTGCCCGGCGCAATGGCCACACCCTGCAGCCGGGCCTGGGCGACAAAGCTCTCCTCGGAACGGTCGGCCGGCAGTGGCAGCCAGATATGCAGTCCGTCGCGATGGGCACGGTAGTCGACGCCGGCCAGCACCTCTGCCGCGATGTCCTGCCGCCGCCGCAGCGCCACCCGTTGCCAGTGGACAAGGTCCATCGCGGTGCCGTCGGCCACCCATTTGGTGGCGATCTCCGCAACCATTGGTGTCGCCATCCAGTTCGAGACGAGATGCCGGTTGGCAACGGCCGCGACATAACGATCGGGCGCCGCGAGATAACCTATGCGCAGGCCGGGCACGGTGATCTTGGTGAAGGAGGTGACGTAAAGCGTCCGCTCCGGCGCGAAAGCGGCGACCGGCGGCGGTCGATGCTCGACCAACGGTCCCAGCACATCGTTCTCGATAATGGCGATGTCGTGCTTGCGCGCCACCGCCGCGATCTGCTCGCGGCGCGCCGCATCCATGAGCGTTGCCGTGGGGTTTATGACGGAAGGCTGGACGAACACCGCACGGATGTCGGACAGCCGGCAGGCCTCGTCCAGCGCTTCCGGAACCAGGCCGTTGCCGTCGATCGGCAGGCCTTCGAGGTTGAAGCCGAGATAACGGGCGAGCGGCACCAGCGTGTGATGGCCGATCGCCTCGGTGGCAACGGTGGAACCCGGCGGCGCCACGCTCATCAGCGCCACCGTCATGCCGGCGGTGGCGCCATTTGTCAGGCTGATGTTCTGCGGGGACGCATCGAGGCCGCACAGTTTCAGCCACTCGACCGCCACGGCACGGTGGCGCGGAAACACCATGTTTGGCCGGAACGACAGAGCCGAACTCGACGGCAGGTTTTCGGCGAGCCAGCCCAGTGCCTGCTTCATCCGCTCCAGGTGCATCGGCTCGCAGACCGGCTTCAGAATCGACAGATCGATGACTTCGCCCAGGCGCTCGGGCAGATAAGGCGGCTCCGGCTCGCGGCGCTGCGTCTGGACGAAGCTGCCACGGCCGATCTCGCCCGAAATCAGGCCGCGCCGGATCAATTCCTCGTAGGCACGGCTGACCGTCTGCACCGAGAGCTTCAGATCGTCCGCCAGCCTGCGATGCGTCGGCAGCCGCGCGCCGTTGGCAAGGCGTCCGTCATGGATGGCGCGTGCGAACTGATCGGCCAACGATTGATAGGCTGGCCGCCGGATGAGCGTGGGATCGGGTTGCCACAATGTCATGACTTATTAGAGATCGAAATCAGTGCAATTGACAATCGAAATAATGCGCCGTCATGGTACGATCGACGAAAAAGTGAGCGCTGATGACTGCTGCGAAACTCGACCCTATCGACCTCAAAATCCTGGACGCCATCCAGCGTGACGGACGCATCACCAAGCTGGCGCTGGCCGAGCAGGTCGGGCTGTCGCCGACGCCATGCTGGATGCGGCTGCGCAAGCTGGAAAAAGCCGGCATCGTCTCGGGTTATCACGCCCGGATCGCCATGCGTGTCGTGGCGCCTGTCGCCACCGTGCTGATGGAGGTGACGCTGGCCAGCCACCGCCAGGCCGATTTCGACCGCTTCGAGCGCGTCATCCGCGACATCCCCGAGATCGTCGCCTGCTGGTCGGTGGGTGGCGGCGTCGACTATGTACTGAAGGTGATGGCGCGCGACATCGACGCCTATCAGCGGCTCGTCGACGGCTTGCTCGATCGCGAGATCGGCATCGACCGCTACTTCACCTACATCGTCATCAAGACGGTTAAAGACGATGTCGCGCTGCCGATAGCCGACCTGTTGCCGGCATCGACATAGCGCCGGAGAAATGGGCTGCCCCCTCGGCGCAATAGAGAGATTCTCTCTGCGGCCAGGCGTCCAAAAAGCCTCTCTGTCTGCCAGTGATGGATAGTCTCCCCGCATCAAACCGAACCGGGAGGCTTCGACCATGTCCGCGCATTTTGCCCGCTCGCATCGCCACGAAGCGCTCGACCGGCTCGCCGACCGCCGATTGCTGCGCGAGCTTGCCTATATCGACGGCCATTGGACGGCGAGCGAGGCGGCCGAGAGTTTCGAGGTCACCGATCCGGCGACCGGCACCACCGTCGCCTTCGTCGCAGCACTCGACAGCCGGCAGACGACAAAAGCCATCGACGCCGCTGCGCGCGCCTTTCCGGCGTGGCGGGCGCTGTTGCCGCAGGAGCGCTCGAAAATCCTGCGAAAATGGTTCGAGCTGATTATAGCAGCGAAAGACGACCTGGCCCTGCTGATGACGCTGGAACAGGGCAAGCCGTTGAAGGAGTCGCTCGGCGAGATCGGCTACGCCGCCTCCTTCATCGAATGGTATGCGGAGGAAGCGAAGCGTCTCAACGCCGAGAGCGTCACCAGCCACCTGCCAAACGCGGAAATGATGGTGCGGCGTGAGCCGCTCGGCGTTGTCGGTGTCGTCACGCCGTGGAATTTTCCATCGGCCATGTTGACGCGCAAAGCGGCCGCCGCGCTTGCCGCCGGCTGTACCATCGTTGCGCATCCCTCCTCGGAGACGCCGCTGTCGGCGCTGGCGCTGGCCGAACTTGGCGAACGCGCCGGACTGCCCGCCGGCGTGTTCAACATCGTTACCGGCAAGGCCGCGACGATCGTCGGACGCATGTGCGATGATCCGCGCGTACGCGCCATGAGTTTCACCGGCTCGACCGAAATTGGCCGGCTGATCGCCGCGCAAAGCGCGCCGACGATGAAGCGGCTGGTCATGGAACTCGGCGGCCACGCGCCGCTGATCGTCTTTGCCGATGCCGATATCAACAAAGCGGTGACCATCGCCATCGACGCCAAATTCGCCACCTCGGGCCAGGATTGCCTCGCCGCCAACCGCATCTATGTCCAGCGTCCGCTCTACGACCGCTTCTGCGCCGCTTTCGCCAGACGCATCGAGGCGCTGCGGGCCGGCAACGGCCTTTCCGACGATATCGACATCGGGCCGCTGATGCATGAGCGCGCTGTCAAGAAGGTCGAGGAACAGGTCGCCGACGCCGTAGCCCTTGGAGCGCGCTGCCTCGCCGGCGGCAAGCGGCATCAGGCCGGGCCGCTCTTCTACCAGCCGACACTGCTGGCCGATGTCGCCGACAACGCACTGATCATGCGCGAGGAGACCTTTGGCCCGGTCGCCGCCGTCACACCCTTCGACGACGAGGGCGAAGTCATCGCCCGTGCCAACGCGACCGAATACGGCCTGGTCGCCTATGTCGTGACCGAGAGCGGCGCGCGCCAGCAACGCATGGGCCGCGCGCTCGACTATGGCATGGTCGCCATCAACCGTGTGAAGATCACCGGCGCGCCGATCCCGTTCGGCGGCGTCAAGCAGTCCGGCATCGGCCGCGAAGGCTCGCGCCATGGCCTGGAGGCCTTCACCGATCTCAAATATCTATGCCTCGACGTAGCGTAGGCCACACCGGAATTTTGAAGGAGTAAAAAAATGCTCGACCAGTCCAACGAACTCGCCGCCTGGGATCGCGACCATTTCTTCCATCCCTCGACCCATATGGGCACGCACGCGCGCGGTGAATCGCCGACGCGCATCATGGCCGGTGGCGAAGGCGTCACCGTCTGGGACAACAATGGCAAGAGGAGCATCGACGCCTTCGCCGGTCTCTATTGCGTCAATGTCGGCTATGGCCGCCAGAAGATCGCGGATGCCATCGCGACCCAGGCGAAGAACCTCGCCTACTATCACGCCTATGTCGGGCACGGCACCGAGGCCTCGATCACGCTGGCCAAGATGATCATCGACCGCGCGCCGAAGGGCATGTCGAGGGTCTATTTCGGCCTCTCGGGTTCGGATGCCAACGAAACCAACATCAAGCTGATCTGGTACTACAATAATGTGCTGGGACGCCCGGAGAAGAAGAAGATCATCTCGCGCTGGCGCGGCTATCACGGCTCGGGCGTGATGACGGGCTCGCTGACCGGGCTCGACCTGTTCCACAACGCCTTCGACCTGCCGCGCGCGCCGATCCTGCACACCGAGGCGCCGTACTATTTCCGCCGCGCCGACCGCTCGATGAGCGAAGAGCAGTTCTCGCAGCATTGCGCCGACAAGCTCGAGGAGATGATCCTCGCCGAAGGGCCCGAAACGGTAGCCGCCTTCATCGGCGAGCCGATTCTCGGCACTGGCGGCATCGTGCCGCCGCCCGCCGGCTACTGGGAAAAGATCCAGGCGGTGCTGAAGAAGTATGATGTGCTGCTGGTCGCCGACGAGGTGGTGACGGGCTTCGGCCGGCTGGGCACGATGTTCGGCTCCGACCATTACGGCTTGACGCCCGACCTGATCACCATCGCCAAGGGCCTGACCTCCGCCTACGCGCCGCTGTCGGGCGTCATCGTCGCCGACAAGATGTGGCAGGTGCTGGTGCAGGGCTCCGACAAGCTCGGCTCGCTCGGCCATGGCTGGACCTATTCGGCGCATCCGATCTGCGTCGCCGCCGGGGTCGCCAATCTCGAACTGATCGACGAGATGGACCTGGTGCGGAATGCCGGCGAGACCGGCGCTTATTTCCGTGCCGAACTGGCCAAGGCCGTCGGCGGTCACAAACATGTCGGCGAGGTGCGCGGCGACGGCATGCTGGCGGCAGTGGAATTCGTCAGGGATCGCGACGATCGTGTCTTCTTCGATGCTTCGCTCAAGATCGGGCCGCAGATTGCCACGGCCCTTGCCGCAAGCGGCGTCATCGGTCGCGCCATGCCGCAGGGCGACATCCTCGGCTTCGCGCCGCCGCTATGCCTGACCCGCGAGGAAGCCGACATCGTGGTGGCCAAGACCGCCGATGCCGTGAACAGCGTATTTGCCAATCTCTGAGACCGACCGATGAATGCCATCACCCAAACCCTCCCCGCCACCATGGCCGCCGTGCTGCTCACCGGGCACGGCGGACCGGAAAAGCTCGTCTACCGAACCGATGTCAAAGTGCCTGCCCCCGCTTCAGGTGAAGTGCTCATAAGGGTCAGCGCTTGCGGGATGAACAACACCGATGTCTGGGTGCGTCAGGGCGCCTATGGCACCGAGGAGGATGCGGGCGCGGTGTCGACCTGGCGAAGGCAGGGCAATACGCTGACCTTCCCGCGCATCCAGGGAACCGACACTGTCGGCACCATCGTTGCCGTCGGCGAAGGCGTTTCTCCCGATCGTATCGGCGAACGGGTGATGGTCGATTTCTCCATCTACAACCGTGAGGACGATTCACTCGCCGACATCGACTATATGGGCCATGGCCGCGACGGCGGTTATGCCGAGTATCAGGCTGTGCCGGCCGACAACGCGCATGTCGTCGACACCGACTTGAGCGATATCGAACTCGCGACCTTCTGCTGCGCCTACCTTACCGGCGAACAGATGCTGGAGCGCGCTGGCCTGAAGGCTGGCGAGCGCGTGCTGGTCACCGGGGCCTCGGGCGGCGTCGGTTCCGGCATCGTGCAGCTGGCGCGGGCGCGTGGCGCCATTCCCTATGCCGTCGTCGGCAAGGGCAAGGAACAGGCTGTGCTCGACATCAGCGCCGAGGCCGTCATCACCCGCGGCGTCGCGGACCTGCCGCAAGCCGTGACCGAAGCGACCGGCGGCCAGCCGATCGACGTGGTCGCCGATCTCGTCGGCGGCGCGATCTTCAACGACCTGCTGCGCATCCTGCGGCCCGAGGGCCGCTACACCACTGCCGGCGCGATTGCAGGCCCGGTCGTCCAGCTCGACCTCAGGACCATGTATCTCAAGCAGCTGCAACTGCATGGCTCGAGCCAGGGCACGCGCGCCGATTTCCGCCGCATCGTACGCTACATCGAGGAGGGCAAGATCCGGCCCTTGGTCGGCGGCGTCTACAAGCTCTCCGATTTCCACCACGCGCAAGCCGATTTCGTCGCAAAGGATTTTGTCGGCAAGCTGGTGGTGGTGCCCGACGCTGTCGCGGAGCGATCGGCGTAGTCGCAAAAATCCTGGTCCGGCATGGGTGAAGGACCGCAGCGCACCTTCGCCGCAGTCCGTGCGCTCGTCAGCCCGCTCGACGACGATCGTGACATGAGCGCCGACATGACGCGGGTCGCCCGTATGGTGGCCGTTCCCCGGGACTGAGAGTTCCGGCTTATCGCTGGAAAGGTCCCCTGAGATTGAGGTTCTCGGCCAGAAGGCAGAAGCGGTCGATCAGCCTGACAAGCGCCTCACCCTGTTCGGCGACAATCTTACCGCGCTCGGACTGCGGCGTGTCAGCCAAGATCCTCCACAACCGGCTCTGCCGATCACAGACATCCGCCAATTCAGCGCAGTCGTTGGAGGTCAATTTCAAAAGATGATCCGCAGTCACCGGTCCGATGCCTGGAGGCGTGGTCGCTCCTAGGGAAAGATAGCCTGGCGGCACGGTGCCTTTTGCGTTCACCGCTGTCTTGCGGCAGAGGACATCGAATATCTGGTCGACTGCCTGCTTGGCGCCGGCGACGCGTGAAGGGTGATCCGTGTCGGCCGCAGCATGCGGCAGGAGCTCGAGCCTGGCGCCATGCTTCTCGACCAGGTCGAGATAAGGCAGCATCGGGCCGGACAGGCTGCCGGTCGAGGCATCCCTGAACAGGTCGGCATCGATGGCGGCATGGCGCAGCCGGCCTGTACTCAAAGCTTCATCAAGCGCCTCGATGTCGACAAGCTCGCCGCGATCGTAGTTGACCAGCACCGCGCCGCTTTTCATGCGAGACAAAATGTCCCCGCCGATAAGCCCGGCATTGGCATAGTGGCCGGTCTGCGCATCCTGCTTGCCCAGGCCGACATGAACGCTGAGCACATGGGCGCCCGCAGCCGCGTCGGCCAGGTCCGCCGCATAGGCAAATCCCTCGGCTTCTATCCAGTCCCGATGCCGAGGCCGCGCATGGATCAACACGCGCATGCCGAAGGCGCGGGCAAGCTTGGCCACCTCCCTGCCGATATTGCCGTAGCCGACAATCGCGACCGTCTTGCCTTCGAGCTTTTCGGTGGGGAAATCGCGCAGCTCCCTGCCCGTGTCGAAGGCGCCCCGCGCCACACGGTCGTGAAGCATGCCGACCGGGAGATCCGGCAGCACTTTCAGAATCGCCTTCATCACCATCTGCGCCGTGGCGCGGCTGTTGATGCCTGGCGTGTTCATCAGCACGGCGGTGCCGCCCTCGCCGCTGCCGCCGCCCCATGAGCGCGAGCCCATATTGCCGGTACCGGCGCCGATGCGCACGCCGGCGAGCGGAAAGACGGTCTCGGCCGGCAGGACGGTGGCGGCGGCAATGACGGCGTCATAGCGTCCGTCGCCGGCGGCTTCGATCAGCTCTTCGCGGGTGCTGAGATCCGGCTGGTAGAAAAAATGAACGCGCCCACGTTCGAGAGCGGTCTTGTCGCCAAGTCCGGTCGCATGAAAGCGGCCGCCCTTGGCTTCGATATGGGCACGCACCTCCGAAGGGTCGGGTTTTCCGTCAGCATCGAAGCGCAAGCCGATCAGATCGCAGATCAGAACGGCGTAGGCGCGTTGCGGATCGATCGACTCAACGGCGTGTGTGTCTGTGGTCGCGGTCACGTCGTTCCCTCATGCAGGACGGAAGCCTACTGGTAGAGCAGGCGCTGAATAATCAGAACCTATCCGCCCAGAGAGGCGCGGGGTCGATCACCGGCGGCAGACCAGCGGCGAGTTGCGACACGCTCTTGCCGGTGACCGCACCGCCGATCAGTTCTTGATGGCCATGCTGGAGATGGCACCCGGCACCGCCTTTCAGGTACAGTGCGATGGCGCCATTGGCCCCTTGAACGGGCCAGCCGGACGCGCGTAAAATCGCGCTATCTGATTGAGTCTGCTACATTCGTTCGGGCTAATGTCCGGATTGGTCTGGGTATTTCCTTGCACACGGATGCAACCAGCGCGGCCAAGCGCGGCAAATCATTTGCCCATGTGGCCGAAGCCTCCTGGGGCAAGGGCCTCAGCACCTTGCTGCGCATCGTGCGCATGACGCTGCGCCATCCCTGGCAGGTTGCCATCACCCTCGTCTCGACCTTTGTCGCCGCGACGCTGCAGCTCTTCATTCCGCGCCTCTTGGGCCGCGCTATCGATCAGGCTCAAGGCGTAATGGCGGCGGGTGCCGGCACTGCGGCCGAGCAGGCGCTATGGAATACCGCGCTGACGCTGCTGCTCGTCAGCATCCTGCGCGGCCTCTTCACCATGGCGCAGAACTACTATGGCGAGGCCGTCGGCCATCAGACCGGCTATGAGCTTCGGCTCGCCTTCTACGAGAAGATCCAGCGACTGAGCTTTTCCTTCCACGACAAGGTCCATACGGGCGATCTCATCACGCTCGGGCTGCTCGATCTCGACGGCGTGCGCATGTTCTTTTCCACGGGCATCCTGCGCGTGGTGCTGCTTGGCGTGCTGATCGGCGTCGGCGCCTATCTGTTGATCAGCACCGACCTTGTGCTCGGGTTGTTGAGCCTCAGCTTCGTACCATTCGTCGCCTGGCGCTCCTCGGTGACGCAGCTCCGACTGCGCAGCACCTGGCTGACGCTGCAGGAGCGGCTGTCGGTGCTGAGCCGGGTGATGGATGAGAATCTCGGCGGCATTCGTGTCGTGCGCGCCTTCGCGGCACAGCGGCATGAGCTGGCAAAATTCGACCGCGCCAAACAGGATGCGCTGGACCTCGCCAATGAGCGCGTCGACATCCGCGTCTCCAACACCAGCGCCATGAATTTCTCGTTCCTGGCCGCCATGGGCCTGGTACTCTGGTTCGGCGGCCAGAAGGTGATCGCGGGCCAGATCAGCGTCGGCACGCTGGCCCAGTTCCTCACCTTCATGACCATATTGCAGATGCCGGTGCGCCAGCTCGGCCTGATGGTCAACTCCTTCGCGCGCGCCTCAACCTGCGGCACGCGGCTGTTCGAACTGCTCGATGCGGAGCTCGACATCGAGGACGCGCCCGATGCCAAAGATCTGGTCATAACCGACGGCGTGCTGCGCTTCGACAATGTCGGCTTCCGCTACGAGGGTGCGGGCGAGCGCCCAACGCTTTCCGGCGTTTCCTTCGAAGCCAGGCCTGGCGAGACCGTCGGCATCGTCGGTCCGCCAGGCAGCGGCAAGTCGACCATCGCGCATCTGATCCCACGCTTCTACGACGTGACCTCGGGCGCGATCACCATAGACGGACAGGACATCCGCAAGGTCACGCTGCAATCTTTGCGCAAGGCAGTCGGCGTCGTCCAGCAGGACGCATTCCTGTTCACCACCTCGATCGAGAACAACATCGCCTATGGCAATCCCTGGGCGCGCGAGACCCGCATCGGTCAAGCTGCCGAGTATGCCCAGCTGCACAACTACATCATCGGGCTTCCGGCCGGCTACACCACGGTCGTGGGCGAACGCGGCGCGTCGCTTTCCGGCGGCCAGCGGCAGCGCCTGACCATCGCGCGCAGCCTGATGCTGCGGCCATCGGTGCTTGTCTTCGACGATTCCACCGCGGCCGTCGACGCCGGCACAGAGCAGCGGATCCGGGCGGCGATGAGGCGCTTCGCCAGGGATCGCGTGACGCTCGTCATCTCGCACCGGCTGAGTTCGCTGATGCATGCCGACCAGATCCTGTTCGTCGAGAGCGGCCGCATCGTGGAACGCGGCACGCATGAGGAATTGCTGGCGCTCGGCGGACGCTACCGCGCGCTTTACGACCTGCAGCTGCGGCCGGACGACGATCGGCTCGAGGGAGCCGCCTGATGTCGACGCAGAACGACGACGAGAAGGAAGACAAAAGCGGGCGTCCGACCAAGGCGGTCGTCGGCTCGCATCGCGATGAGGAAGAGGTCTTCGGCAAGGCCTACGATCCGCGCATCGTTAGGCGCATCTGGAGCTTCGTCAGACCCTATCAGGGCCGGATTTTCATCTCGGTCGCCGCCGTGCTGGTGTTCACGCTCACGCAACTGGCGATCCCGCTGGTCATCCGCTACGCCATCGATCACGGCATGGCGCCAGGCAGGCTCGACCGTTCGGTGATGATCTCCGCGATCGTCGCTTTCGCCATGATCATCCTCATCAACTACGCCGCCAGCCATGTCCAGGAGAGCGTCGTCGGCAAGGTGGCCGAGAACGTGCTGTCCGACCTGCGTCGCGCCATGTTCAGTCATTTGCAACGGGTCTCTCTAGGCTTCATGGACAGGACCGAGGTCGGCCGGCTGATGTCGCGCCTGCAGGGCGATGTCAATTCGATGCAGGAATTTCTCGAGACATCCGTGATGTCGGTGGGCGACATCGTGCTGTTGTTCGGCATCGTCACAGTCCTTTTGTGGCTCGATTTCCGGCTCGGGCTGCTGACGCTGTCGACAATGCCGATGCTGTTCATCGTGCGGCTGTTCTGGCTGCCGCGCGCCAAGGTCGCCTTCATGGCCGCCCACGAGACCAACTCCATCGCCAACGGCGCGCTTGCCGAGGGCATCCATGGCGTGCGCACCGTGCAGAGCCTGGAGCGCCAGCACGTCAATTTCGACCTCTATGACGAGAAGGTGCTGGCCAATCTCAACGCCCATCTGCGCTCGGCGAGATACGCGCAGGTGATGGTGCCGATCGTCGACACGCTGACCGGTATCGCCATGGCGACGGTCATCGTCGTCGGCGGGTCGATGGTGCTGTCGCACAGCCTCGACATCGGCGTGATGGTGGCGTTCCTGTTCTACATCCAGCGCTTCTTCGACCCGATCCGCTCGCTCACAATGCAGTACAGCGTCATGCAGCGCGCCATGGCTTCGGGCCAGCGTATCTCCGAAGTGCTCGACGTGCCGGTGGATGTCAGCGACAAGGACGGCGCCATCGCGCTGTCGCGCGACATGGATGGTTCGGTCGAGTTCCGGAACGTCACCTTCGGCTACCGACCGAACCAGCCGGTGCTGAAGAACATCTCCTTCCGCGTCAATCCGGGCGAAACGGTCGCGCTTGTCGGGCCGACCGGGTCAGGCAAATCGAGTTCGATGGCGCTGGTGCACCGCTTTTATGACGTCTGGTCAGGCGAGGTCTTGGTCGGCGGCCATAATGTGCGGAACTTGACGCAGGATTCGCTCGGCGACCAGGTGGCCATGGTGCTGCAGGAGCCGTTCCTGTTCTCCGGCACCGTGCTGGAGAACATCCGCTATCACAAGACCGGCGCCAGCCGCGAAGAAGTGGTGCGCGCCGCCAAGGCCGTCGGTGCGCACGACTTCATCGAGCAATTGCCTGACGGTTACGACTCCGAGCTCGAGCAGCGCGGCGGCAATCTCTCGCTCGGCCAGCGCCAGTTGATCAGTTTCGCGCGGGCGCTGGTGGCCGACGCCAAGATCCTCGTGCTCGACGAAGCCACCGCCAGCATCGATTCCTACACCGAGATGCTGATCCAGAAGGCGCTGATAAAGCTGCTGGAGGGCCGCACCGGACTGGTCATCGCGCATCGCCTGGCCACCATCCGCGGCGCCGACCGCATCATCGTGCTGCAGAATGGCGAGATCGTCGAAAGCGGCAACCATGAACAGCTGATGAAGAGGAAAGGTCTTTACGCCCGCCTCTACAACATGAACTACGCTTCCTTCGACGACATTTCCGAGGAACAGATGGGAATGGACGCTTCGGTCGGCAAAGCGACGTGAGCCGGTGCCGGCAGGGTGCGAACGGACGGATCGCCTGCTGCCTCCGACAGGACCTATTTGGCGGATCGCCTGACGTGGCCGCTGACCTGCACGCCGTCTTCGGCACGCAGGTACAGAAATCCGGGAATGGAGAGCAGCGGGATGATCGCGGTCAGCAGGAACACCTGGTGAAAGCGTTCCGGCGTCAGGACGTGGCTTTCGCCCGCGATCAGGCCCAGCAGCATCGCGGCGATTGAAACGCCGAGCGATACGCTGAGTTGCTGCAGCACACCGCCGAGGCTGGTGGCGCGGCTGAGCTTGTCGGCCGGCAGATCGGCGTAGGACAAGGTGTTGGAAGTCATGAACTGCGCCGAGCGGACGATGCCGAACAGGAAGACATAGAAACCGATCAACCAATGCGGCGTACCGGGCCCCATCAGGGCAAAGCCCGCCACGGTGGCTGAGCCGACGACCGCGCTGCCGATCAGCACGACACCGAAGCCGAAGCGCCGCAGGAGCGGCGACAGCAGCGGCCGCATGAGCAGCGCCCCGAAACTGCCGACGAATGTCAGCGAGCCCGATGTGACCGGGCTCATGCCGAAGCCGACCTGCAGCATCAGCGGCACCAGGAAAGGCACGCCGTTGAGACCGACGCGGCACAGGCCGCCCGCCAGCGTGCCGACCCAGAACGAGCGGAACCGAAACAGCGTCAAGTCGACAGCCGGCGCGACGACGCGGCGCGCATAGCGCCCGAAGGCAAGCAGCAGCAGGAATGCCGCGGCCAGCACCAGCACCGTCGCAGACCCGGGAATGATCGGCCGGCCGATGTTCTCCAGCCCGAACTGCAGGAGCGCCACGCCGACGCCCACCATCAGGAATCCCGGGACATCGAAACGTTGCACCGCCTCGCCATGGAAGTCGTCGACGAAGCGCAGCGCGGCCAGGATCCCCAGGCAGCCGAACGGCACGTTGACATAGAATATCCAGCGCCACGACGCATAGGTGGTGAGCAGGCCGCCCAGCAGCGGCCCGATGATCGGCCCCATGATGGCCGGCAGGGTCGTGTAGGTCATGGCGGTGATCAGGCCGCTGCGCGGAAAGCTGCGCAGCAGGATCAGCCGGCCGACCGGCGTCATCATGGCGCCGCCAAGCCCCTGCAAGGCACGCATCGCCAGCAGCATGCCGAAACTGTCGGCCACGCCGCACAGTGCCGAGCCCAGGGTGAAGGTGAAAAGCGCCAGCGCGAACACCTTGCGCGCGCCGAACCTGTCGGCAAACCAGCCGCTGACGGGAATGAACACGGCGAGCGTCAGGATGTAGGTGGTGATCGCAAGATTCAGCCGGACCGGCGTCGTGCCGAGGCTTTGCGCTATTGCCGGGATCGCGGTGGTGATGATGGTGGAATCGAGCTGCTCCATCAAAAACGCGATGGCGACGATGATCGGGATGATCAGCCTGAGCCTCGGGTCGCGCTCGGTGGCAAATTGAGGCTGTTCCAATGCTCTGGTCAATTCCGTCATGCAGGTGGCTTATAGGCTCTGGCCGACGTGGCGCATCCCGATTCAAAGGCAAGAGTGCCTTACCGGCCAGCCGGGCCTGATCGCAGGCGGTCTTATGATCCGACAAATAGACGAGCGGTAGTCTTTTCCAGATCGCGGGAAGTCAACAAATCTTGACCGGCACCCGAAGTGACGCGGACGAGACACTGCCCGTTTCAGCGAACGGCGTCCCGATTTCGTGAAGGAACATGTGCATCGAGGCGCGCGTTCTTTTCGATATGTCTCGAATGAAAAGGAGACATGCTCATGAGAAAGCCAAGCGTATTTCTCTGTTCGTTGACGTTGGCGACGAGCGCTGTCCCGTTTGCCACAGTCGCCGATGCCGCCGTTGTCAGGCACCACTATGTCCGCGTCACCACCGTCCATAATGGCCATACGCACGCCGCTAACCGCAGACGCGGACACCGTTACGGTTGGGTCGGTAGCGGTTGGATCGCCGACAATTCGACCGACAACAGCGATTGGATGGGCAGCTACTACAATGGCTACGGCAGTTACCGTGGGTATGCCGGCGACTTTTGCGGAACCATCGCATGGACGCTCGAGATATGCAGTCCCCACGGCCCCTGATCCTGACCGCAGGTGAAGCCAACGAAGGTTGCATTTACGCCATTTCGGGGCGTCTTGACGCCTCGCGGATCGCCTTGTGCACGCCGCGCTGCAAATCCATGAAGGCGGGGGTCTCCATCACCTCTTCCCGGCGCGGACGCTCAATGTCGACATTGAAGGTCTGCATGATGCGTCCCGGGCCGATCCCCATGACGACGATGCGATCCGAGAGGTAGACGGCCTCCTCGACGTCATGCGTGACGAAGAGCACGGTGAGACGATGCTCTTCCCAGATCTGGGTCAGGAGCTCCTGCATCTGGTGCCGGGTCAAGGCATCGAGCGCGCCGAAGGGCTCATCCATCAGCAGCATCTTCGGCCGATAGGAGAGCGCGCGCGCGATGGCGACGCGCTGCTTCATGCCGCCCGACAGTTCGGACGGGAAGCGATCGGCACTCTGCGACAGCTTGACGAGGTCGAGATGCTCGAGCGCGATCTCGCGGCAGGCGGCGCGATCATAGCCGGCGGCCTTGAGGGCGAACTCGATGTTCTGCCGCGCCGTCAGCCAGGGAAGCAGCGTATAGGACTGAAAGACGACACCACGATCGAGACCCGGTTGCAGGATCGGCGCGCCATCGATGCTGAGATCACCGGCGTCGAAATCCTGCAGCCCCGCCACGATCGACAGCAACGTGCTCTTGCCGCATCCCGACGTGCCGACGAGGGAGACAAACTCGTTGTCGGCAAGGTCGAGATTGATGTCCCGCAGCACTTGCGTGCACCGCTCGCCGGTGCCGAAGCTCTTGTCGAGACCCGCGATGCGCAATTTTGGAACAGTCATCGGCGGTTCCTCATTGCGAATGGCCTTCCTGCCGGAACAGTACCTTCTCCAATGCCTTCATGACCTGGTCGGTAATGAGGCCAAGCACGCCCAGCAGCAGGATGTAGCCGATGATGGTGTTTGTCTGGAAATAGCGCTGCGATACGGTGATGCGATAGCCGAGGCCGGATGTCGCCGCGACGAGCTCGGCCAGAACCAGCCAGGTCCATGCCCAGCCGAGGCTGATGCGCAGCGTGTCCCAGATGCCCGGCAAGGCGCTGGGCACGACGATGCGCGTCAGGATCTTGCGGTCCGGCAGGCCGAGCGTACGCCCCAGGCCGATAAAGTCGGTAGGAACCCGTTTCACATTGTCCATGACCATCAGCACCTGCTGGAAGAAGGTGCCGATGAAGATGATCAGGAATTTCTGCGTATCGCCGGTACCGGCCCACAGGATGGAGAGCGGCACGAAGGCGACAACCGGCATATAGCGGATGAAATCCACCAGCGGCTCGATGGCCGCCTCCCAGGAGCGGAAACTGCCGATCAGCACGCCGATCGGGATGGACAGTGCCGAGGCGAGAAGAAAGCCGATGGAAATGCGGTACATCGAGGCCCTGAGGTCCAGCCACAAGGTACCGTCGGCCGCGAGCTTGGCGATCTGGGTCGCGACGCTGCCGGGCGACGGCAGGAAGATGGGTTTCACCCATCCCAGCCCGGTCGCCGCCCACCAGGCGAGCCCCAGGCCGACAAAGACGGCCACCGCTATCGCCAGGAAACGCGACCGGGCGATCGGCACGCCGATCCCGGAGGATCGGCGACGCCTCGCCGGTTTTGCGGCGGGCACCGGCGTCGGGCGGGCCAAACCGATTTTCGCGGGAGGCTCCCCGGACATCTGCGCTACCACCGCGATCCGGATCTCGTCATTGCGCCGCCTTGACGAAGGACGGGTCGATCATCTGCTCCGGCGTCACATCGGCCTGAAGCAGCTTGGCATTCTTGGCCGCCGCTTCGACATCGGCGAATGTCTTGGTGGTGAAGTCGCCGGTGAGCGCCGTCTTGTTTTCGGCCAGGGAGTAGTAGCGCACGCCGTCGAAGGCGGTGTTGAGGTCCTTGACGTCGGAACCGACGGCCTTGGCGATGATGGCGCGACCGCCCGAGGTGTCGGCTTTGTAGTCCTTGAGCGCGGCGTCCCAGCTCTTGATCATCGCCAGCACCTGCCCGGGCCGTGACTTGATCACCTCGTCGCGCACAACCAGCACGTCGCTGATCAGGCCGGGATCCTCGCCGGCGGTGAACAGCAGCTTGATGTCCTTGTTCTGCGCCATGGCGACAGTGAGGTACGGCTCGTAGGTGACTGCGACCGGCACCTGGCCCGCGATCAAGGCGCTGCCGGCGTCGGCGGCAGGCATCGGAACCGGCTGGATATCGGCGACCGACATGCCGTTCCTGGCGAGCGCGTATTTGAGCAGGATGTCGCTCGTCGTACCTTCCTCGAAAGCGACCTGCTTGCCCTTGAGATCGGCGATGGAGGTGACGTCCTTGCCGGCGACGATGGCGTCGGCCGTCATGGAGACATCGAGCAGCAGCACGATCTTCACCGGCAGGCCGGCCGCAACCATGCCCATCGCTGTGTGAGTGGCGATGTTGGCGGCGTCGAGCTGGCCGCTTGCGAGCGCGGCGTTGATATCCTTGTCCTCGGCGAAATTGACAATCTGGACGTCCGACAGGCCGTTCGTCTTGAACAGGCCCTTGGCCTCGGCGACATGCCACTGGCCATATCCAAGCCAGGGCTCGATGCCGATCTTGAACGATCCGGCCTCGGGCGTCGTGGGAATGCTCGCATCGGCCGCGTGGGCCGCCGGGGCGGCGGTGAGCCCGACGGCAATGGCCATCACCAATGCACGAAATTGTCCTGCTAGATTGAGCGTCATCTTTCGTTCCCCTTGATGATCAGACCGCTTTTTACCCAGGCATCCGGTCTGGTGAGACTGCGGGGTTCTGCTCTTGCGGCACTGTGCCTCGGCGTCTTGCCCGCCACTTCATGGTTGAAGCGCTGACATATTTCAGCGTCAGCGGCAGCGGATGTCAAGGCGGAAATACATACATGCATATACAAGTTGGGGTGACTCAAATTTTGCATTGATCCGGCGAGTGCCCAGCCCGACTACTCATGCTTTCAGGATCCGATCAGATCGAGAAAAACCGGTCATCCGGTCGGTTTCGCCATCTGGCTCGACCATCCCTTGCGGTTGGAACTCGAGCGTCGCGGCATGCTGCCGGTGGATTGGCGAGCAATGCTGCGATCAGGACTTTTCCTGTCGCCGTGAAACCTCGGCTTGCATTGGCTCGTCGACTTCAGCTTGCCCTGGAAGGCGAGTAGCGGCTGCCCAGCGAGTAACGGCTGCCGGCATAGGTCAGCTTGCTGATCGTGGCCACGACTGCCCCCGTCCATGTCCGGCGATGCAGGAGAAGGCAGCAGCTGCCGACATCGATGCCGAGATGCTGCGCCGTTTCCTTGTCGGCCGGGATGGCGGAGATGATATGCTCGACCTCGGTTACCGGGGTCTTCTGCATGAGGTAGTCGTAGGTCGCCGTCTTGGTGAAGTCCTGCTTGTCATAGTCGGGGATCAGGCCCGGATTGACGAAGCGCTCCTCCAGCTGCACCGGCAGGTCGTTCTCGAAATTGACGACGACGGAGTGAAAGATCGAAACCCGCTTCGCAAAGTCGAACGACAGCGCCAGTTCCTTGGTCGGCATGATGGTTTCGAGGACGAGGACTTCGGAGCGATGCCTGTTGCCGCGCTCGACGATCTCGGCGGCGATGTTGTTGATCTCGATCAGCGTCGACTGTGGCCGGGGTGGCGCGATGAACGTGCCGACACCTTGCAGCCGGATCAGGAATCCCGCGGCGGTCAGTTCCCGCAGAGCCCGGTGAACCGTCATCCGCGACACACCCAGCGAAACCACCAGCTCGTTCTCGGACGGCAGCTTGCGATCCTTGCCCCATTTGCCCGTCCCGATGTTGGTCAGGATGTAGTCCTTCACCTTCTCGTAAAGGGGGCTCGCCGTATCGGGCAAATCGATCATTTCAAAAATCCTTTCCGGCAGGTTGCCGCATGCGGATGATTGTTTTCAAGCCATCGCTCTGCCCGGCCAGCAGCCGCTCATAGGCGGCTGGAATGTCGTCCAGGCCGATCTCACGGTCGACCAGGGCCAGCAGCGGTTCACTCAGTTCACCCAGCATCCGCACGGCCTCGGGCAATTCGTCGGCGAAGGCATGACATCCCAGCAATGCGATCTCGCGTTCGACCAGAACATTGGGGTCGATGTCGAGCCGGCCATGGAAGATGCCGACCATCGCCACCGCGCCGCCGGGATCGAGAACGCCGAGCAACTGGTTGAATGCCGCGATGCTGCCGGTCGCCTCGACGGCCGCCAGCAGCGGGGCATTGGCGGTCGCGGCTGCAATGGCATCGCGGTCGAGATCGACGATGGTGGCGCCGGTCACCCGCGCCACGCGGGCACAACGTGCCTGGTTACGGTCGGCGACAAGCACGGTGCCGGCGAAGGTTCGGGAGAGCAGCAGCGCGGCAAGACCACCGATCGGGCCGCAACCGACGACAAGCACCGCGCCCGCCATCTTCGGCAGACGCCGCACCGCGTGCAGCGCGACCGCGAGCGGCTCGGCCATGGCAGCGACCCGTTCGTCAAGACCGGCGTCGATCACATGCAGCAGACGTGCGGGCAACACCGCCTGTTCGGCAAAGCCGCCATCGCAGATTTCGCCGATGAAGCCCAGCGAGGTGCAGAGATGCCGCCTGCCGGCACGGCATTGCGCGCAATCCCCGCACCAGAAACGGGAATCGGCAACCACCCTGTCGCCGAGGGCGACGGCATCGACGCCTTCGCCCAGCGCGATCACCGTGCCGGTCAGTTCATGGCCCGCCGTCGAGGGCGATTGGCTTATCCATTGGCCGGTGCGGAAATTATGCAGGTCCGAACCGCAGATGCCGGCGGCATCGACCCTGAGCTTAACCCAGCCCGCATCCGGAACGCCCGGCGCGGCGATGTCCTCGACGCGCAGATCGCCCGGTCCATAAAGTCGTGCCGTCTTCATCGCGATCGACTTTCTTCAGCCGGCGAGATAGCGGTCGCGGATTTCCGAGACCGCGTTTTCGTGCGAGCTGAAGCCCTCGTAGCGGGCGAGCCTGCGGGCATGCCGCGCCAACTCCGGATAGGCGGCGGAGGTGACGTAGCCGACCGACGAGCGCTTGACGAAATCAGTCACCGAAAGCGGCCCATAGGTTCGCGCCCAACGGCTGGTCGGCAGCACGGCATTCGGCCCGAGGACGAAGTTGGCAAGGGTGACCGGCGTGTGCGGACCCATGAGGATTTCGGCCGCCTCGGTGATGTGCCCGAGATGCGCGAACGGCTCCGTCGACAGGATTTCCAGATGTTCGGGCGCGTAGTCGTTGATGAAGCGATAGCTTTCCTCCAGCGACGCGGTCAGCACGATGCCGCCACGCTCTCCCGTCACCACCGCGCGCGAGAATTCCACGCGCTGCTCGGTCATGCGCGACCAGTGGTCGGGAAGTGCGGCAAGTGCCGCCTCGGCAACCTTGCGGCTGTGCGTCACCAGATAGGCCGAGGAATCCGGCCCGTGCTCGGCCTCGATCAGCAGATCGAGCGCGGCAAGGCCTCCATCGACGCTGTCGTCGGCAAAGATGATGGCTTCGGACGGCCCGGCAGGCAGGCCCGTGTTGATGATCGAGGACAGCACGCTTTTGGCCGCCACCACCCAGGGGCTGCCGGGGCCGACGATCTTGAGCGCCGGCTTCACCGTCTCGGTGCCGTAGGCGACGGCGGCAACGGCTTGCGCGCCACCGCATTTGTAGACGGTGTTCACCCCGGCGAGACGAGCAGCGACAAGCGTGGCCGCATCGACGGAACCGTCCGCTGTCGGTGGCGTCACGATCGCAATCCGCGGCACGCCGGCAATGACAGCCGGAACCGACGTCATCATGGTCACCGACGGAAATGCGCCCTTGCCGCGCGGCACGTAGAGCGCGACCGATGCGATCGGCGTATATCGGTCGCCGGCATAGGCGCCCGGCCGAACTTCCTTGAGCCACATGGTTTCCGGCTTCTGCTCTTCATGAAAATGCCGGATGTTTTCGATGCCGAACCCGATGCTCTCGACGACATCCTTCTCGACCTTGTCGAAGGCCGCGTCGAACTCCGCTTCCGACACTTTCAATTCGCCTTCGGCCACATTGGCCTTGTCGAAGTCCCTGGCGAACCGGATCAGGGCGGCGTCGCCCTCATCCTTTACCGCCTGGATGATAGGGCGGACTTTTTCGACGAAGACCGACAAATCGCCTTCGGCGCGTTTCAGCAGACCGGCCCGCCGGGTGGCATCGAGGGATGACAGATCGTGGAAGCTGATGTCGGACATGGTATTCCCTTCTGTTGAAACGCAATGTGCCGGCCGGTCACATTGCGGAAGACTTTGTTCTCGAACCCGGGCCCGCCGCCTCAGATCGATGCAAGGAAACCGCCATCCACCGGAATGGACTGGCCGGTTATGTAGGCTGCCGCATCCGAGGCGAGGAACACAGCGACGCCGTGCAGGTCGCGCAGATCGCCGAAACGATGCTGCGGGATCTTGGCGAGCATGGATTGCCGCCACGCCTCGTTGTCGTAGAACACCTCCGTCATCGCCGTCCTGAAATAGCCCGGGGCGATGGCGTTGACCCGGATGCCAAGCTCCGCCCATTCCGCTGCCAGCGCCCGAGTCATGCCGAGCAGGCCAGACTTCGACGAGCCGTACGGCACCGCCGTTGGAATGCCGACGTCTGAAGTCAACGAGCACAGGTTGATGATGGCGCCAGGCCGGCCGGCGTCCCGCATCTGCCGCGCCGCCGCCTGGGCGCAGAAGAACGCCCCCTTGAGGTTGGTGTCGACAATCCGGTCCCACAGCGCCTCGTCGACATCGAGCGAGGGCCGGACCTCTTCCACCCCGGCGTTGTTGACGAGAATGTCGAGGCCACCAAGCAGGTGGACTGCCTCGGCGGCAGCCGCGCGGCA
The DNA here is from genome assembly GCF_006442545.2 of Mesorhizobium sp. B2-1-8. Taxonomy (NCBI): domain Bacteria; kingdom Pseudomonadati; phylum Pseudomonadota; class Alphaproteobacteria; order Hyphomicrobiales; family Phyllobacteriaceae; genus Mesorhizobium; species Mesorhizobium sp. B2-1-8. The sequence goes on from NZ_CP083952.1 coordinate 5,691,831, forward strand.
CTGGCCGACATCGGTCACGTCAAGGGCAATGACATGCGCGACTCCGCCGGCCGCGCGGATGGCCGCCGCCGTCTCATCAAGCGAGTCCAGGCTGCGCGCCGTGATCGCGACGTCGGCGCCGGCCGCGCTCAGCGCCTCGGCGATGCTGCGCCCAATGCCACGGCTGGCGCCGGTGATAAGCGCCTTCCTGCCCGAGAGGTCGAAAAGAGTAGCGTTGCGCATATGATCCTCCTTGGCCGCTCCGGTTGCGTGGCATAGAGACTATCAGATCAACTTACATATACAAGCATATACAAATTTGCCTTGAATAAGATTGGGGGGACGTTATCCGTCGCAAGCGCGATCGCATAGTTGGCTCTCCCGTACGAGATGCCACGGGCGACGATTGTTCGAGGTTTGTCTAAGACAATAGCCGTCCGGCGATGGGGAAGACCAACATGTCCAAAGCTGTGATTTCCGAAAGCCATGCAGAATTTCCTGGCGTACCCGACAAAAAAGTCTGGGTCTGCCGCGCGTGCCGGATATCAGGCAATTGAAAGCCGGTTGCCCGTCAAGCCCGCCGCCCTATCGTGAGAGCCCGTCATATGCTGGAAAGCAGCCCGCCCAGGAGCCTCTTTCGCGAAACGGCCGGCGGTACCGGCACTTACCCCGCCCTTGCCGGCGCGCAGCGGGCGAGGGTCGCCATCGTTGGCGGCGGCTTCACGGGCCTATCCGCCGCCTTGCATCTGGCTGAAGCTGGCGACGACGTCTGCCTGCTCGAGGCCCATCAGCCTGGCTGGGCGGCGTCGGGCACGAATGGCGGCCATGGCTGGAATGGCCGGGTCGCGATCACCAATACCATCTCCCGCATGTTCACGAGCCGGAAGACAGCATCCTGATCTGCCTTGGCTACAACGGTCGTGGCGTCGCCACGGCCTCGGCGATGGGCAATGCGCTAGCAAATCGCCTTCGCGGCGATGCGACCACTCCCTTCCCGATGCCGATATCAGGGCTCAAGCCAATCCGGTTCCATCGCTTCTGGCCGCTTGGCGTCAAGGCGGCGATCCTTTCGGGTCGGGTGAAGGACCGGTTCGGCCTTTGACGAGAAGAGCCCGCCGCTATGCTCCGGCTTCAGGATCAGACAATCTTCGGGCGTGCCATCTCAGATGGTCGTCCATGAATGTCGAAATGAAGAAATACGAGTGATCGTAGCCGTCCTGCATGCGCAGCGTCAGCGCAATGCCGGCCTTGGCGCATGCCGTTTCCAGCAGCCAGGGCCTCAACCCGTCATCGAGAAATCCATCCGATGTCCCTTGGTCGACGAAAAGCTCCGGGAAGCGGTGACCATCCTCGATGAGCAAGGTGGCATCGTAGCCTCGCCATGATTTCTCGTCCGCACCGAGATATTTTTCGAAGGCCGGCTTCGACCAGCCGGCGGTGCTGGGTTGCACGATCGGCGCGAAGGCCGAGCAGCTCTTGAAGCGTTCGGGATTCTTCAGCGCGATGGTCAATGCGCCATGTCCGCCCATCGAGTGGCCGAAGATCGCCTGACGCGTCATGTCGGCCGGAAACTCCCGCGCGATCAGCGCCGGCAATTCCTCGGTGACATAGGAATACATGCGATAATTACTGGCGTAGGGTTCCTGCGTAGCGTCGACATAGAAACCGGCGCCGCTGCCGAACTGCCAATTGTCCTTCTCGTCGGGAATATCGGTGCCTCGGGGGCTGGTGTCGGGACAGACGACGATCAGGCCGAGCTCGGCGGCCATGCGCCTGTACTCCCCCTTGTCCATGACATTGGCGTGGGTGCAGGTAAGGCCGGAGAGATACCATACGACAGGGCAAGGTCTTTCGCGGGCCTGCGGCGGCACGAAGACGGCAAAAGTCATGTCGCAGGCACAGACATCCGAAGGGTGGGAATAGACGCCCTGCACGCCGCCATGCGACCTGGCTGCGGAGATGATTTTCATCCGGTCCGACATGGGTTTCTTCTCCGCCAATGTTGATTCACCGCCGCTTGTCTACGGCATCGGCTGGGACCACGGCAACCTCGACGGATTGGGCTTTGGATGTCGGGCCAGGTTCGATCGGCGTCGGCCATCGCCATCGAAATCGGTAGCCCGCATATCCTGGCAGCCGATGCGACTATTGGCGAAAAGGGATGGCCATCACCCTTTGTTCGGAACCGGATCGCCCGGCGGCTGTTTCCGTTCAGGCAAGCACGGAGGAAGCCATGGCACGCGACAAGACCGAATATGAAACCGGCGCGCGGAAATATCCCGCGAGGACCGGCCCGGATCCGAGCGATGATTTCTCGCTCGATGCGGCCGGCAACAAGCCGCCGGCAGGCGGAATGGGCCTCACGCGACCGGCGGATCAGACAAGTGGAGAAACACATCAGTCCGAAGGACGGAACCCACCTGGCCAGGCGACGCCCGGCCCCGCAAAAGGGAAGGCATCCGGCGCGGGCTCCGAACATTCGAAGGACGCGAAGTCCCCAAGATCGGGCGCCAGCCCGGCGCCTATGTCAAAGACTGACGCGCTTTAGCGTCGCGCAAACCTTTTGGTCTGCCGCGCGTTGAACTTTCTTCAACCGAGGAGACGACCATGGAGACGAAATCCCAGACCGCCGGTGAAGCCGCCAAGCAGCGCCATATCCAGCGTGGCATCGATGCCAAGGAGAAATCGAAGAGCAACGGCAAGGCGCAGCATGCCATGCAGGCAGGCGCGCGCGTCTATCCCGAGCCGCCCTTCCCCAAGCAACATCAGGCGAAACCCGGGCATGAGGCGGCGGTCGAACCTGCCCCGCTCTACGATGCACCCTACTATCTCGGATCAAGGAAACTCGAAGGGAAGGTGGCTCTCGTCACAGGCGGCGATTCCGGCATCGGTCGCGCGGTGGCGGTATTGTTCGCCCGCGAAGGCGCCGATATCGCGATCGTCTACCTGGCCGAGGACAGGGACGCCGAAGAGACAAGATCCGCCGTCGAAAAAGAAGGGCGACGCTGCATCCTGATCAAGGCCGACGTCAGCGAACGCCAGGATTGCCAAAAAGCCGTGGCGGCCGCGGTCGAAACCTTCGGCCGCATCGACGTGCTGGTCAACAACGCCGCATTCCAGATCCATTCAAGCGACTTCAGCGACCTGACCGAAGACCATTTCGACACCACGCTGAAGACCAATCTCTACGGCTATTTCCATATGGCACAGGAAGCGGTGCCACACATGAAGCCGGGCTCGGCGATCGTCAACACCGGCTCGGTTACCGGCATAGACGGCTCGAAGCAACTGGTCGACTATTCGATGACCAAGGGCGGCATCCACGCCTTCACGCGTGCGCTTTCGGGCAACCTCATCGCCAAGGGTATCAGGGTGAACGCGGTCGCGCCTGGCCCGGTGTGGACGCCGCTCAATCCATCGGACAAGGAAGCAGGCGACGTCTCGAAATTCGGCGCGGACACGCCGATGAAACGGCCGGCACAACCGGAGGAACTGGCTCCGGCCTATGTGTTCCTCGCTTCCCCGCATTGCTCGAGTTACATCACCGGCGAAATCCTGCCGATCGTCGGCGGCTACTGAGGTCATCGCAATGTATTTCATTGCCTTGGCGACCGACTATGACGGGACGCTCGCGCATGACGGGGCTGTCTCCAGGAAGACGCTGGCCGCGCTGGAGCGGTTCAAGAAAAGCGGCCGCAAACTGCTTCTGGTCACCGGACGCGAGTTGCCCGACCTCAAGCGCGTATTTCCCGACGTCCGCTTGTTCGACAAGGTCGTCGCCGAGAACGGCGCCCTGATCTACACCCCGGCGAGCGAGGAGGAGCGGGTGATCTCGCCGTCGCCGGAGCCCAAATTCGTCGCCAGACTGAAAAAACAGGGGGTGAAGCCGCTTTCGGTGGGACAATCGATCGTCGCCACCTGGGAGCCACATCAGGCGACCGTACTCGAAGTCATCAAGAAGATGGGGCTCGAGCTCGAAATCATCTTCAACAAGGGCGCGGTGATGGTCCTGCCGAGTGGCGTCAACAAAGCCACCGGGCTGGCGGCCGCACTCGAGGACCTTCATCTGTCGCCGCACAATGTGGTGGGTATCGGCGACGCCGAGAATGATCATGCCTTTCTGCAGGCCTGCGGCTGCAGCGTTGCGGTCGACAATGCCATTCCCGCAGTCAAAGGCACCGCAAACCTGGTCACGCGCGGCGCACGCGGCAAAGGCGTCGAGGAATTGATCGCCAAGCTGATCGAGCGCGACCATGGGATCGTGGCAAAGCGTCATGACGGCATTGTTCTGGGATCGGCCGGTGGCGACGACATCTATCTGTCGCCGACCGAAAGCGTGCTCATCGCCGGCAGTTCGGGCATCGGCAAATCCACCCTGGCCACCGCGCTGACGGAACGCTTTGTCGAGAGCCGATTTCAGTTTTGCGTCTTCGACCCCGAGGGCGACTATGATGGCCTCGAGGATGCGGTTCGGCTGGGGGACGGATCGAGCGCGCCGACAAAGGCGCAAGTGCTGGATTTGATCGCCAAGGCCGACAGCAATGTCGTCGTCAACGGGCTGGCGCTGCGTGTCGATGAACGGCCTGACTTCTTTGCCGATCTGCTGCCTGGCCTTGGCAGCTTCCGCCGCCGCACCGCAAGACCGCATTGGCTGGTCATCGACGAAGCGCACCATCTTCTTCCGAAGCGGCGCGACGACACACGCTCCGTGCTCTCCCTGGAACTGCCGGGTACGATCCTGATCACCGTCCATCCCGAGGCGATTTCGACCGACGCCCTGCGCCTGGTTACGGCCGTCATCGCCCTTGGCCCGAAGGCGAAGGACGTGGTGAAGACCTTCTGCCATGAGACCGGCATCGAGCCGCCGAAGAACATTCCCACACCCAAGGGCGACCGGGTTCTGTTCTGGCGGCCGCAGCTGCGCAAGAAACTCATGACGGTCAAGGTGATCGAACCTCGTCAGTCTCTCAAGCGCCACAGCCGCAAATATGCCGAGGGCCAGCTCGATGAGACCGGCAGCTTCTATTTCCGCGGTCCCGACGATGCGATGAACCTCAGGGCCCATAATCTGATGATCTTTGCCCAGATGGCCGAAGGCATAGACGACAAGACCTGGGAGTTCCATCTGCGCGCGGGCGACTATTCGAAATGGTTCCGCCAGCAGATCAGGGACAGGGACCTCGCCCGCGAAACCGCCGAGGCTGAAAAGGACAGCAAGCTTTCGGCGGAAGCGAGCCGCAAACGGGTGCTCGACGCCGTTCGGCGGCGCTACACCGCACCCGCGACGGCGCCTGAGGAATAGCAGCCGGTTCGCCGACCGCCATTGGAACCCGGGCGCCGACTTGACGTTCAACCTCCATCGAGAAGGAGAAACGATCATGCCACGAGGCGAGAAATCCAAATACACCGACAAGCAGGAACGCAAGGCCGACCATATCGCCGAAGGCTATGAGAAGCGTGGCGTGTCCGACAAGGAAGCCGAGCGACGCGCATGGGCGACGGTCAACAAGGACGATGGCGGCGGCAAGAAGGAAGGCGGCTCCGGGCGCGGCAAGCACACCGGTAATCCAGCAGCGCACAAGGGCGGCAAGAGCGGCGGAAAGGCGTCCGCTTCCCGATCGGCCGCGAGCCGGTCCGAATCGGCAAAGAAGGCGGCGGCGACGCGCAAGAGGAACGCGGAACACCACGCCCACTGAACGGCCTCGAGGATCGGAACACCGGCATGAAATCGCGACTCGTCAACGAGGCCAATGGCCAACGGACATTTGTCGTGGTGCTCGACCCGGGCGAGGAGGCATTTTCGGCGCTGACCAGCTTCACGGTCGAGCAGACGATCGGCAGCGCGTCGCTGACCGCGATCGGTGCGTTCCAACGGGCCACTGTCGGCTGGTTCGACCTGGAGGCGAAGAGCTATCGAAAGATCGCGGTCGACGAACAATGCGAGGTCCTGAGCGCGATCGGTGATGTCGCGACCGGCGAGATGGCAAGCCAAGTCTTCATGTCCACGCGGTGCTTGGCTTGAGGGACGGCACGACCAGGGGCGGCCATCTGCTCGAAGGCACCGTTCGGCCGACATTGGAAGTCATCGTGGTGGAAGCGCCGGGTCACCTGCGCCGCCGCAAGCGTGCCGAATTCGGTGTGGCTTTGATCGATCTCGGCGCCTGAACCTGCCGCGGGAGCGATGACAAAGGCAATGACGGACAGGTTTGCCCTCCCCTTGGACACACCTCCCATGGAGGCCAAGGCCGCCGATGTCCTGCCGGAAGGGGAAGGCCTTTGGCAATACGAGCCCAAATGGGACGGGTTTCGCTGCCTCGCCTTCAAGGGCGACACGGATGTCGACTTGCGCGCCAAGTCCGGCAAACCTCTCGGCCGCTACTTCCCGGAACTGGTCGCCATGCTGCAGCAGGTCGAGGCCCGAAATTTCGTCGTCGATGGCGAAATCGTCATCGAGCTCGAAGGCAAGCTTTCCTTCGACGCGCTGCAGATGCGGCTTCACCCGGCCGAAAGCCGTATCCGCAAGCTGAGCGCGCAAACGCCTGCCCGGCTGATCCTGTTCGACATGTTGGCCGCGCCTGGCGGGACGATCCTGCTTGGCGAGCCGTTGTCGCGACGCCGCCGGGCGGTCGAGGGCTTTGTTCGCGATTGCGCCAAACCCGGCTTGCGGCTCTCACCCAGCGCGACCGATCCGGCCGCCGCCAGGCGTTGGCTTGAAGGGGCCGGTCATGGCCCCACCGACGGCGTGGTCGCCAAATTGCTGGCCGATCCCTACCGGCCGGGTGAACGCGCGATGGTCAAGGTCAAACGGTTGCGTACCGCCGACTGCGTGGTTGGCGGATTTCGCTATCTGAGCGGCAGCAAGGAGGTCGGCTCGCTCCTGCTCGGCCTTTACGACGAACGGGGCGAACTCGACCATGTCGGCTTTACCTCGACCATCGGCAGGGATGACCGGGCCCGTGTCACCCGAAAGCTGGAAAAGCTGCGTGGCGGACCGGGCTTCACCGGCAAGGCGCCAGGCGGGCCGAGCCGCTGGAGCACGCAGCGCAGCGGCGAATGGGAGCCACTGCGGCCGGAACTGGTGGTCGAGGTCCGCTTCGACCATGTCACCGGCGACAGGTTCCGGCATGGCACGAAACTGTTGCGCTGGCGGCCGGACAAGGCGCCGCGCCAGTGCACCATGCGGCAGATCGAGTGACGGAGTTCGCGCCGCGGTCGCGCCCGTGGAGCCGGAGGCGTCCCTTTGCGAAGTCGCTGGAACAACCGTCAGCATAGCAAGTTGTGCCCCAGCTACACCGCAGGTGGGCTTCACACAATCGGAGATGACAATGGCGACTGCGAAGAAAGCGGCAACGAAGGGCCTTGAAGCCCTGTTCCTCGACGGGCTGAAGGACATCTATTATGCCGAGAAGAAAATCCTGAAGGCGCTGCCGAAAATGGCGAAGGGCGCCGAATCCGAAGATGTTTCGGCGGCGTTCGAGAAACATCTGCAGGAGACCGAGGGCCAGGTCGACCGCCTCGAACAGGTCTTCGAGCTTCTCGACAAGCCGGCCCGAGGCAAGACCTGTCCGGCCATTGACGGCATCATCGAGGAGGGTTCGGAAGTCCTCCAGGACTATAAGGGCGACCCCGCGCTGGACGCCGGGCTGGTCGGGGCGGCGCAGGCCGTCGAACACTACGAGATCGCGCGCTACGGCACGCTGATCGCCTGGGCCGAACAGCTCGGCAAGAGCGACGTGGTCAAACTCCTCAACCAGACTCTTGAAGAAGAGATGGCGACCGACAAGGCACTTTCCGGCCTTGGCGAGGGCGGCGTCAACGAACGTGCCTTGCAACAGGCCGCCTAGACTCTTTGTTTTCGCGCAATTCCGGACGGAAAACCGCTACGCACTTTTCCTGGAATTGCTTTAGCAGGCGAGCTGTTGCCCCGGGCGCCAGGCGATCCGGGGCAACTCCCCGAATTTCGGAGAACGACGATGAACCCCCGCAAAAGAGAGCAACCGGCAGCGCAGACGGAAGACCCGGCGGAAACTGAAGGTCCCACGGTAGAGCAGCAGGACTGGGACGCGCTCGCAGGCGCGAAAATCCTTCCCGACGACGTCGAGGTGGAAGACGAGGCTGAGGGCGACTTGCCCGAGGAAGATGACGACAACGCCTACCAGGAAAGCGACGAGGCGTTGCCCGACGATATCGAGGAGGCGGCTATTTCACGCGATCCGTCAAGGGAAGGCGGCCGCTTCGACGAGGATTGACCCGAGCGCAATCCGGTCAGCCGGCCGCGTGCATCGGGGGCTCTACATTCTCATCGGGATTGGGCAACGGCACCTCATCGGGCAATTCGTCCGGCTCCGGTTCTCCGATCGGCTTGGGCTTCCAGTTGGGAGCAGGCATGGGCACGTCGCGGTTGGGGTCGGGTTCTCTCGGATCGGGCATCAAATCTGTCTCTCTTTGGGCGGACTCTCTTTCGCGGGACTGGCCGGCTTGGCTTTGGTCCACGGCACGCATGCAAAGCCCATCCCGAGCGCTCGGGATGGGCTCTGTGCCACGCGGGTTGACTAGCGATTCTTGTGGCTCTGCTCGCCGGCCTTCACATGCTGTTCATGGGTTCCGCCGCGCATGCCGGAGCTGTCGCCTTGCTGGCGCTGGTTGCCACCGGCCGCCTGCTGCTGACGGTTCTTGTCGTCCATGTTCTTGTGGCTTTGCTGGCCTGCTTTCACATGTTGCTCATGGCTACCACCTTGATTGGGCATTCTTCTTCTCCTTTGAGTTATCGAGGCGAACGGCCGCCTCGGGGGTCAAAAGAAACTGGCGGCCCGGATGTTCCCTCACGTAATATTTCGTGAATCGTGCCGGACATCACTGGCCAGGTGCAGGCACCACACGACGGAAGCGCGGGAAAAGCATTGGGACGCGTCGGGCATATGCATCGTATTCGGGGAAGGTTTGTCGAAGGATTCCTTCCTCGTTGCGGGCGCGCCGGTACTGCAGAAGAAACTGAACCGTGCCCAAGGCCACCATCAGCGCCGAAAAATGCGAAAGGATCATTCCGAGGACGAATACCCCTTCACAGATGTAAAGCGGATGCCGGACAATCGAATACGGGCCAGTGGTCACCAGGCGACGAGCTGTCGCCATGAGAGAGAAGGAACGGCCCAGCCAATAAAGACAGAAAATCGAACTGGTCGTACCGATGAGGACCAAGCAGAGCGCCGTCACTTGCGCCGCCTCATTTTGCAATGCCGGTGTCAGGCTCAATGCGAGCAGGATCATAAATGTCCCAGCTACCGAGGCTACTCTCGGTTCAATTCCCTGCGCGGTTCCCTTTGGCGGAAGCCGGGCGATTGTCATCACAAGCTGCAACAACAGAAACACGGTCGACGCCAGTTGAGTAACGATTGCGAGCGAAATTACTGAAGCATCCTGACGAAAATAGAGGAACAGAGGTATCGCGCCGGACGTCGCCAAAACCGTCATGGCGAAGATGATGGCAATTCGGCCAAGAAAATCCTCGTTCAACATTTTCATCCCTCCCTAAGCATTCATTGAAACATCACTTTCGCGCCCCGACAAGAAGATGGTTTCCAAAGAGTTAACAACTACGCCTCTCAACTTTGATTAAGCTGTCCGGCCTACTGTGGCCAAATGCCAAACCTTCTTTCCGTGCTTCGTTTCCTGGCGCCGATCTCAATTCTGATTTCAGCCATCGCGATGATCGCGCTCAATCCTCACAGCGCAGCATTTGCGTTTTGGCTGGCGTTGCCTGTAAACGCGGCGGGATGGCCCAGGCCTCATAAAGCAGAACGAACTGCCTCAGTTCAATTGAGCTGATCCAGTATTCCCGAACTGGTCGCAACCACCAGAGTTTCATAGATTCCGAAGAGTATCGTGCAGATCGCGGCCAAAGAAATCGGCACCCCAAACGGCACGACCCCCTTACGATCCAGATACTGAACATAAAGGCGGAATGCGCCTTGCGGCAGCATGAACGGAATTTTCACGACTACGGCCGTGCCAAGAGCAAAAACCAGCAGCAAAACGGAAAACAGGATGAGGTCGTGTCCGCCGATCAGAAAGGGCACGACCGCCATCAGCTTGACATCGCCGGCACCGATCTTGCCCAGCGCCCAGAACGGGAAGAGCGCGACAAACAACAGAAGCCCCGCCATAGCACACAGCCCCATATCCCACCACGATCCGGCCTGGAGCGAAAGCAGCAGCAGCGATCCCGCCCCCAGGCCGAGCAGCAGCAGCACATTGCGATTGGCTATTTTCTGGGTGGTGAAGTCGAACCAGGCAATCCATGCGAGCAGAGGGATGGCGAGCGCCTTCAGCAGCAGTGTTTCGGCAAGCAGCATGCTAGCGCTCGATGTTCTGCACGCTCGACGACAGCAGCTTTAGATTGTTGGCTACGGTCGGATCGTTTGGTGCCAACTCATAAGCCTTGAGAAAATTCGTGCGGGCGTCCTGCAGTTTGCCACGCAGCAGATCGGAATAGCCGACATTGTTGTAGTATTCCGGCGACGGCCCCATCAGCTTGAAGGCGCGGCCATAGGCACGGTCGGCGAGGTCGAAGCGGTGGATCCGGTCGCACGAAGCGGCCAAACCCATCCAGGCGCCGCCGTCATTGGGCGCCAGTTGTGTCGCCTTGAAGAACAGCGCGCCGGCATTGCCATAATTTTCCGCGCGGAACTGGTTCTTGGCTTCGGCCACGGCCTGGTCCGAGGCGTAGTATTCGACGTTGCTGACCGTCTTCAATCCATCGAACGCATCGCCGAAGGACGTTACATCACCTTTCGAGGGTTCGTTGGTGCGCACGACACCGCCGGTGGCGTCGGCGCCGTTTGTCTGGCAGCCGGCAAGGGTTGCCGTCAACAGACTGGCGGCGACGACGGTTGCGAGGCGCATTGGCCCTATCATTTTATCCCCCAAGAGTCCTACGACTCTATTTTAGAATCAAAGCATATAACCATTTAGAAGAAAACGCCTTTCATGCGAATGATCACTGGCAACATGATGACCATGAGCACAACGGGAAAGATGCACAGCCCCAATGGGATCATCATTTTGACTGGCAGAGCATTTGCTCGCTCCTCGGCATGCAGGATTCTCTGGCTGCGCATTTCGTCGCTGTAGACACGCAGCGCTTCCGTCAGGCTGGTACCAAGTTCTTCCGATTGGCGGAATAGCACCGCCAAGGCCCTAGCCTCCTCAAGGCCGACGCGGTCGGCGAGCTCGCGCAACGCCTCCCGTAGCGGCTTGCCCGCACGCAATTGCAGATTCATGATCGCAAGCTGGATACCGAGCCATTTGTGAGTGCCAGCCATTTCGGTGCTGACTCGCTCGACTGCGGCCTCCAGGCTCATCCCGGCGTCAGCGCAGGTGATCATCATATCCATGAAATCTGGGAAGCTGCGGCGATAGATATGTTTCTGGGCATTCTCGAATCGATCGAGCATGACGCTCGGAACGACCAGGCATGCAAGCCCGAACAAGGCAGCCGCGCCTAATGCGACAAAGCCAGGCAAATACGGGGGCAGTATGCGCGACAGGAGCGCATAGACGCCTAAAAAGCCAATTCCGACAGCTCCGATGCGTGACAAGGTGTAGATAAGAGGGGCACTTGACTGATAGAAACCGGCACGAAAGAGCTTGGCCTCGAGCGCATTTGGCTCCCCCCGCTCCTTCTCGACCGTTCGGAAATAGGCGTCAACCGGCCGCTGTGCCGATATCCGGGCGAGTTGTTCTTGACCGGCAAGCGAACGACGGTCTGTGATTCCCTCCGCCATGAGGCTCTGCGTGACCAGCCTTCGAGTCTGCAATACCGGCAACAGGATAAGGGCCCCGAACAGGAAAAGCGCCACTGCCGCAAGAAAAACGGCAATTGAGATCAGAAGGCTTACGTCCTGGATGTTCGAAAGCAGATTGATGGCTCGCCCCCGTCAAAAGTCGAAATTGACCATTCGATACATGATGAAGTCGCCCAAGAGCGCCCACGTCCCGAAACCCACAAAAGCTGGAACGACGGCGGGATCGTTCGAGATGCCGCCGTAATAAGCCGGGGCAAGGACCTGAAGTATCAGAAACATCACAACCGGAAACAGCGAAATGATCCACGCCGACACACGGCCCTCGGCTGAAAGCGCCCGAATCTTCATCCGCAGCTTCTGTCTTTCGCGCAACACCGACGACAAGTTGTGCAGGATTTCGGTCAAGTTTCCGCCTGTCTTGGCCTGAATCGAGAGTGACACCGAAAGCAGATGCAGGCCTTCGAAGCCTACGCGCTGCGAAAGTTTCCGAACGGCGTTTTCAAGACTGAGGCCGAAAGTGATTTCGTCGGAGACTATCCCGAATTCTGTGCCGAGCGGATCGGGCATTTCCCGGGCGACAAGGGCAATTGCCACCGATGTCGGGTGTCCGGCACGCAATGAACGCACGATCATGTCGAGTGCGTCCGGCAGTTGCTTGGCGAATTTCTGGATTCGCTTGTTGCGGGCACGCCGGAGAACGAGCAATGGTAGCACCAAGGCGATGACGAAAAAGATGATCAACGCTATGACGATAGAGAAATTCAACAGCAACGACGATGCCAGCGCCAAAACAAGGCCGGCCAGAGCGAACATGCCGGCAAAGGCTATCGGACTGCCAGTGATACCCGATTGTGTATAGAGCCGGTTCAACCCGATCGCGCGAAAAATAAAGTCACCGGTGTCCGTCAATCCACGTTCGCGCAACAGGCCCTGCAGACTCTTTTCCGCCGGCGCCTCCTCGCCCAGTCGTTTGAGCCGCCGATTGATCGTGCCCGTTCTGAGCCGCCGCCCCGCGTAGGACACATAGAGCGATTCGGCGGCAAGGATCACTGATGCGGCTGCCAGCACATAGATGAAGTAGAGGAGCGTCTGACCGGTGGGCATTAAAGTGGCGCCTGTGGATTGAAGGCATCCTTGGAAAAGAAAAGGCCAAGCGTCGCCGCTTCCTGGGCAAAACGTGGGCGGATGCCGGTGGCACGGAAATCTCCCACGATCTTGCCTTCCGGCGTCACCTCGCGCCGAACGAAGTGATAAATTTCCTGGAGTTGGACGACATTGCCTTCCATGCCGGTCAATTCCGATATCGAAATGACCCGTCTGCCGCCGTCGGAAAGACGCTGCGTCTGTACAATGATGTCGATGGCCGATGCTATCTGCGCTCGGATCGAGTCATTGGTCATCGGCATGCCAGCCATACCCACCATCTGTTCGAGGCGGGACAATGCATCGCGTGGGGTGTTGGCGTGGATTGTTGTCATCGAGCCTTCATGGCCGGTGTTCATGGCTTGCAGCATGTCAAAGGCTTCCTCGCCGCGAACCTCGCCGACGATGATGCGGTCGGGCCGCATGCGCAGCGCATTCTTAAGCAGTTCGCGCTGACGAACCTCGCCCTTGCCCTCGACATTGGGCGGGCGGGTCTCGAGGCGGCCGACATGTGGCTGCTGCAACTGCAGTTCCGCCGCATCCTCGATAGTGATCAGGCGCTCGGTGGCTGGGATGTAGCTCGACAACGCGTTGAGCAGCGTGGTCTTGCCGCTGCCGGTGCCGCCCGAAACGAGGATCGATTTGCGGGCTTGCACCGCGATGCGCAGCAGATCGACCATCGGCTGGCGGATCGAATTGAACGCCATCAGCCGTTCGAGCGAATAGGGGTTCTTGGAAAATTTCCGGATCGACACCAGCGGGCCGTCCACGGAGATCGGTCGCACCGCGATATTCACGCGCGAGCCATCCTCGAGGCGGGCATCTGCCATCGGCGCCGATTCGTCGACACGCCGGCCGATAGCGGAAACGATCTTGTTGATGATACGCAGCAGGTGCGCCTCATCGCGAAAGCGTATCGAGGTTTCCTCGATCACACCACGGCGCTCGATGAAGACGCGCTTGTGCGTGTTGATCAAGATGTCGGCGATCGAATCGTCCTTGAGCAGTGGCTCGATCGGCCCGAGTCCGAGCATCTCGTCGGCGGTGTCGCTGGTTAGCTGGTCTAGCTCGCGCGCATTCAGCGGCACATTGTGACTGCGCACGAATTCGCGAACGATCGGCCGGATCTCGTTCAGTATCTCGTCCTTGGATGCGGTTTCCAGCGCAGTCAGGTTGAAACGGTCAATGAGATGGCGATGAAGCTCGACTTTCAGCGTCAGGAAGTCCTCGCCTTGGGTGTCAAGATCAGCAGCTGGAGAAACGGCCGGGACAATGGGCAGCACAGTCAGCGCCTCGGCCTTTGTCGCGGCCTGCTGCTCGCTTGGTCCCTTGATAAAACGCCCCAGCATAATCCGTTATACCCCTCTAGCGCACATTAGCGGAAACTAAACGTTAACCACGCGACGCACAAGCGCTAGGGCGCCTTGCCTGCCGCCATTACTTTCAACATAGTTAAGGATCGCACCAAAAAAATATCGTTTTTATTTCTGGTCACCATGCTGGCAAACATGAGTGGCCTACTGCACTTTGGTCGCATCTTGTGCCCTGACCCGCTGCGGCATCGGCATCCCTCCATATTTGGCTATAACCTCCTAGATATAAAGGGATATGCCATACCGCTAAAGTAGCCGTCACTTTATTAGCTGACGGGAATAATTGTGAACGAATGGTTAAGGACGCTTGAAACATTAGGCGAATCAAGCTCTTGCTGAAATTTAAAGCTACATCCAGCTCGGAAGTTCATGTATTGGTAAGTTAAGGAACCGTTAATCCCGTTTGACTCCGCAATTTCTCGGGACCTAGGATCGAGATGACGGGGGATGCTTGGGTATGGAGTTCATCCTTGGCTCTGTCTCGTCGGGTTCAACCTCCAAAGGGAGAAATTGACATGAAGAAGCTCATGACGATGACCCGGCAGTTCCGCGACGACGAAAACGGCGCTGCCATGGTCGAATATTCCATCCTCATCGGCATTATCGCCGCCGCGTCCATCCTGATCATCATCGGCATCGGCATATGGGTAACCGGTCAGTTCACCGGCCTTTGCGCCGCGCTCAACGGCCACGGTGCCGCTGGCAATACCGTCTGCGCCGCCGCCGCCGCCTGACTTGTGAATTCAGGCCCGGGTCGTCCGATCCGGGCCTGACCTTATCTTTAGCGGGTGAACTCCCGCATTGTGGATTTTGGGGCTTGGGTCCATGCGCGCCAACACACTTATAATGATCGTACTCGCCGGCGTGTTCGGCGTGCTCGCGGTGGTGCTTGCCAACATCTGGTTGGCCAGTCAACGCAGCGCCATGGCGGAAGCAAATGGTATCCAGCGCGACACCGTGGTGGTTGCAGCCGTGCCGCTGAAATTCGGTGACGCGCTTTCGGCAGACAAGCTGCGCGAAATCGCATGGCCGGCAGGCGCGATTCCAACAGGCGCCTTCAAGACGACGAAGGAAGCACTGGCTGGCGAAGGTGCAAGACAGGCCCTCCAAACAATTGGCGTCAACGAACCGATACTCGCCACCAAGATCACCGGTCCCGGCCAGCGCGCCACGCTTTCGGCGGTAATAGGCGAAGGCATGAAAGCTGTTTCCATACGGGTCAATGATGTGCTCGGCGTCGCCGGCTTCGTCTTCCCGGGCGACCGCGTCGATGTTTTGCTGACTCGCACGGTGCGCGACAGTGACGGGGCGGACAAGAGCTTTGTCGACGTGCTGCTGCAGAGCAT
Organism: Mesorhizobium sp. B2-1-8; assembly: GCF_006442545.2. Classification (NCBI taxonomy): domain Bacteria; kingdom Pseudomonadati; phylum Pseudomonadota; class Alphaproteobacteria; order Hyphomicrobiales; family Phyllobacteriaceae; genus Mesorhizobium; species Mesorhizobium sp. B2-1-8. The sequence continues at coordinate 5,707,476 of NZ_CP083952.1, forward strand.
GAAGGTGCTTGCCGTCGACCAGGTCGCCGATGAGAGCAAGGACAGTCCGACCGTGGTGAAGGCGGTAACGCTCGAGGCCAGCACCAAGGATGCCCAGAAGCTCACCTTGGCGGCTGGGGCCGGCCAGCTCTCGCTGGCGCTTCGCCAGGCCGCGGCCAGCAAGGGCGAGACGACCGAACGCGTGACGCTGTCGGATTTGACTGGCGAAACGCCTCAAGACGTCGCCAAGCGGCAGGCCGAACTCGACAAGAAAGCGGCGGCGGACGCCCTGGCGGAAGCTGAGCGCAAGCGTGCCGACGACAAGATTGCCGGGTTAGCCCAGGCCGTGGAGAAGGTGGGAAGCCGCCTTGACGAGTTGGGCAAGGTCAAACCCGCTCCGGCGGTGGCATCCGCGCCGGAAGTGCGCGAGGTCGTCAAGGAAGTGGTCAAATATGTGCAGCCGGAACCGCCGAAGAACGTAACCGTGGGCGTATTTCGTGGCGTGAAGCTTGAGACATATGACGTGCCGCGACAACCATGATAAGCTGCAGCTAATGAAAATGGGCTGCCACAGCAGCGATTGGGGAGACGGGGATGCAGGGGGTTTGGGTAAGGATGGCGGCGGCCGCGTTGTCGTGTCTGGTGTCGCTGTTGCTGTCGAGCCTGGCGGCTGAAGCAGCCGATCGGTTCATCGACGTATCGAACCCCAGCGTCCATCGTGTTTTCCTGCCGATGTCGCAATCGGTGACAATCCAGGTGAACGCCAATCTCGGCGATATCGTCGTCGGTGACGAAAAGATCGCCGACGCGCAGCCGATGACCGACCGCACGCTCTATGTCATCGGCAAGGGCGCCGGCACCACCACGGTCAATTTGTTCTCACCCGACAAGCGATCGCTCGGCGTCATCCAGATCGAGGTCGGTGTCGACGTCAGCGACATGGCGGCGGCGATCCGCCAGGTTTCGCCAAGGTCGCGTATCGAGATCGGCTCGGTCAACGGCAGGGTGCGGCTTGGCGGCCATGTCAAGGACGGCGCCACCTTGGCGGCCATCATGGAAGTCGCGCAGCAATACGGGCCCGACGCCATCATCAATGCCGTCACCGTCGACGACAGCCAGCAGGTCAATCTCGAAGTGCGCGTGCTCGAGGCGAAGCGCAATGCGGGACGCGACCTTGGAGTTTCGATTAGGAGTACCAACAGTCGGGGCACAACCCGGGTCGGCACTGGTATTGCCACGGTGGATAAGGACGGGGCGGAGCTCGGAGCGGGCGACCTCGTCAGTGGCCTGCTGTCGAATACCAATCCGTTTGCAGCGCTGATCACCCGCGTCATCGACAGCAACATCAAGGTCGACCTGATCATCGAAGCCCTCGAAGCCAAGGGTGTGGTACGCACGCTTGCCGAGCCAAACCTCACCACGCTTTCCGGCGAACCCGCTAGTTTCAACGCCGGCGGCCAGGTCCCTATCCGTAGCGTCGACAAGAATGGGCTGGTCCAGATCGACTACAAGCAATTCGGCGTCAATCTTCTGTTCACGCCGATCGTGCTCGCCGATGACAAGATCCACATCCAGTTGGCGCCTGAGGTCAGCGACCTGACCGGCTTCACCACTGCCGGCGATCCGATCTTCACCAACCGCAAACTGTCCACCGTCGTCGAACTGCGCGACGGCCAGAGCTTCGCGGTCGGCGGGCTCCTGTCGAGCAAGACGACCAAGCTGCAGAACCAGGTGCCGTGGCTCGGCCAGGTGCCTGTCATCGGGGCGTTGTTCCGCAATTCGAGCAACCAGAAGGAAGAGACCGAGCTGGTCGTCGTCGTCACGCCGCATCTCGTGCGGCCGGTGAAGCCTGGCGAGCAGTTGGCGACGCCTTTCGACAAGACACGTCCCGCCAACGACCCGGAGTTCTTCCTGCTCGGCCAACTCGAAGTGAACAAGGACATGATCCGTAAATATGAAACGGGCGACGGCGTCACCGGCCCCTATGGCCACATGCTGGACTTCAAATCGAAGGACAAGATGCTCTATGTCAAGAAATAGCGTCTTGATCCTCATCCTGTGTGCCGGGTCGCTTTCGGGCTGCGCCGCGGACTATCTGAACCACTATGACTCGGTGACCTTGGCCGCCGGCGACACGCAGAAGTTCAACTCGATGCTTCAGACGGTCGACCCGCTCAATCCGGTCTCCAGGAACACGCATATCGAGGGCGACGGCACACGCGCCGCCGCTGTTGCGCACAACTACAAATTTCCGCCGCCACCCCCGCCGCCGCCGCCTATCACGGTCAATGTCGGCGGGTCGGGTGTGACTACACCGTCGAATTGAACGGAAGGATGCGACTTCAGCGCTAAGCAAGACGAGGATCTTGGCGCCAAAGGAAGTAAAGGGCAGGGCCATGTTGCGGATTGTTCGCGCGTTCTGGCACGATCAGAGGGGATTAGCGCTGATTTTGTTCAGCGTCACGCTGCCGGCGATCATCGGCTTTTCCCTGCTGGCGATTGACATGAGCCGGATCAACAACCTGCATAACGATATACAAAAGGGCACTGATGCGTTGGCGCTTGCCGCCGCGGCCGAGTTGAACGGCAGAACCGATGCATGGACTCGCGCCGAGAACGCCCTCGGAAATCTGATTTCGAACACCACCACATTCTCCGATGGAGGCATCGTCGCCCTGCCGGGCAGCGGAACGACCACTGTCGACGCGACGTACCCGGCCTGCCGCTCGAGAGGCCAAATATCGTGGTGTTTCCTAGCGAGCATCCCTGCAAATGATTCCGCCCTGATTACCTCAGCGAACTATGCGGCCTCGGCATCCGTGACTCGCTTCATCATGGTGGCAGCCCAGCCCGAAACTTTAACAACCATCTTCCCCATCTCTTTTATTTCGGGGAACACGGCTGCCAATGGCTTCACTTTCGGAGCTGTTTCGGTAGCGGGCTTCACATCCGGCGTCTGCAATTACACACCAGTCTTCATGTGCAACCCATACGAGATGGTAAACGGCACCAATTCGGCGGGTGGTGTGACACTCGAACAGGCAGTGACGGATCCAGCGGTCCATCGCCGGCTAATCGAACTTCGGCTGGTGGGCAACAATGCCGCTTACGGGCCTGGCAATTTCGGCTTCCTGCAACCGCCTGACGATGTCGGCAACGGCGCACAGGCGCTTGCCCAAACGATAGCCACGTCGACGCCTCGCGGCTGCTACTCGGCGCAGGGCGTAAGCACCAAGACTGGCCAGAACAACGGCCCGGTGCAGGACGCATTCAACGTTCGCTTTGGGATCAATGCCAGTGGCAATGCCTTCAACAGCCCGGAATATGGCCCAGCCTCGAATGTCCGTAAGGGAGCGTCGACGGGCGGGAACGGAAACGGCAATGGGAACGGCGGCGGCAATGGGAATCAGTGTCCTTCCTACAACCAGTTGACGTTCAACGCGACAGGCAACATGGGCCTGCCCCGGGATGCCACCACGCCCTACATGAGCGGGCGGATGGGTGACGGAAACTGGAACATGTCCGGCTACTGGAGCACCAATTTCGGTTCCACCAGCTACCCCTCTTCCTGGGATACGACCAAGCCGACCCGCTACCAGGTCTATAAATATGAAATCGCGAACAACCTCGTTGGACAAGCGTCGACAGGCGGCGAGGTGGGAACCCCGCCGAGCGCATGCCAGCCGCCGGTCACCTCAGTCGATCGCCGGTTGCTTTATGGAGCGATCCTCAACTGCAATGCGCTGCAGGCTGCCGGCAACAATTTGAGCGGCAACAGCACCAACCTTCCCGTCGAAGCCTTCGCAAGTTTCTTCATGACGGAACCCGTTCCGGGTGCGTCAAGCGGAGGGTCGGTGTTTGTCGAGCTCGTCGACATTACAGGCCGTGGCGGCCAAAGCACGCTCGACAATTTCCTCCGCGACGAAGCGCAGTTGTACCGGTGATGGCAATGACAAAAATGCTTCGCCGCTATCTACGACGATTTTGCCTGGAACAGCGCGGCACCGTGCTGATCGAGATGGCTCTCGTCGCGCCGCTGATGGTGCTACTCTCGGCGGGTGTGTTCGAATTCGGCCGGTTCATCCATGATAAATTTCTGGTGGAGGCCGGTCTCACCGACGCAGCCCGCTTCGCCGCCCGCTGCAACAGCCAGTTGTATACCGATGCGGGCCTGGCGGCGATCAACTGCGCCGATATTGCAGCAAGCATAGCGGTATATGGCAAGATAAACGGGCAGCAAACGGATCTCACGCGCGTCGACGGCTGGAAGAAGTCCGATGTGACGGTAAACATCGCTGATCCCGCTACGTGCCAGAATACGATCGCCGCCAACGGCACTGTTCTATATCTTTCCACGACGTCGCAGGTATGCATCGTCACAGCGTCCACAAGCTTCCATTACAGCGACTTAGGCATGCTGTCGCTCGTCGGCGTCGACTCAATCACGCTCGGCGGCAGTCATCAGGAGCGGTTGATCCGATTTTGACGATGTTTAGACGGTTCATGGCATCAGAGGACGGCACGACGATGGTCGA